>JBITAF010000147.1:0-18072 GCA_044440025.1 Phycisphaerales bacterium JB060 | reverse complement strand
CGGGGGGGGGGGGGTGCCACGGGGCCCCCCCGGTGGGGCCACCCGGTCCGACCCGACTCGGGCCGGGTGCGCCCGGTGGGCCCACCGGCGCTCTCCGGTAGATCAACCGCAAGCTCCGGTTGATCTACCGCAAGCTCCGTTTGATCTACCGGAGGCTCCCATTGATCTACCGGAGGCTCCCGTTGATCTACCGGAGGCTCCCGTTGATCTACCGGAGGCTCCGGTTGATCTACCGGAGGCTCCGGTTGATCAACCGGAAGCTCCGTTGGATCACCCGGAGGCCCCGTTTGATCTACCGGAGGCTCCGTTTGATGTCCCCGACGCTCCGTTTCGGGCTCCCCGGCGTCCGGGGCTGGCCCCGGGGGCGCCGTGGCCCGAGGTCCGAGAGCGAGGGGACTGCTGGGATCCCTTATTCCAGGTGCGCCTCGCCCACGCCCTCGCAGATGGTCTCGCGCGGGGCCCAGATCCTCTTCAGCCGCTCGAGCGGCTCGCCCACCGGCTCGGCCGCGTCGTGGAAGGTGCTGTGGTGGATGGGCATGAGGCGGGCGGCGCCCATGCGCTCGGCCATGGCGGCGGCCTGCTCGGGCGTGGCGTGGACGGCGTCCCAGGGCTCGTAGCTGTTGCCGATGCCCAGGATGGCGGTGTCGATGGGGTTGGTCTCGTCGGCCAGGCTGTCGAAGGCGTCGGTATCGGCCGTGTCGCCGGCGAAGAGGAGCTTTCGGTGGTCGTCCTCGATGACGTAGGCGTTGTAGCCGCGGAAGCGGTCCCAGAGATACCGCGCGCCCCAGTGCTTGCAGGGCCAGGCGGTGACGCCGAAGCCGTCTAAATCCTCGGTCTCCTGCCAGCGGAGTTCGATGACGTTCCTGAAGCCGCGGCCGCGGTTGGGCAGCAGCCGTCGCGTGTGCCTGGGCACGACGACGGTGGTGGTGGGGCTGACGAGCTGGCGGAGCGTGGGCTTGTGCCAGTGGTCCATGTGGGCGTGGGTGAGCACGAGAACGTCAATCGGCGGCAGGTCACCCACGGTCGCCGGGAGCGCGATCGACCTCCGACGGCCGGTGGGCTTGCCGCGCAAGCCAACCCCCGCGTGCTCGGCGAAGTGCGGGTCGGTGAGGATGGTCTGCCCGCCGATCCGCAGCATCGAAGTCGCCTGGCCGAACCAGAAGGCCCCGAACCGGGCCGCCTCCCACGCGCCCTGGTCGGGCAGGCTGCCGGCGGGGGCCATGGGCTCGTCGGGCGTGCCCAGGCCCGTTCGCTCGCGGATGCGCTCGGCGACGATGGGCCGCCACTGGCGGGCCAGGGCCTTTGCCGAGCGGAAGAGCCGTCGCTTTGGCCCCGGGTTGGGTTGGTCCGCGTCCATCTTCATCAAGCATAATCGCCCGATGGCGGCCTTTATTGGGCGTATTCGCGGATCGGGATCGGGAACATCCTGCCTGCCGGGACGCATAGACTGTCAGACAGACGCGGACACCCGCGTTGGCCAGTTCTCGCGTGGACCCGGGCAATCGATCCGGCGAGCGGGGGCGGCCCATCGGGAGCGGGTGCGCCGTTTCGGAGAACATATCATGACCTCCGCAGCCACCACCACAAGCACGTCCAAGGCCGTCGACCCGCTGGACCTCATCGATATCGACCACGTCCGCTTCTACGTGGGCAACGCCAAGCAGGCGGCCGTGTTCTACGCCCAGCTCTTCGGCTTCCGGGTCGACCAGGTCTCGGACCTGACCACCGGCAGCCGCCGGACGGCCGACTACCTGCTCACGCAGGGCAATATCCGCCTGCTGCTGACCACGCCGCTGACGCCCGACGACCCGATCAACGACGAGCTGCGGGCCTACGGCGACGGCGTGAAGGACGTGGCGCTGACCGTGGCCGACGCGACGGCGGCGTATGAGCAGGTGCTGCGTAATGGCGGCCAGAGCGCCTACGAGCCGGTGACCTACAGCGACGAGAACGGCTCGGTCACCATGGCGGGCATCAGGACCTACGGCCGCTCGGTGCACAGCTTCGTCAGCCGCGAGGGGGCCTATGCGCTAGACAAGGTCAAGAGCGGGGGCGAGTTCGCCCCGGGCTTCCGCAAGTACGTCAACTTTGCGCTCAACGACTACAACGAGCAGCACCCCTGCGGCCTGCGCTTCGTCGACCACTGCGTGGGCAACGTCGAAGAGGGCAAGATGAACCACTGGGTGAAGTGGTACGAGGACGTCATGGGCTTCGCGATGTTCAAGCACTTCGACGATGCGGACATCTCGACCGAGTTCAGCGCCCTGATGAGCAAGGTGATGGCCAGCGGCAACAACCTCATCAAGATGCCCATCAACGAGCCCGCCCCGGGCAAGAAGAAGAGCCAGATCCTCGAGTATCTCGAGTGGCACAGCATGACCCCCGGCGTGCAGCACCTGGCCCTGCGCACCGACGACGAGCTCAAGAGCGTGGCCGAGCTGCGCCGCCGCGGCGTGGACTTCCTGAGCCTGCCGGACACCTACTACGAGCTGGTCTGGGACCGCGTGAACAAGATGCTCACCGAGAACGGCCACGAGGCGGTGAAGGAAGACCACGAAAGAATCAAGGACCTGGGCATCCTGGTGGACGCCGACGACGAGGGGTATCTGCTCCAGCTCTTCACCAAGCCCCTCCAGGACCGCCCGACCCTGTTCTTCGAGATCATCAGCCGCCGGGGTTCGCAGAGCTTCGGCAAGGGCAACTTCAAGGCGCTCTTCGAGGCGCTGGAGTTGGAGCAGGAGAAGCGGGGGAATCTGTAGGGGATGCCAACTCGTAAGCCCAACCAGAAGACTCGCAAGAGCACAGCGGCCCAGGGGAAGCCGAGTAGCAGTCCGTTTCCCTGGGGGCTGTGCTTGATAGTTGCTATCCCGTTGGGCTTACGGCAACTTCGGGCCTGTGATGAACAGCCTTCATACCGAGCAAACAACTCATTGAGCAGCGGCTTATGGAGCGGGTTGCCTCCCGCGCAAGACGATCTATACATACGGTCTTACCGGCGCAGCGACGGAACTCGGGTTTCGGGGCACCATCGCACGCGCCCTGACTCAACAACGCGGAACAACTACTCTGGCCCGTATGGCGACTACTACCGGCGTCTCAATGGCCGGTAAGAGGTATCATTAGTTCTAGTTTTGGTGGCAGATAGAGAGACACGACTGTGTGCCGGCCTCGGCTCGGTCGGGTTGAGCGGTTCTATCCCAGACGCCGCCTGAACCACACTTCACGCACAACCCCTAATCCAAAAGCACCGCTCGTCTTCGCGTACAATCCCCTCTGACCCAGGGAAAACGCGACGGAGGGGTTGCCATGCCCGAGCACGCAATCCAGAAGGACGACGGAATTACAGACAAACAGGCCCGCACAAGCCCCGCCCAGCCGCGCACCGGCAAGGCCCTCTTCCTGGCCACCAAGCCCTTCGGCGTCGAGTCTCCCCGCCGCACGTGGTGGCACGTGTTGTCGACGCTGGCGGCCATCGTGGCGGCGTTGGCCGTCGCCGTGGTCGCGCCATGGATGCCCGTGCGGCTGGCGGCGTCGGTGCTGGGCGGGCTGCTGCTGGTCCGCGGGTTCATCCTGTACCACGACTACATCCACAAGGCCCTGCTGCGCGACTCGCGCTGGGGCAAGCTGGTGTTCTACCCCGTGGGCATGCTCATGCTCACGCCCCCCAGGTACTGGCGGCATAGCCACAACTTCCACCACGGCAACGTCGGCAAGCCCCTGGAGCCCAAGACCGCCATCGATGCGGGGATCGCCGGGGCGAGCATGGCCGGGCCGCACATGGGCACCGACCAGCCCGAGGGCCACGCCGAGGCGAAGGCGGCCGAACTCCTGCTCATCTCCGACCTGGGCTCGTTCCCGCTGATGTCCACCGAGGCGTGGAGCCGGGCGACGTTCATGCAACGGCTCAGGTATCGCATCAAGCGGCACTGGGCGACGATCGCGCTGGCGTATATCACGGTGTTCTTCTTCAGCCTGAGCCTGATGCCGATGCTGCGCAACCCGCGGCGATTCTGGGACGGCGCCATCGCCATCGTGCTGCACCTGGGCGTGCTGACGGGGCTGTGGTTCCTCGGTGGCTTCTGGGCGATGTTCTTCGGCCTGATGCTGCCCTTCACCATCGCCTCGGCGATGGGGGCCTACCTGTTCTACGCCCAGCACAACTACGAGGGCATGCGCATCCTGCTGCCCGACCACTGGTCGTACTACCTCGGTGCCACGGAGTCATCCAGCTACATGCGGCTTGGCAAGGTGATGCACTGGTTTACCGGCAACATCGGCTACCACCACATCCACCACCTCAACCCGTTGATCCCCTTCTATCGCCTGCCCGAGGCGATGGCGGCCGTTCCAGAGCTCCAGGAGGCGGTGGCGACGTCGCTGCACCCGCGAGACGTGGTCGCCTGCCTGCGGCTGAACCTGTGGGATCGCAAGGGCGAGCGGCTGGTGCGGTACGGCCAGGCGGGGGGGCCGATGTAAGCCGGCCGCTCCCCCGGGCTACGGCTAAAGTGAGCCTCACCGTTCGTTTAGGAGCCGTGCATGCGGGCAGCAACGCAAACGTGGATCGCGTTCTCGGGCGCGCTGATGCTGGCGCTGGCGGCCGCGCACGCCTCGCCCACCGCGGCCGTTCAGCCCGAAGGCGACACACAAGACACCCAGCCCGGTGACACGAGCGACCCCGCCTCGCCGACCGAGGTCGAAGAGACGGCCCGGCTCCTCAACGAGATGTACGGCCTCAACGTCAACGTCGGCACGCCAGAGGGCGTGGCGGTCGCGATGGTGCGGTGCACGACGCGGGGGGTGGGCGACGCCAGGGTCGACGGCTCGTTCGCGCTGGTCGTGCGCGACGAGGTGGTGCTCGTGCCGCTGGCCCGGCTGCTGCGCGGCGAGTCGGTGATGGTCAAGGCCGCCTGCTGCGAGCAGCGGCCCGCGACTGGGGTATACGCCTTCGACGCCCGGGCGGGCCTGGCGCTGCTGGCCGTGCCGGGTTTGCAGGCGCCCGCGTGGACGGGCGGGTACGCCGAGCTCGCCTCGCCCGCGCCCGACGCGGTGACGGCGCGCGTCGGGTTCCCGCTCGAGATCGCCGGCTCGCTGGGCATCGGCACCAGCACCCTCCCCGTCCTGCGCGATCGCGAGGACGCGCTGCGCGGCCGCCGCCTGCGGCTGGACCTTCCCTTCAGCACCTTCGGGTCCGGCGCGATCGTCATCGATGGCAACGGGCGGCCCGTGGCGATCTCGACCGAGTGGGCGGGCAACAACAAGTCGTGGGCCGTGCCGATCGCTGGCTTCCTCGACGCGCACCTGGAATCGAAACTCGACGATTCCAAGCTGGTGTCCTTCGACAAGCTCATCGACAATGCACCGGACGATCGCGCCAAATCCATCATGCTCACGCTGCGGGCCAAGTCCGAACCCGACCAACTCGCACTGCTCGACCTGGCGATCGATCTCGAACCCGGCAACGCCCTGGCCCACTACCACCGCGGCGTCGTGCTCGACATGATGGGCGACAAACCCGGGTCGATTTCGGCCCTCGAGCGAACAGTCGAGATCGATGACCAGTGGAGCGAGTCGTGGTACAGCCTGGGGCTGGTGCGCTTGACCTCGGGCGATCCGCGGCCGGCGGGCGAAGACTTCGCGCGGGCCACCGAACTGGACGACACGCACGCCGACGCCCACGGAATGCGGGGCGTTGCCGCCATGCACGCGGGCGACGCGGCGCGAGCGATCGAGCCCATGCGGCGCGCCATCGAGATCGAGCCGGACCGCATGCAGTTCGCCATGAATCTGGAACTCGCCTACGAGCAATCGGACCGCGGCGACGAGGCGTACAAGGCATGGGAGGCCTATGTGGCCGCCGAACCGGACGACAAGCGTGGGCACGTGCGGTACTGCCGGAGGCTGGCGGTCGGGCTCCAGTTGGGAAAACTGCTCGAGGTCGCGACCGCGGGCCTGGAGCGCTTCGGGGAGAACGCCGACGACCTGGCGTATCGGGCCTTTGCGCTGGGGTTCAGTGAGCCGAGAGATGCGGTCCAGGCTCGCGAACTGGCCGGCCGCGCCCTGGAGCTCGAACCCGGGCACCAGGTGGCCACCCTGGTCATCGACCGCGTCCGTTAGAGCTGACCGCAGCAATTGCAGCCCCGCGGAAGCGGATACCGGGGAACGTCCGCCTAAACTGTTTTTCACACGCCTCGCACGGCGGCGGGGCGACAGGGGAACCCCATGGCCACAGCGACCACGGTCTCGACCTCCACCCCGACCACGCCAACGCCCACACGCACACCCCGTGTCGGCCGCCTGGCCTTCCTCCGCTGGCCGCTGATGGACTACCGCACCAGCGTCGACCTGACCGAGCCCAACGAGGGCCTGACCGGGCACATCGGCAACGCGAAATACAGCCTGCGGCTGCAGCGCTACTGGTGGGCGGCCAGGGCCATCCAGGACGGCGCCCGCGAGGCGGCGAAGCAGGGGCGCGAGTACGTCGTGGTCGACCTGGGCTGCGAGCGTGGGTGGATGAAGCGATTCACCGAGGGTGAGGAAGGCGCGCCAACGAACATCCGCTGGATCGGCCTGGACGGCAACCTCGACCACCCCTCGCTGGCGGCCTCGAAGTATCACGAGACGCACGCGTGCGACTTCCTCAAGACGCTGCCCGTCGACGACAATACCGCCGACGCGGTCGTGTGCCTGCACGTGTTCGAGCACCTTAAGGACGTCGAGGGTCCGGCCCGCGAAGTCGCGCGCATCTTGAAGCCCGGCGGCGTCTTCCTGGCCGGCACGCCCGTGGGCCCCACGCCCATCGCGAGGGTGCGCACGAGGCAGCTCATCGAGCGTGACCGCCAGGGCCGCAACCGCCACTGGGGGCACGTCCGCAAGTTCTGCCCGGCCTCGTGGCGCACGCTGTGCCAGCGCGCCGGACTCGATATCGAGATGATGACCGGCTCGCACGCGATCCGGCAGACCAGGAGCCCGCTGGAGAACCACGGCTGGTGGATCCGCCTCAACCAACTCTGGGGCGTGCTGTTCCCTTCACTGGGTCAAGAGGTTTATCTGGCCGCACGCAAACCCGCCGAAGGTGAACCCGTCGAGAACCCCGGGCCGTTGGCGAGGCTCTGGGGGTACGCGGACTGGGCGCTGCCGCTGGCGGCGGTGATCGTGCTGATGATCGTGCCGCTCTTGATCGTGCTGGATTGATTTGTACTGGATGAGTTTGTGCTGGACTGAAGGCTTGAGCGCATCGGTGTGCTGCGGAGGCCCGCCATGCCAGCGACGCTGCTGACCATCCTGCTCGCCCCTCTGGGCGACTTCCCCCCACCCCGGCTCGGGGCTCGAGGTCGCCGGCGACGGCACGATCTACCTGGCCGACGTCGGCAGCGAGACCATCTGGCGCATCACGCCCGCGGGCGACGTGTCGCCGCTGGTCTACGGATCCTGGACGCACGAGTAGCAACTCGATGGCGATCAGCAGCCCATGGAACCCGGTGATGGACGGTTCGCCACCGGTGGTGCGGCGCGTCGCGTGCGGATATGAGCTGCGTCACGCTGTCGTCGTTTGTCCAGCATGTGGCCGTTCGGTCCTACTCGAGCAGAATCCGGATAAGTTTGCCGTCCCGCTGATCAGTCAAAATATACAGGTAGCCATCGGGCCCCTGCCGCACGTCGCGGATGCGGGCGTCGAAGGGCAGTGTTTCGTTGCCCTCGACCTCGACGGCCTCGCCCGTGCCTTCCAGCATCACGCGGCGGACCTGGCGGCTGACCAGCCCGCCGGCGAAGAGGTCGCCCTGCCAGTCGGGGAACTTGTCTCCGGTGTAGAAGGCCAGCCCGCAGGCGGCCAGCACGGGCGTCCAGACGAGCGTGGGGTCGGCCATGCCCTCCTTGGTCACGTGCTCGCTGATCTGGTTGCCGTTGTAGTGGATGCTGTAGGTCGCCTCGGGCCAGCCGTAGTTGGTCCCGGGGGTGATGCGGTTGAGCTCGTCGCCGCCCAGGGCGCCGTGCTCGGTGGCCCAGATGTCGCCGGTCTGGGGGTCGCGGGCCAGGCCCTGGACGTTGCGGTGGCCGTAGGTGTAGATGAACCTGCCGACGTCTTCTCGATCGCTGAACGGGTTGTCATCCGGCGCCGTGCCGTCGTCGTTGAGGCGGAGGATCTTGCCCAGCGTGTTGTCGAGGTATTGCGGGTTCTCGCGCGTCAGGCGGCCGCCGGCGCGGGTTGGAGGGTTGCCGCCGTCGCCGGTGGACATCAAGAGCGTGCCGTCGGGCAGCCACAGCAGGCGGCTGCCGAAGTGCTGGCCGCCGGGCTTGTCGGGCGTGACGCGGAAGAGTTCTTCGACGCCTTCCATGCGGACGCTGACCAGCGTGGGGCCATCGGGCACGTCGGGAAGCTCGTTTCGCTGGATCTTGAGCCTGCCGCGGGAGAGCACGGTGCGGTTCGCGCGGCCGTCGCCGGTGGCGTGGGTGAAGTAGACGAGGTTGTTGGTCTCGAAGTCGGGGTGCAGCGCGACGTCCATCATGCCGCCCTGGCCCAGCCGGCTCGATTCGGGCGCGCCCTCGATGGGAATGAGCCGCCATTGGATGATCGAGCCCGAGTCGCCCGGCGGATCGGCCAGCAGCACGCGTCCGCCCCGCTCGGTGATGAGCATCGAGCTGTCGGGAAGCCAGGCCATGGCCCAGGGGCGGTTGAGCCCTTCGATGACTGTCTCGGTGCGGTAGCCGGTGGCGCGGGGGCTGTCTTCCTCGCTGTCGGAATAGATCGGCGCGGGGCCCTCGGTGGGCAGCTCGGCCCGCTGGCCGCAGGCGGGAAGCGTCAGGGCGAGGGCGGCAAGCGCGGCGGTCTTCAACATGGTTGAGGGTATGGGCCGCTAGCCGCCCAGCGCCTCGCGGAGGCGATCGAGGTTGGCCCGCATGACGTCCATGTAGTCCCCATCGTCGGGCTGGCCCTCGGCGGGGGTGAAAAGGATGCTGGTGACACCAAGTTCCTCGCGGATGGCGCTCCGGATCGCATCGGTGGGCTCGCCCTCCCACAGTAGGATCACGGGCTTGTCGCCATGGGTGTGCTCATGGTCGTGATCGCCCTCGTCGTGCACATGATCGTGGCTTTCGCCGTGGTCGTGATCGTGGTGATGGTCCTCGTGGTGATGCAACGCGTCGTGGACGGCGTCGACGACGGCCTGCACGTCCTCGCTCTCGGGGTCGAGGTCGAGGTTGGTGACGTGCCAGCCCAGGTCGCGGGCGAGGTAGTTGTACGCGGGGTGGCTGGCGAGCAGGCGGTGCTGCTCGACCAGCGGCGTGAGGTCGGCCAGCGACGTGCGGAGCATCTCCAGGTCTTCGACGAGCGAAGCGAGGTTGGCGTCGAAGGCGTCGGCGTGGTCGGGCCAGGCGGTCTTCATGGCGTCGGCGATGTTCCTGGCCTGGACGATGGCGATGTCGGGGCTCACCCAGGTGTGGCCGTCGAGCCCCTCGTGGGTGTGCTCGCCCGCGGGGCCGTGGCTGTGGCTGGTGGTCTCCATGGTGATGCGCCCGCCGGTGGCGTCCAGATCGTCGTCGCTCAGGCTCTCGACGGTGCGGGCGCGGGGGAGCGGGGCACGGGCGACCCACTTCTCGAACTCGGCGCCGTTGGTAACGACCAGCCGGGCGTTCTGGAACTGCACCATCTCGTCGGCGCCGGGCTGCCAGAAGATCGGGTCTTCGTCGGCCGGCAGCGGGCTGCGGACGGTGACGAGCCCGCCGGCGATGCGGCCTGCGAAGTAGGTGGTGGGGTAGAAGGTGGTCAGCACCTCGCTGTTGGTCGCCGGGCTCGATTGGCCGGTGCCCGCCGCGGGTTGTTCCTTGCAGCCTGGCATGGCCAAGCCGGCGATGGCGACCAGCAGCGCGGCGGTCAGCGTGGTGGTCAACAGAGTGGGCGTGCGCATGGGAGGCTCTCCTTCTTGGTCGGGTTCGCGGATCATACGAACGCCGATGCATGGCTTGCGATCAGTATCGTCGGCCACGCGATGGCGATGGCCAGTGCGACGCCCAGGAGCACCAGGCACAGCAACTCCCCGCCCACCAGCACGGCGGCGGTGGACCTGGAAGCGCCCATGTCGGCCAGGGTGCGGAGCTCGTCGGCCCTGAGGCGGTAGCCAAGCACGGCGATGAGTGCGATGAGGGCGGCGGTGCTGGCCGCCAGCACGATCGAGATGGCGTCGAAGACCAGCCGCAGGCGCACGACGAAGGCGATGAGCTCGTCGACCACTTCACTGGGCTCGATGGCCTGCACGTCGTCGCGGGCGTTGAGGCGCGCGGTGAGGATGGTCGCGGCACGGGCGTCTTTGGGGTACAACAGAACGGCGGTCAGCGGGAAGTCGTCGCGCGCGCCATGGATGTGGAAGCTGGGCGCATTGGCTTCGGTCACTTCCTGGTATGTTCGCAGCGCCTCGCTGAGCGCGACCTGGCCGTCCCTTCTGGCAATGACCAGGTCGGGGCGCTCGACCTGCTGCGCATCGTCGTGGCCGTGGGCGAAGCCCTCGAGCAGCCACGCGGTTTCCAGGTCGACGAACATCGCCTCGTCGTCGCTGGTGCCGGTGGGGGCAAGCACGCCGACGACATCGAGCTTGAGCGAGGGCGGCTTGGTGATGTCGTACGTCTCCGTCACGTCGCTGAAGATGGATGCGCCGGGCGTCAGGCCGTGGCGGGCAGCGGCGGCCGAGCCGACGACGGCCTCGCCAATGCGCGCAAAGAGCCGGCCCTCGGACAGCGGCAATGGCACGGCCGAACGCTGGAAGTAGCCGATGTCGGTGGCGACGATCGGGTCGCCCGACGCGGTGAAGCGCGCGTGGATCGGTACGGCTGTGGCGAGTGGATCATCGGCTAGCCGCTCGAACATGCCGAACGGCACGGGGTCGAGCGGGGCCGGGCGGAAGTAGAGCGAGGCAAGCACGAGATCGAAGCGGCCGCCCTTGGCGCCGACGACCAAAGGCGCCATCGCGGCCCGCTCGCGCTGGGCGCTCTCGAATCGTGCGGCCAGCGATCGGCTGAGCAGCGGCACGAGCAGGGCGATGGCGACGCACCCGACGAGCAGGAAAGACCGGCCGCGATGCCGCCAGGCGTGCCACCATATGAGCGGCAGCAGCTTCATGCGGTGGCGGCCTCTCTGGCCAGCGTGCCCATGTCCAGCACGTGCTCGAAACGCGGCAGCAGGGCGTGGTCGTGCGTCACCAGCAGCACCGTGGCACCGGTGTGCTCGGCTTGCTCCAGGATCAGGTCCATGATCGACGCGGCGCGGGCGGGGTCGAGGTTGCCGGTCGGTTCGTCGCAGGCAATGAGCTTGGGGTTGGTGATGAGCGCCCGGCAGATGGCGACGCGCTGCTGCTCGCCCTGGCTGAGGCGATCGGGCCGTCGCTTGAGCGTGTGCGCAATGCCGGCGCGCGTGGCAAGTTCACGGGCGCGGTGGCGGGCCTCGGCGTCGAGCGCGACCGAGCGGTGCAGGCGAAGGGGCAGGAGGATGTTCTCGAGGGCCGTGCAGTAATCGAGCAGGGCGAAGCGCTGGAACACGAAGCCTACGGTGGAAATGCGGATGGCCCGGCGGCGGGCCTCGCCCAGTTTGTCGAGGCGGTGGCCATCGAGCTCGATCGTGCCGGCGGTGGGGGTCAGGATGCCGGTGAGCAGGCGCAGCAGCGTGGTCTTGCCGCAGCCGCTGGGGCCGACGACGGCGGCGTGGCAGCCCGCGGCGATGGTGAGCTCGGGCAGATCGAACAGCGGGCTCTCGGCGAGGTCGAAGGCGTGGCGGAGGCTGGTGGCTCTCAGGAGGGCGTCGGGCACGGGTAGTGATAGGCCCCCGTGAGACAGCGCGAAATCAAGCGGCCGGAGCCGACGTGTCAGTGCCGGTCCCGGCCGCGGGAGATGCTCGATGTAGGGGCGTGGCGCCGCTGGGTTACGGGCAGCCCGCGGCGAGGGAGGTCTGGAAAGCGATCAGGTCGGCCGGTGTCAGCGTTCCGTCGCCGTCGAAGTCGGCCTGGAGTTTGCCGGCAAGATAGAGGTTTACGAACTCCTGCGTGTCGTAGAAGTTGGCGACGCCATCGGCGTTGAGGTCGGCCGGGCAGAAGTCGTACGGCGGGCAGCCGCCGATGTCGAAGATCTCCAGAGTTGAGCGCCCGAGAATGTACAGCCGGTCTCCGATGAGCTTGATTGCGTTGTCACCGCTGGCGACCTCGAAGGTGCCCAGGAGGCGCGGGTGGGCTCGATCTTCCAGGCTGTGGATCGCCATGTTGGAGAATCGGGCTTGCGAGATCAGCCAGTCTCCCTGGATCTCGTAGGGCGGTGCAAACTCCCGAAAATCGAAGATGCCGGTGCGAAACAGCCGCATCGCCTCGGGCCGACCAACGTTCACCAGTTGGAGCAGTCTGTCCGCGCCGCGGGCTTCACGCACAAACGCCAGCGAATCCTGAAGCCCGATGAAGGAGACGCCGTCCAGGCCGCTGTTGTAACGGCCGAGCTCGCGCGGATTTAACGGGTCGCTGATGTCCAGGATGATCAGGTCATCTGTGTTGCTCAGGAAGGCATGGGGCCACCGGACTTCCAGCGACTCGATCCGGTCGCCGATGCGGAACTGCGATACCTGGGCAGGCTGGGACCGATCGGATACATCGAACAACGTGACGGTCGAGGCGAACTGGCTCGCGACAACTGCCGTCGTCCCTTCAATCTCGAGAAACTCGGGCCCGGGCGTCGCGATCTCCGATAGTTGCACGGGGGTTGCGGGATCGCTGACATCCACGATGACCAGCCTGCCCAGGAAGTCGGCCACGTACATCGTGGTGCCGACGATCTCGATGTCGTTGCCGTCAAGCCCGTCGATCGTGGAGATGAGTGCTGGGGCATTAGGGTCCGAGATATCAACGATCCGGACGCCGTCGAGCGACCGTGCGAACAGGGTCGGTCCTTCGATCTCCAACTCGAATCGAGCGTCCAGGGGCATGGAGCCGAGCCGTTCGACATCGCAGAACTGGCCAAGGCATGGGGTGGACGTAATCGGGCCGAGTAGTGCGGCGCCGGACATCAATGCAATGCGCGCTCTCTTCATGGGGAACCTCCTTGGTACGGGTGTGCCGTGTGGGTCGTGGTCTCGTACTGGAGGGATCTCGTCGGGTTGCGATCGCGGTCCAAAAATTGTGGCAACTGGAACCGCTGGCCGGGTGGTCGATCAGAACGAGTCTCGCGGAGACTCGGGTTCGAGCCCGTCCTCATCCACCCGCCGCTGTTCGAGCATCTGCTGGTCGACGATCCGCCAGCCTTCGTCCAGGGCGGCCAGGGTGTAGATGGCCTCGTACTCGTGCACCCGGGTATGGCTGTGGCCCCAGTGGTAGACCGTGCCCTCGACGCTCCAGCGGTGCTTCACATCGATGCGCGCCCGGCCCTGATCGTCGGTGGTGATGGACTGCACTTCGGACCCGAGCGGCTCCACGCCGGTGACGATGCCCAGCATGCCGCCTTGCTCGGCCTGCACAAGCGAGTTGTAGACCTGGGTATAGAGGCTCCCGAGTAGCGGGCCGCTGACCGAGCGTTCCAGGGCGTCGTAGATCTCGCCCTCGTTGCCGTAATCAAATGCCTTGTAGAGGTTCTCGTGCAGGGGCTCGAAGATAGCGGCGGCCTGATCGTCGGTGGGCAGCGGAAGATCGCCACCTGTCCAGGGGACGGCAACAAGGGCGGTGGGCAGCACGAGGGCGGCGCCCGCAGCAGCGGCGAGGGCGGCCAGCATCGAGAGGCCGCCGGGGCCCGCGCCGTGTTTACGCATCACGATCACCGAAGCCGGCACACCCACCGCCAGGAGCACGAGCGCGAGCAGCGACAGGCGGAGCGGCTCGCCCGGCGTCGGTACTGGCGGCACTGTGGCGTACCGCGAGTCTCCCGACTCGTCGGCGTGCCACTCCAGGGTGGGCCTCGCCTGACTGAAGGGCATGATGTCGACCGTGCCGTCCGAGGTCTGCACCAACGCCTCGAGCACCATGTAGGGCGCTTTGCCGTCCGGGCCGGTCAGTCCCTCCATCTCGGCGGCGACCCGGTCTCGGGGATAGGTGGGCCAGGTGACCTTCACGATCTGCGGATCGGCTGCCTCGTACCGCGTGGTGATGGCGCATCGGATGAGCGCTCTGGCCCCGTACTTTGGAAACACGCCGATCATCCAAGGCTCGGGCTCGTCGAAGAACTGGTATTGCTGGATCTCGGGCTGGACGACGCGGCCGTCGATCTCGACGACGACGCGGTTGGCCATGAACTCACGCATGGCCTGCTCAAGGGCATCGGCCTCGACCGGGGCGATCTGGTCGAGCGCCTCGCGCGATATGGGGATTGCCTCGTCCATGAAGGCCAGGTTGAGGCCAACCTGGAACGTCACGCCCTTGCCGTCAATGGCTAGCCGGAGATCGGCGTGGGGGCCGTCTTGGGGGTGGGCCAAGGCCATCGCAATGGCCGAAGGACCGGCGGAAAGGCAGCAGAGCAGGGTCAGGATCGCGATGATTGGGGATGTCCGCACGCAACGATCGTACGGCGGGACATCTATATTGCATCCAGCGAGCCCTGACGTGGCGGGATCCCCCGCGCATCTCTCTTGGGCGAAAGGAACCCGATCCATGCAAACCAAATACCTCCGCACTCCCGCCCTCCTCCTTGCCATGGCCGCCGCCTGCTCGGCCTGGGGCCTGACTGACCGCAACGACGAGGGCAGTGTCCAGAGCGTCGACGGCTCGCCCATCGCCGACGTCCTCTCGAGGATGCCCGAGGACGTTCGCACGTACGACATTCATATCTCGACGCTGGCCAGCCCCTACATGCAGGGACGCGTGCCGGGCTCGGAGGGCGCCGAACGGGCCAAAGACTACATCGAGCACTACTTCCGCGAGGCGGGCCTGACGCCTGCCTTCGAGGACGAGGACGGCAACGGGTTCGCCAGCTACCGCCAGCCCTTCCCGCTTTCGGGCACGTGGACGGTCGAACGCGAATCGATGTCGGCGTCGAAGACATCGCAAGATGGTGATACTCGCCAGGAGCGACGCGTCACGCTGGAGCCCGAGACCGACTTCATGCTGACCGGCATGGGCCAGAACGGCACGGTATCGGGCGAGGCCGTGTTCGTGGGCTACGGCATGGACGATGGGCCCGACGGCTACAACAACTTCGAGGGGCTGGATTCGCTGGAGGGCAAGATCGCGGTGCTGTTCCGCTTCGAGCCCATGGACGAGGACGGCAACAGCAAGTGGAACGAAGGCCGTCGCGGCTGGAGCGGCCGGGCGGGCTTTCGCAACAAGATCGGCAACGTCGCCGAGCGCGACCCGGCGGGCATCGTGATCATCAACCCGCCCGGCGCGGCGGACAACCGGGCCGAGCGTCTGGCTCGCTTCCAGGGTGGTGCGCAAGCGGGCGTGCCGGTGATGATGCTGTCGCACGACGCAGGCGACCGCGTATTGCAGGCCATGGGCAGCGATACGACGATGCTCGAGTTGCGCCGCTACGCCGACGAGGATGCCTCGCCCAAGCAACTGGGCTTCGAACTCGAGCTTGATGGCCTGGCCGAGCGCAAGAGCCTGATGGCCGAGAACGTAGGCGGTGTCATCAAGGGCGTGGGAGACCTTGCTGACGAGTGGATCGTCGTGGGCGCCCACCTGGACCACCTGGGCATGGGCTACTTCGGTTCTCGCTCCGGGCCGGGCGAACTGCACCCGGGCGCCGACGACAACGCGTCGGGCACGGCCGGCCTGCTGCTGATGGCCGATCGGCTCGGCCGCCGGATGGAGGGCGATGATCGACCGCGCCGCTCGATCCTTATCGTGGGCTTCGACGCAGAGGAGAGCGGCCTGAACGGGTCGGCGTACTACACGCGTAATCCAATCGCCCCGGCCGAGGATCACGTGCTGATGTGCAACTGGGACATGATCGGCCGGGTGAGCAACGAGCGTTTGCTGATGGCCGGCGGTTTCACGGGCGAGGGGCTGAGCGAGTTCATCGAGCCGTACTTTGCCGATAGCGGGCTGGAGATCGTGGTGCCCGAGACCATGAGCGGGGCCAGCGACCACACACCGTTCTATCGGGCGGGCATCCCCGTGCTGTTCTCGATCATCGCCGACTTCCACGCCGACTACCACACCCCGGCCGACACGGTGTGGAAGATCAACCGCGTGGGCGCCGTGAAGACGGTGCACCTGTACGAGAACATCGTGGCCGACGCGGCGGTTCGCCCCGAGCGGTTCCGCTTCGTGAGCCCCGAAGAGCAGCGCCGCCAGCGCGAGCAGGCCCAATCCAATCGACCGGTGGTGAGCGTGTACGTGGGCGTTGTCGTCGACAGCGACGCGGAGGGTGACGGCGTGGTCCTTGCCGAAGTGAGCGAGGACTCGCCCGCGGCTAACGCCGGCCTTCGTGCTGGAGATCGGCTGGTGCGGTGGGATGGCCAGAAGCTCATCGACGCCGATGCCTGGGGGCAGTTGCTGGCGCGCCACTCGGCTGACGACACAGTCAACATCGGCGTGAAGCGCGGTGAAGAAGAAATCACGTTGAGCCTGACTTTGCAGGGGCGGTAAGGCCTCACCATGGTGCGGATGTCGCTCAAGCGACAAACCACACTATCAAGTTTCCCCAATCTTGGTTAAACCCCGTTCATCCGGACAATCCCCGTCCGGATTTGTTGTATTGTGTTCACCGTAATGCACCCAGCAAATCACGCAAGAGGGAGTTTGACTGATGCTTAACCACAAGACGCTTGTTGTTCTGACCGCTGCGGGTCTGGCGGCGCCGGTGGTGACCGCCGAGCCGGCGGGCCTGCCCAGCACCGACGACCATCTCCGCCCGACCGACCAACTCGGATTCGTCCACGACTACATCGCCACGCTGGCAGGGCCTTCGAACTTCGCGCCGTTCACCGGTGGTGTCGCCGAGGCGACCGCTCCTCCCTCGGGTGGCTTGGGTGCGTCGACGCTCTTCATGGTGGCAGGCCCAGATCACAGGGCCGACCGGAACCCGCGCCTGTCGATCCCCGCCGGTGGCTTCGGCGACGGCCCAGGGGACGTGCTCGGTGAACTCGCCCGGGCCATCCCGCCGGTGGCAGGGCCGAGCCCGATGGCAGATCGCGGCACCTCGACCGAAGGCGCCCCCGGCGGGGGTACTTTCGAGGTTGCCGTCCCGCTTCCCGGTGCCGGCGCTTTGGCTGCTGGCGGCCTGCTGTTCGTGGCCGTTCGCCGCCGCCGCTGATTTCAGTCTGTGGCGGGATCCGGTTCTCGGGCCGGTAACGCCCTACATGTCCAATAACCTCGCTTGCGGCCAGATAATCCCTCTGGTACGCAAGTTTTATTGTTTGAGAGTAGACTTCCAAGTAAAGACGCGCGGTAGACTTGTGGTTGGACGGGCTCACGTCCAGAGTGAGAGAGAGGAACCTACCGATGCGTCGTATTGCTGCTGTTGTTTCCATGTGTCTGCTCACCGGTGCCGCCATGGCCGACTCTGTGGATATCCAGGGCATCACCGCCGCCAGTGCCGAGCAGACCGGGGCTACCTATTCGGGCTCGCTGGTCTACTCATTCATCAGCGGCTCTACGGGCGAGCTCACTGTCTCGCTGACCAATGACACGCCGAGTACGGTCGGAGGATTCCTTACGGGCTTCCTCTTCCGTGCCGACGCGGTCTCGGGTGCCAGCCTGACCTCGGCCAACCCGACGACATTTGAGAACACCGGATCCGAGTCGGGCGCTCCATTCGGGATGTTTGATGGCGGGGCGGCCCTCAGCGGCAACTTCACGGGCGGCGGTAACCCCTCCAGCGGGCTGGGGCTCGGCGAGAACGGCACATTCACGTTCAGCATCACCTCCGCCGACGCCGCCACGCTTTCGGCCATCGACTTCCTGGGCTCGACTGACGAGCCCGGCTTCCTCGTCCGATTCCGTGGCCTGGCCGATGGCGGTTCTGACAAGGTGCCCGGCGGTGGCTTCGAAGTCGCCGTGCCCCTGCCGGGCGCTGGCGTGCTTGCCGGCGCGGGCCTTCTGGTCGTCGGCCTCCGTCGCCGCCGTTGAGCCGGTTCCTGATTCTGTGATCGTCAGCCCGCGGCGCCGCGGGCTTTTTCAT
>JBITAF010000146.1:0-46752 GCA_044440025.1 Phycisphaerales bacterium JB060 | reverse complement strand
GAGGATGAAGAAGACGAAGACGAGGACGAAGACGACCGCTGATTCGGTCGCCGGCGCCTCCTGAGGAACCCCGCCCCGGTGCACGCCTACCTGGACAACAACGCGACCACGCGACCGCTGCCCGAAGTGGTGTCGGCCGTGTGCGAGTGCCTGGAGAACTGCTGGGCCAATCCTTCCAGCGTGCACCGGCCCGGGCAGGCGGCCCGCGCGCGCATCGAGCAGGCCCGGCGGAGCGTGGCCGACCTCATCGGCGCCGGCCAGCGCGAAATCGTCTTCTGCTCGGGCGGCACCGAGAGCTGCCAGATGGGCATCCGCGGAGCGCTCGAGCAGTGCGAGAAGACCAGCGGTCGCAGGGTGCTGGTCACCAGCGGCGTCGAACACCCGGCCGTCCGCGAACTGGCCAGGGGCCTGCACGAGTGCGGCAAGGCCGAGACCCGCTGGCTGCCCATCGGTCCGGGCGGGGCGATCGATCTCGACGGCGCGCGCACGCTCATCGATGACCAGGTCGCCGTGCTCAGCGTGCAATGGGCCAACAACGAGACGGGCGCCATCCAGCCGGTGATGGAGCTTGCGCAGCTCGCGCGCGACGCCGGCGCGATCGTGCACGTCGACGGCACGCAGTGGGTGGGCCGCATGGACACCGACGTGCGCGAGTGTCCGTTCGACATGCTGACCTTCAGCGCCCACAAGTTCCACGGGCCCAAGGGCATCGGGGCGCTCTGGATCCGCCGGGGCGTAAAGCTGTGCCGCCAGGCCCCCGGCTCTCAGGAGCTCGGCCGGCGTGGGGGCACCGAGAACGTGCCGGGCATCGTGGGCCTGGGCGAGGCGGCCCGGGGCGCCAAGGAGTGGCTGGCCGACCCGGCACACCGCGAGCGCATCGCGGCCTTGCGCGACGAGCTGGAGCGGGGCGTGCTGGAGCGCATCGAGGGCGCCTGCGTCAACGGCCCGCGCGATCCGAACCAGCGGCTCTGGAACACGACCAACCTGGCCATCCCCGGCGCCGATGCGGAGATCATGCTGTTAACGCTGGCCGAGATGGGCGTGTGCGTGTCGGCCGGGTCGGCGTGCAGCAGCGGCTCGCTCGAGCCCAGCCCGGTGCTGTGCGCCATGGGTCTGGATAAGAAGCTGGCCGCCGGCTCGCTGCGCATCAGCCTCTCGCGGTTCACCACCGAGGACGAGGTCCGTTCGGCCATCGACTCGATCGTGGAAGCCCACCAAGTGGTGACGGCCACGGTCTGAGCCTGTCGCTAGGGCACGCTGGCCGGCTACTGGGCGGGCTACCCTGCGTCATGAGCGACAATCCCTACGCACAGCCCCAGGACTTTGCCAGCGGCCCGGAATATCTCGAGCCGAAGACCAGCTTTCTGGCGATCTTCGCGTTCATCGTCTCGCTGCTGGGGCTGCTTGGCTGCTGTATTCCCGGCATCGGTCCGCTGGGCCTGCTCCTGGGCGTGCTCGCGCTGGTGCTCATCTCGATGTCGGGCGGTCGCAAGAAGGGCGGCGGGCTGGCCATCGCCGCGATCATCATCGGCCTCATCGCCGGCGCGATCAACATCGCGACCCTCCTGGCCGCCAGTTGGGTGGCCGAGAAGTACGCCGGCCAGGCCGACGTGATCCCGGCGATCGAGCGCGGCGAAGCCGACGCGGTTCGGGGTTACCTGACTTCCGACGCCGCCTCGGACCTGACCGACGCACGCGTGGCGGAGGTCCAGCGTGAGCTGGCGGCAGACTGGGGCCCAAGCCGCGCACGGGCGCAGGGCATGCTCGAACTCTGGGGGCAGTTCCGTACGGCCGGGCCGGTCGTTGAGTCGGGCATGGAGGAAGCCATGGCCGAGTACCCGCAGGGGGCTTACCAGGTCATGCCGGTGCCCATCGAGTTCGAGAACGGGTTGGGGTACGTGTTCATGGTTTCCTCGCCGGGACAGCCGACGTTCCCGCCGGCGGCCGAGAACATGGCGTTCCTGAGGTCCGATGGCACGCTTCTGTGGCTGTTGCCACCGCCCAGCGCCCAGGGCACACCCGCCCCCGCGTTGCCGGGAGACCCGGGGGATTCGCCTGACGCCTCTGATCCGGGCTCCGGCGGCGATGAGCCGGGCGGGGGCTGAGGCGTGCCCGAGGGCGAGTCCGATGCGCCGGTTCTGCGCCTCCGCGGCGCCCGTAAGGGTTTCGACGGTCGCGAGATCCTGACCGGTGTCGACTTGGACGTGATGCCCGGGGAGACCATGGTCATCATGGGCGGCTCAGGGTCGGGCAAGAGCACGCTCCTGCGGCTGATGATTGGCTCGCTCAAGAGCGACGCGGGCAGCATCGAGGTGTTCGGCCAGAACATCTGTGGCATGGGCGAGGACGCGCTGAATAAGGTGCGACTGAAGTTTGGCATTCTGTTCCAGAGCGGGGCGCTGTTCAACAGCATGACCGTGGCCGAGAACGTGGCCCTGCCGCTCCAGGAGCACACGCGGCTGAGCCAGGAGATCATCGACATCCAGGTGAAGATCAAGCTCGAGCAGGTGCAGCTTCGCGATGCGGCCGACCTGTACCCCGCCCAGATCTCTGGCGGCATGAAGAAACGCGCCGGGCTGGCCCGGGCCATGGCGCTGGACCCCAGGCTGCTGTTCTGCGACGAGCCCAGCGCGGGGCTTGACCCGATCACCAGCGCCCAGATCGACCGGTTGCTGCTGGACCTGACCAAGAAGCTGGGCATCGCCTGCGTGGTGGTGACCCACGAGATGGACTCGGCCTTCACCATCGCCGACCGCATGGCCATGCTGGACAAGGGCAGGATGCTGGCCGTCGAGCCCAAGGCCTGGTTCGAGCGAGTCCGAGACATTCCCGATTCGGAGGTGGGCTCACTCAGCCAGGATGAGCAGATCATTCATCAGTTCCTCCGCGGATCGGCCGAGGGCCCGCTGAGCGAGCGGAACAGCGAGAGCGACTGGGAGCAGGACATCCTGGGGGTGCGTCCCGGCCTGCCTCACATGCGCAGCGTGGAGCCTTCGCGTATCGTTCCGAGGACCGAGGACGAGAGCGTGCTCCAGAGGCTGCGGCGGATCCTGCAGGCCTGAGTCGCGCTCGACAGGGATTTGAGGACGCCATGCCGCAGGCTCGTGGACGAAACGCCATCGTGGGTGCGTTCTTTATCGCCGCCGTGGCCCTGGCCGTGCTGGTTACCGCGATCCTGAGCGATCTCAGCGCTGCGCTGGTATCCACGAGCAGCTACGTCGTTCGATTCAAACTCTCGGACAACGCCGGGCTGCTGGCCCCTGGGGCGGAGGTCCGCGTGGGTGGGATGAAGGTCGGCAGCGTCAACGCGATCAGCTTGGCTGATGGCAGCGGCGACGCGCTGGATGTCGAGATCGAGGTCGACAGCGATCTGGTCCTGCGCGAGGACGCTGTGGTCCGCCTCGAGGTGCCGCTGCTGGGGACCGGCACCGTCGTGAACTTCATCGGCATGGGCGCGGGCCCGCAACTGGCCGAGGGAGGACGGATCCAGGGCAAGCCCTCGCCGGGCCTGCTGGCACAGACCGGCCTGAACGATGAGGACTTGGAGAACATCCGTCGCTCGATTGAATCGCTGGCGCATACCAGCGAGCGGGTCAGCCGCATCCTTACGGATATCGAGCCCGACGTGGGCATGGCGGTGGACGAGATCAACCTCGCGCTCCAGGACGCGCGGGCAATTACAGAGGGACTCCGCGAACGCCTGCCGGGCCTGGGCGACCAGGTCGAGGGGACGCTGACCGAGGTGCGCTCCAGTATCGAGGTGTGGACCAACCTTGCCTCCAGGCTCGACGACCGCACGGTCGAACTTGGCGAGGTCATCCAGAGTGTCCGAGACACCATCGACGACAATCGCCCGGGCATCGACCGGGTCGTGGCGGACCTGACTGACATCACGTCCCGGACCAACGCGGAGCTCATGCCGGCCGCCCTGGAGACCGTGGAGAACGCGCGCACCGCGAGCGACCGGGCCGCCCGGGTAGCCGCCGACACCTCCGCGTTCCTTGAAGCCGAGACGCCGGGCATCCGCCGTGCCCTGGCGAATCTGCGTCTTGCCAGCGATCAGGCCAAGCTCACGATGCTCGAGATCCGCCGCAGCCCATGGAGACTCCTGCAACGCCCGACGACGCGCGAGTTGGAGGGCGAACTGATCTACGACGCCACTCGCTCGTTCGCGCAGGCGGCCAGCGACCTGCGCGCCGCCAGTGAGAGCCTGATTTCACTGAGCACCGACGACCGGGGGCCGGTGGACATCCCCGGCCGCCAGCAGGCCATCGAGCAACTCCACGAGGAACTTATGAGCAGCTTCTCGCGGTATCGCCAGGCCGAGCAGGAACTACTCGACCGAGCACTGGAGTTGGGCGTGGGCGACACGACGGGCCCGAGCAACCGGGGCGGCTGATCGGGCTCTGCCCTGGGGGGCCTACTCGCAGCCGGCGTCGAAGGCGTTCTGGTACACCAGGAAGTCGAAGATGGTCAGTTCTCCGTCGCCGTCGAAGTCGGCCCTCAGGTCTCCGGCGTCGAAGAACGTCTGGAACGCCAGGAAGTCGAAGATGGTCAGCGTGCCGTCCTCGTCCAGGTCTGCAGGGCAGCCCACCGGCGCCATGAACGCGTTGTCCAGGATCTCGTCGCCGATGCTGGTGTGTCGCCGGATGATGGTCGAGAGCGTCTGCTGGTTGACGGTGTCGACCAGGGATGAGGGCAGGTAGGCCTCGTACCAGAAGCGATCTCCCTCGCGCAGGCGGACGAACTGGTCGACCAGCACGGCGCGCAGGGTCTCACCCACCATGGCCCCGGGCAGGGGATCCTCGACCAGGAAGCCGACCCAGGGGTCGATCTGATCACAATCCGCGTACACCGAGCTCAGCTTGTCCTGCATCTCACCGTCGGGAGTGATGCCGGCGAAGTCCGACACGCGCGGCAGGCCGTAGACCTCGCGGATGGTGTTGTAGTCGGGCAGGCCGTGGTCGCGTCCGCGCTGGATGTTCAGCGACACGAGGTCGAACCCGCCGTCGCCGGGGATGCCGAACAGGAAGTTTCGCACATCGGAAATGATGAGGTGGTCCAGTTGCTGGGCTGGCTTCATGGACATGCCGCGGAGGATGCTGTCGATGCCCGGCCCGCTGATGTGGGGTGGCTGGAAGAAGGCCTGGGCGAGAGACAGGTGGCCCTCATCCGCCTCGCTGCCGTCGCTGTTCATGCGGGGAAGGAAGGCCGGGAGCATGGAGTGGCCCATGCGGAAGGCCGCGGTGGCAAAGACGTTGGAGATGCGTGGGTCCACGCCCGGGTCGTACCCGGCGTAGGGGGGCAGCGCATCGGGGCCCAGCAGCAGGGGCAGGAACTCGTTGTAAGTAATGGCCTGCATGATGCCGCCCACCATGGCGCGGGCCCGTTCGTACACCTCGTCGCCGGTCAGCGAGGGGTCGGCGGCCCGGATCTGGTCGGCCCAGTAGTTGTGCTCTCGCACGAACAGCGTGTGGATCGCGATCAGCGAGACCTGCTCGTTGCACCGCACGTCGCCAGCTAGGAACATGGTGCGGTCCAGGTGGGTGGGAGCGTTGGGGAACTGGTTGACGTTATATGGCAGCAGATCGCCGTCGCTGGTCTTCATCCTGCCGGTGCCGTCCATCGCACGCAGCTCGATGGCTCGCTCGTTGTCAGCGCCGTAGACGTTCGATGCGTCGATGAACGAGGTGATGGCATTGATCTGCTCGCGCGGACCGGCGCTCAGTTGGTACCCCGACCGATCCAACTCGATGACCTGCGAGCCCGATTCATCGGGGTCGAACCACGGATCGCCCGTGGGCACGACGATATCGAATCGCTCGATGGGCACCGCGATGGGCGTCTCGTCCATGTCGTGATCGACGAACTGTCCCCAGAGCCAGAACATGTTCGAGTTGCCCACGTTGCTGGCCATATCCCGGCCGCCCTGGTCGGCAATCGCCTGGCTGATCGCACGGGCGCTCGCGCCATCGCTGCGCGCGGGAATGCGGCCCGCCCCGTCGGCGTACGCGGCCGGGGCCTTGCGAAGGAAAGGCTGGCCAGTGGACCCAAGCCAGGGCACCACGGGGTTGTTGAACCGGCCGTGGATGGTGCGGAACTCATCGGGATAGGTCGCCGGATCGTCCACGCCCGGGCTATTGGGGTTGCCCAGTGGAAGGGCGGGCATGAAGCGGGTGACATAGGCCCGCTGCACGAGCGAACTCCGGCGGCCCGGGATCTCGGGTCGGGCCTCGACGACCGGTCCTTCGGGGTTGTCCTGGCCCATCGCCGGCACGCACAGCCCCGCCGCCAATAGCAGCCCGCTCGCACCCATCGCACTCTTCGCACTCATCGCGGTACCCCTTCCCTTGAGGTGTTCCCAAACCCTTGCCGGGTATGTCAATATACACGAAATCGATGGCGCGCTCAAGACCAGAGCGCGTCCCAACCCGGCTACTCACCACCGGCAACCGCTATGAGCGGGAAAATACTGGTGTTTGAGACCGATAATATTCAGCAGCCCGCCGCGAATGCGTTTTGGAACGCGAGGAAATCAAAGGCCGTCAGGCGGAGGTCACCATCGAAGTCGGCCGCCAGATCGCCCAAATCGAACGCCAACTGGAAGGCCAGGAAGTCGAAGATGGTCGCCGAGCCGTCGCCATCGAAGTCCGCCAGGCAGCCCTGTGCCTCCCCCGCCGCCCGCACCATCCAAGTGCCGTTGAAGGGGCTCTCGCTCATCCGCAAGATGAAAGGGGCCGCGCCTGGGTCGGTCAGCAGCTCACCGTCGTAGAACAGCCACGAGTTTACGCCCAGCGTGTCCTGGTCCAACCGGGCCACCGACTGGCGCTGGGGCACGAACGCGGCGATGGCCACGAAGAAGCCGCCCTCGCCGATATTCGTCGGGCGGATGTCGTACGTCGCGAAGGTGCTGGTCGAGGTGGCCTCGGACACGTGCGAGGCGGCCGAGAGCACGGTGGCGTTGGTCGGGTCGCCGTCGCCATCGGGGTCGTCATACACGATCACGGTGATGGGGGTGCCCACCGGCAGGCTGCCGGGGAATGACACGCTGACCTCGCTCAGCCACGGGCAGCCAGCGTCGGTGTCAAAGTAGTTGCCCCACGTAACAACCGCGTCGAACTCGCTGGGCCCGATGGTGAACCCGCCCGATCCGTCGTCGAGTGTGTAGTGGGGGCACTGGGCGAACGCTGGAGCGACACAGAACATCAGGGCGGCAATGCAGGTTGGTTTCTTCATGGGGCCAGCGTACGCGCCCCTCGGCTCTATACTGCTCCCGGCCCTGTTGAGTCCGGCCGATACCCAAACACCGCCGCCAGAGGCCCGATCGCCTCGCGCGTGCCTTTTCCCTCGGAGATATCCCGCATGAGCAATCAGCCCGTGATCGTCGCCGCCAAGCGCACCCCCATCGGCAAGTTCTTCGGCAGCCTCGCCAACACGCCCAGCCCGGTGCTGGGCAGCTACGCCATCCAGGCCGCCATGGAGCAGGTGCCCGCGCTGAAGCCCGACATGGTCGACGAATGTGTTATGGGCTGCGTCTTGCAGGCAGGCTTGGGGCAGAACCCCGCGCGACAGGCGGGGCTGAAGGCTGGCCTGCCCGACACCCTGAGCGCCAAGACCATCAACAAGGTCTGCGGCTCGGGCCTCGAGGCCGTCATGATGGCCGCCCAGTCGATCAAGGCGGGCGACAACGACGTGGTCGTCGCCGGCGGCATGGAGAACATGACCGGCTCGCCCCACTTCGCCCACGTGCGGATGGGTGTGAAGTTCGGCGACACCAAGCTCATCGACGTCATGGCGCACGACGGCCTGCGATGCGCCTTCGAGTGCTGGATGATGGGCGACGCGGCCGACCACATCGCCCGAAAGTTCGACGTTTCGCGCGAGGAGCAGGACCGCTTCGCCGCCCAGAGCCACCAGCGCGCCGAGAAGGCAACGAACGAGGGCTGGTTCAAGGACGAGATGGTCGCCCTCAATGGTTAGCAACTGGGCAATAGGAAATTTCCAGGCCCAGAGGGCGGCTGCGCGACCTACGAGGGCATCCGCAACGGCACGACGGCCGAGGGGCTCTCGAAGCTGCGCCCGGCGTTCGACCCCAAGGAGGGCACCGTGACCGCCGGCAACGCGAGCCAGATCAACGACGGCGCCGCCGCCACCATCGTGATGAGCGAGAGCAAGGCGAGCGAGCTTGGCATCAAGCCCATGGCGAAGATCATCGCCTACGCCACCAGCGGCGTGGCGCCCAAGGACATCTTCGCCGCCCCGATCACCGGCGTGCAGAACGTGCTGAAGAAGGCCGGCCTGAGCGTGGTCGACATCGACCTGTTCGAGCTCAACGAGGCCTTCGCCGCACAGGTGCTCAGCAACATCAAGGAACTGGGCATCCCCGAGGACAAGCTCAACGTCGCCGGCGGCGGCATCGCCCTGGGCCACCCCATCGGCGGCTCGGGCGCCCGCGTGCTGACGACGCTGCTCCACCAGATGAACCGCACCGGCGCCAAGCGCGGGCTGGCGGGGCTGTGCCTTGGTGGGGGGAATAGTGTGGCGATGGTGGTGGAGGCGGTGTGAACGATCTGGCAATTGTCGCAGGCGCGATGGGCGCTGGTTTCGGTGCCATGAAGCCCATGGCCGAAGCCGCCGCTGACTTAGCAAAGAAGCTGTTGGGGCGCCCGCTTCTGGTAGCTGGGGATTTGCTTGCAGACGAAGTGTACCGCATCCAGTGCGAGAACCGTATTCGCACCCTGCACAAGCTAAAGCTCAAACTAGAGGAAACAGGGACGCCGCCAGAGGCGATGCCGCCTGGGTTTTTGGTTGCCGCTATGGAGGCAATTGGAAACGTAGACGACGAGGATCTGCAACATCTATGGGCTAACTTGCTTAAGTCTGCCATGACCGATCCAGACAAACGATCGCCTATGTACCTAGGAGTGCTTCGCCAACTTGGAACTCGAGAAGCTGTGTGGTTTAGCAAGAGCTACGAGGCATTACTGTCAAACGACTTGGACATTTCCACTCTCAATACCGATGCGGTGTATCAGCTTCTTGCCCTGGGGCTGGTAAAGCATCCTCATCCAGAGTTTTGGCTTGAGGTATTTCACACAGATCCTGGAGATTCTAACTTTGGTTCGGAGCCTGTGAAATACTTTGTTCGACAGCAACCTGAACAGCCGGAGATGTGTGTGACCATAAGTGAGTTTGGTCAGTTGTTTGCAGAAGCGGTAAAGATACAAGAGATCGCATAGTCGGCCCTGATCGCTAACACCCCGCATCAAACGCATTCTGAAAACACAAGAAATCAAAGATATCCAACCCCCCCGACCCATCGCAGTCCGCGATCGGATCGCCCGCGTCGAAGGCGTTCTGGAACACCAGGAAGTCGAAGATCGTCAACTCGCCGTCGCCGTCCAGGTCGGCGTAGCAGCCGCCGGTGACTTCGAGCGTCGGGAGGGGCATCAGCGTCACCGGCCGTGTTCCCGCGTCGGCGATTGAGATCGACACCTCGGCCACGCCCGCGGTGCTGCTCGATGATGCCAACAGATCAACTTCCCACACGCCGTTGCCCAGCGACACGGGCGATCCGGCGTCGATGCTCGGCGCGCCGATGACCTCGATCTGCGGCTCGGCCATGCTCATGTCCGCCGCAAGCCCCTGCCAGTCGCGCAGCTCGATGCGCAGCGTCGAGGTCTCGCCCGCCGCGATCACCGGCGGATCGAGTTCCGCCTCGCTCCGCACCGCGTCGGCCAATCCAACCAGGTCACTCCGCCAGTCATCGAACAAGTCGCGAAGCTGGAACACCGGGTCCGGGTCGCTCCGGCTCGCGTTGGCGATGTTGAAGTTCATGAAGTACTCGCCCGCGCCGCAGCCCGGGCCAGGGGCGAACGTGCCCCCCTGATTGCCGATCACGCTGAGATTGCTCCCCGTGGTCCCGACGAGTTCGTCGAAGCCGTCGCCGGTCAGGTCGGCGAGCACGAAGTTCCGCGGGATGAGCGCCGTGCCGGTGCTGTCAACCAGCTCGAGCGATCCGCCGTTCAGGCGGTACGTCAGAAGGTCCGCAGACAGATCGCTCACGCCCACGACCACCTCGTTCGCGTCCGGGCTCGTCACGCTGCCAACCGCGGCCCAGTTCGGCGAACGCGGCAGGCTGGCCGTCGCCTGCGTGAACGTGCCACCATCGAGCGACACCACGCCGACGACCCGGCCCGAGCGGTTGACGCCCACCAGGTCGTCGTCGCCATCGCCGTCCATGTCGGCCGCGTGCAGCACCGTGCCGTCCAGCGCGCTGGCGCCGATCGGCCCGAGCGCGAGCGAGCCGGCGCCATCGTTGAGCACCGCCGCGACGAGCCCGGCGCTCGTGATGTAGGCCACATCGTCAAAGCCATCGCCGTTGAGGTCGCCCACGGCCCACTGGCGCGGCTCGCCAGCGAACATGAGCATCTCGATCGTGAAGCCGCCCGCGCCGTCGTTGCGCAGCACCGCCGCCCGCCCGCCCGAGGCCGCGCCCAGGAACAGATCGGTCGGGCCGCCGTCGGCCTCCAGATCGATCGCCAGCAACGCGCCAGGCTCGACCGCGATGCCCGTGCGCACCGGATCGGCGAAGCCGCCCATGCCATCACCCGCGCCGATGGCGATCGAATCGGTCGCCTCGTCGTAGGCCACGATGTCGAGGACGCCGTCCCCGGTCGCGTCGATGATGAGCAAGCCCGACACGCGCCCGAATCGCGTATCGATCGTCGGATCGAGCAGCACGGGCATCGTGCCGAGCACATCCGGACCGGCATTGGCCAGCGTCGACAGGCGGCTGCCGGCGCTGTCCGCGGCGACGACATCGGCCGCGCCGTCGCCGTCCACGTCGGCGATCTCGATGGCTCGCGTCGAGGTCACGAGCTGGTAGATGCCGTTGCACGCGTCGACGTCGCCCATTCGCGCGATCATCATGTAGCCGATGTCGGCGCTCTTCAGGAACCCCGCCGGCGGCGTGCCACAGGGGATGGGTAGCGGCGTGCACGAGCACCGCGCGTCGCCCCCGACCGCCTGGGCCGCCTCCATGCCGGCCATCAGCTTCTCGGCCAGGTCGCCCGGCGTTGAGATGATCGCCTGCACCGCGTCGTCGACGACGGCCGGCCCGGTCAGCAGGTTGCCCTGCACGGCGTAGAAGATGCCATCGTCCATGCCCGTGAGCTCGCCCGTCAGCCCGCCCGCCCAGGCGCCCGCGCCGGTGCCGCTGAACGTGCCCGTGCCGCCCGTCACGTCGACGATGCCATACTGGCGCGTCTGGTGGCCCGGGTCGAACGTGGACAAGTCGTCGAAGATCTCCGCCGGCGTGAGACCGAGCGCCAGCCCATCGCGGATGCGCACGCGGTTGCGGCCCGAAGAGTCGACGAAGCTCTGGGCCGTCGCCGCGCCCACGCCCGTGATGATCACCGGCGTGTTGGCCCGCAGGTCGAAGCCCGTCAGGCACGTGGCGCTGCCCAGGGCGATCTCGCCGGTGCGGGTGTCGACCAGCAGGATGGACCAGGTGGCCTGGGCCGAGCCCGCGCAGGCGAGCAGGGCGGCGGCCAGGGCGGTGGGGGCCAGGGCGGTGGGGGTGCGGGCCATCGTGAATCTCCCTTTGGATTCGGGCCTCGAACAAGGCCCGGACCCGCACAGCATACCACAAAAGCCTGTCATCACGACACTTCCCTGCCGCGGGTTTTCGCTGCCAGGTTCGGGAGATGTCATTATGAGCCGAGATTCAGCGGGCGTTCATCGTGTCTGCCGCCCCACGATGGAACATATGTGAAACGCCAGCAGCGCCCGAGCCAACCAACTGGAGCCAACCAGTCGGAGCCAGCCAGCCGGTGCCAGACACGAGAACGCCTATAACCAGCGGCGGCCGGGTGATAAGGGAGAGCCTGGCCGCCGCTGTCTTATGTGACGCTTCGCCAGCGGGGGTTCGTCCTGGCGCTTCGCCAGCGGGGCCGTGCGCCTCGCGGGCTCGGCGCGGCGCACCGGCCACGCGGCCCGTACGATGTTCCGACCCACCGGATCGCGACCGCAGGAGCCCCCATGGACCTAGACACCCGCATCGCCCAGTTCGAGAACATGTCGCGGGAGGACCCCGACAACGACATGGCCCACTTCTCGCTGGCCAACGCCTACGCCCAGGCCGGACGCCACGCCGACGCCGCCGCCAGCTACATGCGCTGCATCGAGCTGAACCCGGCCATGAGCAAGGCCTACCAGCTCGCCGGCGAGCAGCTCATCGAGGCGTCAGAACAAGACCCCGGGAAGAAGGAAGACGCCATCGAGCTGCTGACCACCGGCTACAGGAGCGCCGCCGAGCGGGGCGACCGCATGCCCGCCGACGCCATGGCCAAACTCCTCGAGCAGTTGGGCGCCCCCGTCCCCGCCGTCGAGACCAAGAAGCACGGCGACCCGCTCGCAGACGGGGAGGGCGATTTCGTGTGCCAGCGCACCGGCAGGCGCGGCCACCAGCTCGAGCGGCCCCCCTTCAAGGGCCCCATCGGCCAGTGGATCTACGAGAACATCAGCCGCGAGACCTGGGAGGGCTGGATCGGCCAGGGGACCAAGGTCATCAACGAGCTGCGGCTGGACCTCAGCCAGGACAAGGACGCCGAGCTCTACGACCAGCACATGCACGAGTACCTCGGGCTCGACGAGGCCACGCTCGACCAGCTGCGGGCCGGCTCGGCCGGCTGAGATCGATTCAAGCCGCGACGCCCAACGCCCGATAGCAGGGGCACGGGCGTTTGGTTGACATGGCGCCCAAATACTTTTCCCGAATGGCGGGGCCGCTCCTTCTTGTCCGGGGGGCGGCCCTTGTCCATGGCCGCGGCCCCCATGATCGAATTTCGTACGGCAAAACGCCCCTGGCGGCCCTTCAGCGGGGTCAGGCGAGCGAAACTACCGAACAAAAACAAGTAAAAAGGACCGCGTCATGACGTGATGCGGCCCCGAAATGTCGTGATCGCGCGCGATCGCGCCGTGATCGGGTGCGATCGCGCCGTGATGGAGCCCGGGAATGGCACGACCGCGCGCGGTCGCGCCGTGACCGAGCGCGGGAATCCCATGATCGAGCCCGGTCGCGCCGCGATGGAGTCCGATCGCGCCGTGATGGAGTCCGATCGCGCCGTGATGGAGCCCGATCGCGCCGTGACCGAGCGCGGGCATGCCACGATGGAGCCGCGGCGGCCCCTACGCCCGCTCGAGCACGATGTGCATGAGCAGCCGGGCGTCCTCGGTGGCCTCGACGGCGTGCTCGACGCCCGGGGCCAGCAGCACGATCTGCCCGGCGGCCACGTCCTGGCCCACGCCGTCCATCGTGAGGTGGACCTCGCCGGCCAGCACGTGCAGCACCGCCTCGCCGTCGACGGCGTGGTCCTCCAGCCGGGCGCCCTTTCGCATGGCGAAGGCGGCGGTGGTCAGCCGCCCGTGCTTGTACAGGGCCTCCTGGGACAACCCCCGCCGCTCGACGCTCTCGCCGGGCAGCCTGGCGAAGGCGTCGTCGAGGTCCACCACGTGGATATCACCGGCAAATCGCGTGGCGGGATGGGGACGCAGGCGGTCTTCGTTGGCCATGGGGGAGGGTAGGGGGTGGGGCTCATGGCTTCGACCCGGCCCGGGTTGGCCGCAGCGTGCGTGGTGGGGGGTGTGGGGCTGGGGCGGGTGTTCGAGGGGCTGGGTTGTGGCAAACTGACACGTCCCTCTTACACAGTGTCAATCAACTTGTCTTTGCTTCCGAGTTGGGCTTATGTCCAAACAGGTATCCAGCCACTGCACCCAAGAGCGCCCAAATAGGCGAGTCGTCAATGTCGAATATGGCCTCTACAGCCAGGATGCCTGGTGCCAAGGCGATAATCGCGATTAACGAAGATAGCTGCAAAGACAACTCATCAAGACGCTTCTCGACGAGGAGCAGATTCACAAGAAATACTGTACACATGAAGCTCACAAAGAGAACAAGAACCGATGTGTGATTCGCCTCTTCCACCGGCATGCACTTCAATAGAATTATGAAGAATATACCGAGAATAAGAAGAGGAATGAAGGAGACACATCTGGCAAGTCGGTCGGCGAACTTTCCTGTCATAAATCGTAGCCCCATGCCAATGCTATCGGGAGATGGAGATGGTGCCATAGGTATCGCCCATTGGCGAAATTGGGCGAGAAACCAAGCCGATTGAAGAATCATCGGGGAACACATAGTGCCAAGTAACGGTGCCGGACCTTGATTCCACCGGCACAATGGCTCGACGCTCACCGACAGCGATAGCCGTTGGAAAACCATATGTCTGATGTGGGGGCATACTTGTTGGGCGGTTCGCAAGCTGAGATCCGGCGCCACGAATTGAGAGGCCAAGAACCAAAGCACTGATCAGCATCCCAAGTGCAAGGATGGCTGCAGCCATGTTGCTTAATAGGGTGCGACCGCTTCGGACATCAACTGATCCTGCAACATTGTTCGACATGGCCATCTCCTTAAAGCGAGGCGCAGGCTTTCGCCTGCGCCTCACGGTTACTCAATAATCAAAATCATCCCCGCCACCCATCGGCACCTTCGCCTTCTTCTCCTTGCGCTCCACCACCGCGGCCTCGGTGGTCAGCAGCAGGCCGGCGACGCTCGCGGCGTTCTCCAGGGCCACGCGCTCGACCTTGGTCGGCACGATCACGCCCATCTTCACCAGGTCGCCGTACTCGCGGGTCAGGGCGTTGAACCCGAAGCTGGGGTCCTTGTTCTCCTCGACCTTGCTGGCGATCAGCGAGCCCTCCAGGTCGCAGTTCTTGGCGATCTGCTTGATCGGGGCGCTCAGGGCCCGCCACACGATGTCCACGCCCAGCCCCTCGTCGCCGCCGGCCTTCTTGCGCAGGGCCTCCAGCTTCGTGCGGGCGCGGAGCACGGCCGTGCCCCCGCCGGGCAGGATGCCCTCCTCGACGGCCGCCCGGCAGGCGTGCAGGGCGTCCTCGACGCGGGCCTTCTTCTCCTTCATCTCGACCTCGGTGGCCGCCCCGACGTTGATCTGGGCGACGCCGCCGGCCAGCTTGGCCAGCCGCTCCTCGAGCTTCTCGCGGTCGTAGTCGCTGCTGGCCGCGTCGATCTGGTGGCGGATCATGTCGATCCGGCCCTTGATGTCGCTCCCCTTGCCCGCGCCCTCGATGATGGTCGTGTTGTCCTTGTCGATCACGACCTTCTTGGCCCGGCCCAGCTCGCGGATCTCCAGCTTCTCCATGTCGATGGCCAGTTCCTCCATCACGGCGGTGCCGCCGGTCAGGATGCCGATGTCCTCGAGCATGGCCTTGCGGCGATCGCCAAAGCCCGGGGCCTTGACGGCGGCGACCTTCAGGACGCCGCGGAGCTTGTTGACCACCAGCATGGCCAGGGCGTCGCTGTCGACGTCCTCGGCGATGATGAGCAGGCTCTTGCCGCTCTCGGCGACCTTGCCCAGGATGGGCACCAGGTCCTTGGCGCTGCTGAGCTTCTTCTCGTGGATGAGGACGTAGCAGTCCTCGAGCACGCACTCCATGCCCGCCGCGTCGGTGACGAAGTGGGGGCTGAGGTAGCCCTTGTCGAACTGCATGCCCTCGACGAGCTGCACCTCGGTGTCCAGGCTGCGGCCCTCCTCGACGGTGATGACCCCGTCCTTGCCGACCTTGTCCATCGCCTTGGCGATGATGTCGCCGATCTCGGCGTCCTGGTTGGCGCTGCACGTGCCCACCTGGGCGATCTCCTTGGAGCTGGAGACCTTCTTGGACATGCTCTGGAGCTCGGCAACGATGGCGTCGACGGCCTTCTCGATGCCGCGCTTGACCTCGTTGGCGTTGGCGCCGGCGGTGATGTTCTTCAGGCCCTCGCTGAAGATGGCCTCGGCGTAGATGGTGGCGGTGGTGGTGCCGTCGCCGGCGTCCTTGCTGGCCTTGCTGGCCACGCTCTTGACCATCTGGGCGCCCATGTTCTCGTATGGGTCGTCCAGCTCGATCTCCTTGGCGACCGTCACGCCGTCCTTGGTGACGGTGGGGGCGCCGAAGGACTTCTGGATGGCCACCACGCGGCCCGAGGGGCCCAGGGTGACCTTGACGGCCTGGGCGAGCTTCTGGACGCCGCGGAGGATCCGCTCGCGTGCGTCGTTGTCGTATGCGATGTCTTTCGCAGCCATGGTTCACACTCCCAAAGTTCGTTCGCGGCCGTGTGGGCCGGTTGTGTGCTCGTCGTGCCCGCGGGCGTCGGCCCGGGCTCTCTAACTTACTTATTCAGTTGGGGCGGACCGATCCGCACCCATGCCACGCTCTGTGCGTCGATGATGGCGATGCTCTGGCCGTCGGTGACCTTGACCATGTGGTCGCCCTCCTCGGGCACGAGCATCGCGTTTGGCACCAGCAGCAGGGCGCCCTGCTCGCCGGTATGGTGGAAGGCGAACGTGGCGTCACGCCCGCCGGTGAGTTCCTTGAGCGCTGCGCGCAGCTCGTCGGTGGTCATGCAACGGCTCCGAATTGCTCCGTGCGCAAGCGAGTTATCTCGTTGATGAGGGTCGCCACTTGCTCTCCATGCTTGTCCTCATATGCACCTTGGAGGTCGGAAACAAAGGTTGAGGGAGCGACGCATCCAACTTCGTGAAAGAGGTCATGCATGTGTCGTTCCCCATTGACCTCGCGGCCCGCCAAATCAAAGGAAGTCGACTCGACGTCGCCATGCCAAAAGACTTCCCACCCGGTTGGGTCATGGTCGTCCAGGCCGGTGCCTTCCCAAAAGCTCACGATCTCAAGTGTCCGAAACTCTCGGAACTTGGGACACCAGAGCCGGAGTTGGAGCCCCGCGTAGACCATCAGCCCTCGAGCACCGCCAGCACGTCAGCCTCGGTCATGATCAGCAACTCATCGCCCTCGAGCTTGACCTCGGTGCCGGAGTAGCTGCTGAAGATGATGCGGTCGCCCTTCTTGAGCTCCAGCGGGATGCGCTCGCCGGTCTCGGTGTTGAGCGCGCCGTCGCCGACGGCCTCGATCACGCCGGTCTTGGGGCGGTCCTTGCTGCTCTCGGGCAGGAAGATGCCCGAGGCGGTCACGCTCTCGGCCTCGTCGCGGCGGACGATGATTTTGTCGTGCAGCGGGCGGATGTTCAGCTTCTTGCGTGTTTTCGTGGCGGCCATCGTTCAAACGCTCCTCTGCGAAAGGCCCGATCGCAACGGGCACTGGGTTGGGTTTGGTGAGTTGAATCTCGCGAATCGATCCTGAAACAGGCCCCGCCCCGGAAGCCGCCCCGCCCTCCCCGGCGATCGGCCTCCGGCACGTGCCGGTAATGCTCATGTTGCGTCGGGCCACTGGCCCCGATAGTGACGCGCCAGGACACGGCGCAGCACCTCCAGTAACAGTTCGACGTCTCGGTGGTGGCTCGGACGATCGACCACCGCGAACGCGTCGGCGAGCAACGCCCGCATCGACTCGCGGCTGGCCTCCCGGGCCGTCCTCGCCCGCCGGATCACGATCGTCGGCGGCCGGTTCTCGCTGCGGCTCAGCAGTTCCAGCAGCCGGAGCCCGCCGTCCTCGGCCGACCCGGTATCCAGCGGCAGGGCCAGATCGACCACCGCCATGTGGATCGGGGTCGCCCGGATGACCTCGGAGGCCTCCCGCCCGCTGTGGGCCCGCACGGTGCGGACGCCCATGGGCGCCAGCAGCGGCGGCAGTCGATCGGCCCACGACTGATCGGGCCGGCTGGCGTCGCTCAGCAGCAGGTTCAGCCGGGCCGGGCCCTGGGCCGAGCCGTTGCCGGGCGTGTTCGGGATGGGAGCCGATGGCTTCACGCCCTGCTGCTTACAAGCCGCGTGCCCGCAGGCAGGCTCCGCGAGACCCCCGCCAGGGGCTCGGCAGCGGGGGTGCGGTGGTGCCAGCTCCTCCGCCCCGCGTGAGCGAGGTGTCATCTTGGCAGCCCAAACGCCTCGTCAGCGCACGAAAAAGCCCGGACTCGCGCCCGGGCTCTTGAAGTATCAGTCCTACGCCGGGCTGGGCGACATCCCGCCGGCCATCTCCGGACCCTCGTCGTCGTCGGCCTGGGGCTGGCTGGTCTTGGGTGTACGGTTGCGGTCGGCCAGCAGCAGGTCCGAGACCGAAGGCTTGTTCAGCGACCCGCCTCCGATGAGCAGGTGGACCTCTTCGGCCGTCAGCGTCTCGTGCTTGAGCAGCGCCTCGGCTACCGCCTCCACCCTGGTCCAGTTCTCGTCGAGCATCCGCTTGGCTTCCACGTAGGCCTCGTCGACGATCCGGCGGACCTCCTGGTCGATCAGGTCGGCGGTGCGGTCGCTGTAGTCCTTGTCGGGGACGAAGCTCTCGCGGGTATCGCTGCCGGAGTACCGCAGGAAGCCCAGCTTCTCGCTCATGCCCCATTCGGTCACCATCGTGCGTGCAAGCTGCGTGGCCTGGCTGATGTCCTGGGCCGCCCCGCTGGACATGTCGCCCATCGCGCGCGCCTCGGCGATACGGCCGCCGCACATGACCTTGAGTGTGGTGTTGATCCACTTGAGCCCGTAACCCATGCGGTCCTTCTCGGGCAGGCTGAAGGTCGCCCCACCCATGCCGCCGCGTGGGATGATCGTCACCTTGTGCAGCGGGTCGCCGTGGGGCAGCAACGCTTGCAGCACGGCGTGCCCGGCCTCGTGGTACGCGACGAGCTTGTTCTCGTCCTTCTCTCGAACGCGGCTCTTGCCGGCGCGGCCGAACTTCACCTTGTCGCGCGCTTCTTCCAGGTCCTCGTGTTCGACGAAGTCCTTGTCTTCCATGGTGGCCATGATGGCTGCCTCGTTGACGATGGCCGCCAGGTCGGCGCCGCTGAACATCGGCGTGCCGCGGGCGATCTTCTCCAGGTCGACGTCCGGCCCCAGCTTCACCTTCTTGGCGTGCACGCTGAGGATCTGAAGGCGGCCCTTCAGGTCGGGTAGGCTCACCGAGATCTGGCGATCGAAGCGGCCCGGGCGCACCAGGGCCGGGTCGAGCACGTCGGCCCGGTTGGTTGCGGCGATCACGATCACGCCGTCGGTGGCGTTGAAGCCGTCCATCTCGACGAGGATGGCGTTGAGCGTCTGCTCGCGCTCGTCGTGCCCGCCGGTGCTGTAGCCCCCGCCGCGGCGACGGCCCACCGCATCGATCTCGTCGAGGAAGATCAGGCACGGCGAGTTGTCCTTGGCCTGCTTGAACAGGTCGCGGACGCGGCTGGCGCCCACGCCCACGAACATCTCGACGAAGTCGCTGCCCGAGATCGAGAAGAACGGCACGTCGGCCTCGCCCGCGATAGCCTTGGCCAGCAGCGTCTTGCCGCAGCCCGGAGGCCCGTTGAGCAGCACGCCGCGCGGGATGCGCCCGCCAAGCTTGGTGAACTTCTTGGGGGTCTTCAAGAACTCAATGATCTCCGAGACCTCGTCCTTGGCCTCGTCGATGCCAGCGACGTCCTTGAACGTGACGCCGGTCATTTCCTTATTGAAGACCTTGTGCCGGCTCTTGCCGAAGCTGCCCAGCATGCCCGCCCCGCCGGCGGCCCCGCGCAGGCTCCGCAGGAACATGAAGATCAGGAACACGAACAGCACGATCGGCAGGCCCAGCATCAGATAGATTGGCCAGTTGCTGCTGGGCTGTGTCTGGGCCTTGCCCTCGGTCTTGACGATAATCTGGTCGCTGATGGTCTCGCGCGTCGCGGCGTTCAGGTCGATCCGCACGGCGGTTCGCTCGCCGCTGTCGGGGCCATCCAGCCGAACCGCGCGTACGGCGCTGTCGGAGATGACCACGCTCTCCTTGTCGATCTGTCCGCCGTCGTACAGGCTGTAGAACTGCTCAAGGGTGATCGACTCGCCCCGACCGCTCTGGAACATGAGCATGACCATCACGGCCAGCAGCACCATGGCCACCACAAGGATCATCATCCGGCCCTGTGGCATCGCCGGGCCGGGCGGCTGGGACCCGGGGCGTTTCCCGCCCGGGCCGCCGCCCGAACCCTTCGGGGGCTGCTTGGGGTTCTGGTCGTCCTGGCTCATCGCAAATCGACGCATGAGTGCTCCGTGGGAGTCCGCCCGGGGAACCACCTCGGACGGACCGCCTCAGTCAAAATCTCTGTTACGAGCATCGGCCCGCTCAGGGTCCATCCTAGAGGTCGCCCGGGCGGGAGCGTTGCTTCGCGGACCTTCCCACGGGCCAACCCCGGCCCGAGCGGGTCCATTCCGCTTGCTTCATACGTCTCAAGGCGGGCCCGGGATCGTTACCACACCGAACGCATCGCTTCCAGGATCGCCCCGGCCATCTCATCCGCGGCGGCCGCCAGCCCGATCTCCAGCGGCTCACCGGCGGCAGGGATGAACGACTCTGTGACGGTCAGGTTGGTGCGGCGTGCCAACTCGCGGCCGGTCACCCGGTTGCGCCATGTGAACTCGACGGTGATGCCGACGGCCGCCTGCTGGGTGATGCCACCGGCGGTGTCCTGGGTCAGCCGCTGGATTCGCACATCGCGGATGACTCCGGTCAAGTGGGTCTGGGCCGCGTCACTGCCGGTCACGTTCCAGGGGGTATCCCGCTGCACGCGGCGGATGATCGCCGTGGTCAGGTCGCTCTCCAGCCCCGGGTGGTAGGTGTCGTTCTCGAACACGTCGATAGCGATGCTCTGCACCCGGTTGTCATAGCTTGACGAGAAGCTGTACCCGGCAGTCGGGTCGCTCGCGCAGCCCGCCAGCCCCAGCAGCATGCCTGCCAGGACCGTTATCACGCCAGCCGTGGCCGCTCTCACGATTCCGCTCCCTCGCGCAGCCAGCCCCGATCGCGGAGCATGTCGAGCGCCTCCTGGGCAGCGGTTGTTCGAGGGTGGTCGCGCAGCAGCCGGCGGAGCACGTACCGGGCCGAGGCGTTCTCGTCTCGGAGCAGATAGACCTGGGCCATTTCCAACAGTTGCTGTCCCTGGCTCTCGTCAACACGCACGCGCAGGGCGTCGAGTTCGGCCTGTACTTCCAGATCGCCAGGGTACTTCGCCTCGTACACGTCGAGGAGCTCTTCGGTCTCGATGAGCCCCGAACCGTCGTACTGTGGGCCGTTGTACTGGGCGAAGGTGGCCTCGATGCGCGCCAGAAGTGCCGCCCGGTAATAGGTCGACGTGGGGTACGCCTCCAAGAAGATGCCGTAGACGTCCCGCGCGAGCTCGAAGTTCCCGGTCCGGCGATAGTGCGAGCCCAGTTCCAGCGCCGCACGCTCGGCGATCTGGCTGCCCGGTAGCCGCTCGCCGATGCGCACCAGCAGCTCCTCGCCATCGCCGCGAGCGCCGACGATACGTAGGCCCAGGAACTTCCGACGCTTGCCATTGATGTAATCGATGGCGATGTCCATCGTGCGTTCGGCGGCCTTCACGAACTCGGGGCTGCCGGCGTAGTTGCGGGCGATCTCCTCATAGTCGTATAGCGCGTCGTACTCGTCGTTCATCGCTACCTTCGCGTCTCCGCGAACCAGCAACGCCAGGGGTGTCCACTCGTTGCCCCGGCCGCGGTTCTCACGCAGCCACTCGGTCAGCATCTTTCTGGCCCGGCCCGGGCGTCCATCCAGCAGTGTCGCCCAGGCCCGGCGGATGTAAGCCTCGTCCTGGTCGATGGTCTCGTCGGTCGGGGTCGCGCGCCAACCATTGTCCGAGAGCTCGAACTCGGCGCGCTGGCCCGCGGCGCTGCCGGCCAGCAGCAGCGTCAGGCAAAAGAACAGGGCCACATGCCTCGGGAAGCACATGGCCCAGTATAGATCGTTGCGAGGCGAGGGCGAGATCAGCGGCGACGCCGGAGACCTGCCAGACCCAAGCCACTAAGGAGCGTCAGCGTTGCCGGTGCGGGCACCGTGTAGGTGTACTCGTATTCCACGATCATCAGGTTGTACTCAACCGGCCCACCGGGCGTCCGCAGGGGAATGGTGCGGCCGAGGTCCACGCCGTCCCAGGGGTTCAGGAATGAACTGGTCAGGTCGAACACCGTAAAGTCGATGCCGCCGTTCTCGCTGACGAACACCTTGTACTCGATGACGTCGATGTCGCCGGTAAAGTCGAGAAACTCGATGGGGTCGCTTCGGCCAATCTCCCAGCCAATGAACGCCGCTTCCTCGCCCTCGATCAGGTGGTCGGAGGGAACGAGCGGGCTGCCGTCACGGGAACGGAACTCGAACTGGAGCACGTTGGTGCCCATCCCGCGGATCTCGCTCCACTTGGCCTGGACCACGTCGGGCCCGCCCAGGAGCGGCCCGATGCTCTGGAACGCCTGATCCACCAGAATGGAGCGCTCGTTTCGGTGGATGATCTCCTCGGCGGTACGCGAGAACGCCTTGAGAGCCACGCTGGCGGTCTCTTCGGGCGCGATCGTCCGAATCCCCGCGTCGCCCGGGTCGATCTGCCCATGCGCCGATGCGGCGACCAGGGTGATGACCCCGCAAACTCCGGTTGACCACAGGCGAACCATATTCTCCACCTCCCATTGCACGCACGCATCAAGCCAGGAGCACACGCGGAAAGACCACGCGATGGCCTGCGTTCGATCGAACGCGCCAACACAGGCGGGGCGCACACACCCGCCAAGCACTCCTCAGCATGAAACATACATCAGGAACGGGATCTGGCCAGTAACCGACAGAAAATCCCGTTCAAAGGGCACAAACAATCCCAAAGACCACGGATCATCCCGTTCTGGTGGCCAGCAGAACGAATCCATCAAGGATCACCCGGTCCTGGATCGCTCCACCCTTTCCCTCCTCGACGTGGATCTCCAGCGGGCCAACCGGGCCTCCGGCCTGGCCATCCATTGGCAGGTCGATCGTGAAGCGTGCCTCGGGCATATCGCCATGCAGGCGCTGGCTGAACGCGACCCTGCCGCCCATGCTGACGGTGACCTCGCAGTCTCCCCACACTCGGCAGTCCTCACGCAGGCGGGCCCGGATCGCCACACGCCGGACGTCCGAGGGAATCTCCCATGAGGTCTTCACAGGGCCGATGAGTTCGATCGCGGCTGATCCCAGCAGCATGCGATCGGGGTCGCCGACTTTTGGAGGCAGCGTCCAGTCAGACTGCCGCTCCCACTTGGGGTTGCCCAGCGAGGCCAGGGGCACCACCCCGCCGCTCTCGAATGCCACGCCCAGCACCTCGTTCATCGTGAGTGGCGCCCGCTCGTCGTCGGGCGCGCCAACCGGGGCGGCCAGATCGACTTGCACGCCATCGGGCACGGTCCGTAGCGAATCGACCGCGACGATCGAGCCATCGCTCAGCCACACGCGAGAGCCGCTGGCCTCCTGGCTGGGGTTGGCCAGAGTGATCGACGCGACCTCGGCCAACTCGAATGTGCGCGACTGCCCGTCGACGTCGAGCACGACGTCGGGCCATACACGCTCGAGCAGTCCCAGCGTGCGGTCGCCGTTCGAGAGCACCAAGACATCGTTCAACTCGTCGTACTCGGCCGTTGGTGCGTCCTCGCGGAGCACGACCCGGCGCAGCGTCTCGAGCGGCACGCGCAGATTCCCCAGAAGGGGCGTGCTCCACGCCATTCCGGTATCTTCGCTGGCAGCCGCGAACTCCTCGGCCTGCGCCGTGGAAAGGAACACGGGCATGCCTACGAAGCGCTGGCCATCGGCCAGCTCCACCCAACTGTCGCGCGGTCGGGGCGCGCGGCCGCTGGGCTCGACGATCGCCACCACCGAGCCGTCCAGCGGCACGCTGACCTCTTCGCCGGCCGTCTCATACACAAGTCTGCCGGGCTCGAAGCGCACGTCGTTGGCCAGCGTGCGATCGAGCTGAGCGTCGATCACCACACGGTCGGGAGAGACCTGGGCGGCCGCGCCAGACGACAGCATCAGCAGTGCCAGAAACGTGCGTGTTGTGCTCGGGCGTGTGTTCATGGTGTGCGGGCTCGCGGTGGGGCCTTGCTTCTTGATGGGCTTACTTCTGATAGATCGGCAGGTATCGCTTGGGCATTTGCAGCACGATCAACGCCATGGTTGTCCCATAAGCCGTGCCCACCGTCCGATCGGGCCATGATCCGTTGCCCTGCTGCAGGTCGATCAACTCGCGACGCGCCGCGGGCCACCACGTGCTCCACGCTTCGCCGCCGGCCAGATACATGGCCTGCACGGCGTAGTAGTGCCCGTAGTAGAAGTACCCGCGCCGCAGGCCCTGGCCGGGCAGCGCCTCCCGGATGAGGTACTGCACGCCCGGGTCGATAGCCTCGTCGCCGAACTCGCCTGCGTAGTAGAGTGTCGCGACGCCGGCGGCCGACCTAGGCCACGCGCTCGTGCCGTTGCGCGTCTGGTAGCGGAACCCACCGTCGGGATTCTGGCACGCCTTGACGTAATCGACGGCCTTATCGATGACATCGCTGCTGACCTCGATGCCCGCGTTACGCGCCGACCGCAGCGCCATCACCTGGCAGATGGTCACGCTCACGTCGGCGTCTGTGGGCACGGGGTTGTATCGCCAGCCGCCCTCGTCATTCTGCGAGCGCTCGATGAGCCGTACGGCCTTGACGATCGCCTCGTGCAGTTGTTCCTGCAACGCCTCGCTGCCTCCGCTCATGCCATACACCTCGGCCAGGAAGAGCGCCGCGAAGCCGTGGCCGTACATCGGGCTGGGCGCCTGGTCGTCTGCCAGAAGCCCGCTGTCGCCCGAACGCTCGAGCACGTAGTTCAGCGCCCGTCGGACAACATCGCCGTATTGCCCACGGTCGGGCATCTGCCCGTCGGCCATGAACGCGAGCCCTGCCAGCGACGTCACGGCCACGCCGCGGCCCCAGGCGCCATCACCGAAGCTCCCGTCGGGGTTCTGCTGGGCCGCCAGGAAGGCAAGCCCGTCGGCGATGGCCTGGTCCAGCTGGGGTGTGATCTCCACCAGCGGTTGGGCCGCGGGTGCCGCCACGTCCTGCGCCAGCACGGGCGCCACACCACACACCGCCAGCACTGCTGCGATCGTTGCACGCCTCATTGGTTGTTCGCCTCCTCGGCCAGCCGGCGGTAGTACGCCTCGGTGATGGCCCGGTACACCGCGCTGTACGCGTCCGATGAGCCCTGCTGCAACGCCTCGCGTACCCGTGGCGGCAATGCGCCCCAGGTGGCGCCCACGGCCGCCTCGTCGCCCAAGGCCCCGCCCTGTTGGGGTTGCCCTTGCACACCCTGCGGATCGGTCGTCTGCTGCTGTTGCTGGTTCTGGCCCTGATCCTGCTGTTGCTGCTGCTGGGGGGCCTGTTGCTGTTGTTGTTGCTGTTGTTGCTGGTTCTGCTGCTGCTGTTGTTGCTGCTGATTCTGCTGGTTGCGGGCCGCCTCGATGAGCTGGTCGAGCGCTGCGATGGCCTCTTCCTGCGTGCGCTGCGTGGCAATGCCCGTGCCGCCATCGCTATTCAGCCGCGTCGAGGCACGCTGCATAAGGTCGACCGCCCGCATGAATGCCCCGGCCAGCCCGCCCTCGAGCTCGCGATCCAGATCTCCATCATCGCCCTGTTCGCTCGTGTCGGTCGGGTCGGTGATGCCCAGCAGTTCGTCGAGCGTGGGTTCGTCAGTCGCCTCCTGTTGCCGGGGTGGCTGCTCAGCGCCAGAACTGCTCGGCTGTGTCTCCTGCGCGGCGAACCCGAACGGCTGCGGCTGCACGCCGGCGGGCTGTGGCCGCTGCTGGTTCTGCTGTTCGTTCAGACGCTGGACGAGTTCGGTCGCCGCCTCGCTCAGCTCACGTTGCAGCCGGCCGGCGTCGGCCAACCGCTCGGGGCCGAGCAGCCCGTCGTCGATCGCCCGGGTCATCTGGGCCGCCTCGACCTGCATGGTTCGCAGCAGCAGCAGTTCGGCCATTGGGGGCACGACGCCCTCCTCCTCGCCCTGCTGGCCGGGCTGACCTGATCCCTGCCCGCCCTGGTTGCCCTGGGCGAACTCCTGCTCGCCCCGCTGCGTGCTGCTGTCGAGCGCCTCGATGAGCCCCCGCAGCACGGTGGCCACCGTGTCCTGCGACTACAGCGTGTCGCCCGAAACCGTGCTCTGCTCGAGCAGCTCGCCCGCGCGGTCCGACGCCCGGTCGATGCGGTCGTGCGCCAGCTTGAACGCCGTCGCCTCGTCCAGACCCTCGGTCTTCTGGCGTACGTCTTCGAGCTCGGCGTGCAGCTTCCGCTGCCTGCCGCCAAGCCGACGCACCAGGATCTGCTGCCGGCGTGACAGCTCCTGGTCCGAGTACGTCGCGGTCTCGTCCCGCAGCGCGGCCTGGGCCGCCAGCGCCTCGGCGTACGCCTTGCGCAGCTCCCGACGCTGCCGCTGGAGCTCACGCTGCTGGGCCTGCTCGTCCAGCACGCGGGCCTCGTCCAGCGCGGCCCGAAGCCGTTCCAAGCTCTCACGCTCATGGCGCAATGCCCGCTCGTCATCGACCGGCTGGGCGCGAAGCGCCACGATGGCCTCGTCCTGCGATTCGGCCGCGTCCAGCAGCTTCCGGGCGATACCCGCCAGCGCCTCGTCGCCGGCCGCCCGCTCGTCGGCAAGGGCGGCGGTGTCGCGTGAGAGCCCGATCATCGCCCGGTCGAGCCCGTCGAATGCTCGCGCGTCCTGCGCGGCCTCCAGACGACCGATCTCTGCGGTCTGTCGCGCGATGAGCGCTTCGATGGCCGCCGACAGTTCGGCCAGCACACGGCGCAACTCGGCGTCACGGTCCTGCCCCGCCTCGTCCAGCCGTTCGGCCACGTCCTCCAGCGCGTCGAGCGCCCGCTGCTGGCTCTGTTGGGCCGAGGACATCTGGTTCTGCTGGGCCTGCTCGGCGGCCTGCTGCATCTCCCGGGGCGCCTCGCCCTCGCGCCCACGCTGGGCGGCCTCGCGCAGCGTCTGAGCCCGGGCGGGATCGCTCTCGGCCACCGCCTCGGCCCGTTCGGAGAGTTGATCGATCGCCTCTTGTGCCCGGCGGGCCAGTTCGGCCTGACGCTGGGCGATCTGCTCGACAACCGAACGCTCATCGGCGGAGAGCTCATCCAGCGATCGGCCGGCGGCCTGGTTCTCCGCCTGCGCGGCCTGCTCTTGCAACTCGCGCTGTTGCTCGATCAGGCGATCCAGATCCCGACGCGCCAGCCACTCGTCCTCGTCTCGGCTGAGCAGGCCGACAAGGCCGCCAAGCTCGTCACGGACGCGCTCCTGCGCACGCTGCGCACTCTGGCGGGCCTGTTGCTGTTCGGCGGCATCGCCCGTCCTTCCCGAGTTTTCGAGTGAAGACTGGGCCCGGTCCGATTGCGCGGCCGCGGCATTCAGATGCTCGCGCGCCAGCTCCATCAGATCGGCCAACGCCGGGTCGTCAAGGGCATTCCGCTCCATCCGGTCGGCGATGTCGCGCACCGCCTCAGCCTGGCGAGAGAGCTGGCCTGTGAGCTCGCCCTGGTCACGGGCCAACGCTTCATCGTCGTTGGCGTTCCGCGCTTCGCCAAGCTGGGACGCACCCTCCAATACATCGCGCTGCGACTGGTCCAGCCGCTTGGCGCTCTCGCGCACGGCCGCCATCTCGGAGCGCAACTGGTCGACCAGATCGCTCTCGCCGATGATGCGCAGCCGGCGAGTGGCTGAGACGGTTGGGTCCCCGCCGCGGAGATCGGTCGCCAGGACGTTGATCAGCAGCTCGTCTCCGGGGCTGAGGTCAAGCGAGGCGAGCTCAAGAACCGTGGCCGCACGGGCCTCGAGGACCGGCGCTTCGTCACTCCATCGGGCCAGTTCGATCGTCTCGCCCACAGGCTCTGGGGGAGCGCCCTGGCTGCCCGCCGGCGGGCTGGCAGGCTGCGCCCGCAGCACGACCGACACCAGCCCGAAGTCGTCGCGGCCCTCGCCCACCACCGGCAGCGTGGCGCCGTGCAGCATCGACTCGTCCTGCGCGGGCTCGAGCACCGTGGCCGTCGGGTCGGCGTCAGCCAGCACGTCTAAGGCGATGACCAGCGGTCGCGTCGAGGCGATGCCCAACTCGTCGCTCAACTCAATCGACAGCGATGCCGGCGTTGCGGCTTTTACGCGGACGGTGGCGCCGAGCCCGTCGTCCATGGGCTCGATGCCCGCGAGCTGCGTCTCGCCCTCGCCATCGGAGGCACGCACCGAAAGCTCGGGCGTGGCCGCCGTGCTGAAGCGAAGATCGAACTCGACGGTCGATCCGGCCAGCACCGGGCCGAGCACGGCGGTGTCCTCACCACCCAGCGCCAGCGGCACACGCTCGCGCCGCTCGCCCAGCCCGAGGACGCGCGCCCCGGTCGCACGTGCGGCGTACGCGGGTGGCTCGACCAATGCGCTGGCCTTCACTACCCTCGGCGGCCGCACCAGTTCGATGAAGGCCGGCTCGGTCTGGTCGTCGCGGGTCTGAAGCCACAACTCCATCGTCACGCGCTGGGTCTGCCTCAATGCGTCGGCCGCAGGATTCACCAGCCGCTCGAAGACCTCCGGACCTTCCGTGTTGGCCGGCGCGCCCTGGCTGGTGAGCGCCAGCTTCTGCGGCTGCCCGCCATCCAGGCGATACCAGGCCTCCACGCGCGTGCCACCCACGGGGCGATCCGTGCGTGTGAGCACACCGCGGATGGCGATCGGGTCGCCAAGCGGGTGGAAACGTGGCAACTCGGCGAGTTCCACAGCCGTGCGGGATGGCCACTTCACGCCCGTCCATGGCGCCAGCACCCGTGTCGCTCCCAGTGCCGCAGCGTCCGGGCGCATCACCCAGAACGTCGCCACCGACGCGGCCACCAGCAAGCACACGCCCACCGCCCGAAGCGTGGGCGCTCGCCTCATCATGTCCGGCAGCGAGTCGCGAGACACCGTGTCGATCAGCGGTTCGTAGCGCGGGTCGAGCGAGCCGGTCCGGGCGAGGTCCACCGCGCTCGCCAGGCGTCCCCGCAGGTCGGGCCGACCACGCTCCAGGCGAAGCGCCAGGTCGGTCAGGCTTGGGTGCATCACCAAGGCCGGCCATACCAGCCGAACGATCATCAGGCCCGCGCCCGCGATGGCGCCGAAGAGCGCCGCGTATCGCACCCACTGGGGGAAGCGGACCGCGTAATCAAGCAACGCCACCACCGCAAGCCCGCCCAGCACCCCCGCGAGCATCCAGCCCACCCGCCGCGATACCAGCAGTAGCCTGGCCTCGCGGCGGATCCGGGCAAGGCGGGTCAGCAGCCGCCTGGAACTGGCGTATCGAGGTTGGTCACTGGCCATGGCACGGGCTCCGGCGGCGGTAAAGAGACGCGGGTCTCAAAGAGGCTATCGGCTCGACCGGCGACAGCCTGAGAGGCACGCCGGCTATCAGGGATACGTCCAAGCCGGCCCTCCGTTCCTGCCGGAAGTCACCGGCGGGTCACGACCCTCACGAAAGAACTCGCACCCACCACCGCGGCGGTGCCGATCCGCAGCACGTGCGGGCCAAGGTCTATCAACGCCAACCCCGCCCCGTGCGCCAGGCTTCGCTCGGCGGCCGAAAACCCACCCTCGGGCCCTACCAGCACATGGATGCCGCCGGTTCCCGTATCCGCCTGCATGTCCCGAGCCACCTCCTCGACCGCGGATCCCCCGGCGTCGGCTATGACGGCGTTAGAGAGTTGGATGGCATTATCAAAGGATATACCCTCATTAATATCCATGAACCACGGCCTGCCGCACTGCTTAGCCGACTCATGGGTGATGCGGATCAGCCGGTCGATCTTGCCCCGCCGGGGCTCCCGTTCGCTGCGCTCGGTGTCCAGTGGCCGCCAACTGGCCGCCCCGACCTGGCTGAGCTGGTCGATCATGGTCTCTAAAAGGTCTCCCTTGGGAGCGGGGCAGATGACGTGTACGGCCGGCTCGGGCCGTGGCTGGTAGTCAACGCTGTCAATCTTCACCAAGAGCCGCCAAGAGCTGTTGGGGCCGTTTTTATCGGAAGCTGCCACGGTGGCGGCGGCCTTGGTTCCCGCCCCGTCCATGAGTATCAGCCGCTCGCCGGGCTCCATCCGGCGGACGCGGACGGCGTGACGGGCTTGCTCGCCCTGGATGGCCATCTCGGCCTGATCCGGTTCGAAGCGATCGACGATGAGGTGGTGCATAGCAGGGTTCTATGGTTGTTCTGGTGGTTCTCGGACGAGCACCCTCGCAGGTCCGAGATCTTCAGTCGCGATCCGATTCGGTCGATGAACGCAGCGGCCCATGGCACAGCACGCCGAGGACATCTCGAAGATTGAGGATATCGGCGAGCGGCTCGACGCCCTCCTCGACGCGTTGGAGGCTACCTCCGACGAGGTTGCGCGCGCGAGTATTTCGGATGAACCGGATGATGAGCGAGCCACCCAGCCCGCCGACGCACCTGTACAACCCGAACCCGAACCCGATGCGGCCGATCAGGTTGCCGCCGACGATGTTGCCCAGCCCGAGACCGCAGACACAACTGCCACCCGGATCGACGACGGCCTGATGATCGAGCCGGAACCGGACAGCCCGGCTGCTGACGTGAGCGACATCGATGACGCGCCGGTTGGCCCGCTCGATCTCGAAGCCGAACTCGACGAGGAGTTGGCGGCACTGTTGGAATCCGGGATGTTCGAGGATCCGGTGGGAGAGATGGGCGTGGACGAGTCCGCCGCCCAGATCGATCTTCCTGAAGACGACGACGATGCTCAGGCCGAGGCAGAACTCCTTGCGGGGCCAGAGCTGGCCGAGGAGCGCAAGCCGAACCCGCCTTCCAGCGAGTCCGAACTGATCGACGAGTTGGACGAGCAACTCGCGGCCCTGGCCGACTCGCAGCTCGATGGCGAAGTGGTCCCCGATGACATCCCCAGCCAGCCGCAATCTGTCGAGCCGACCTCGCCCTCTGGGGAGCAGCCCCCGGCCGGCAAACCTGCCGCGCCCGAGCCGTCTACGCCTGAGGCCCAGCCGACGCCCGAAGTGCAGAGCCAGCCCGTCAGGCCACCGGGCGACGCGCGACCGAAGTGGAAGGCGTCTGCCCAGCGGATCGTGGTTTGGGTCAAGCCCGCTGTCGAGCGTGCCGGCCGCGGAGCGGTCGTGATTGCCCGACGCGCGAGCGCTCCGTTGGATGGCAGGCCCGAGTTGAAGCAACTCGTCGGGTGGGTAGCTCTGGTGCAGGCCTTCCTGGCCGCGTGCGTCTGGATTTATGTCGTGGTGTGGCACAACCCGCCAGCCGAGCCGCCGAGCGTGCCCCAGCCGACGCTCGAGACGCCCGCCGACAGTTGACCGGCCGGCGTTCGATCAGCCGCTGGCCAGTTTGGTGCGGATGTGGTTGGGACCGGTGATGGTTTTATGCACCGGGCACTTGTCGGCGATCTCGGTGAGCCGGTCGCGTTGCTCATCGGTCAGCTCGCCGTGGGCACGCAGCGTGCATTCAACGAGGCTGATCATGCCATCCTGTTGGTCGCAGCCTTCGCAATCGCTGGCGTGGATGCGCTGATGGGAGAGGTCCAGTTCCAGCCGATCCAGCGGCCAGGCCTTGCGGTCGGCGTACATGCGTACGGTGATGGCCTTGCACGCGCCCAGCGCCGCGAGCAGCAGGGCGTAGGGATCGGGCCCGTTGTCGGACCCGCCCATGCCTTCGGGCTCGTCGGCCACCAACGTGTGCCCGCCGGCGGTGATGTCGGTGTGATAGTGGTCCTTGCCGATGCTGACCCGAATGACGTGAGGCTCTGCCATGGATTGATCTCCTTGGCAGAGCCTATTGCGCGGGCGGGTCCTGATATTCCTGTGGGCTCAGCCGCCGCCGCCGGGATCGCTGGGGTCGCTGGAGATGATCTGTCCGCCGACCACGGCACTGACGGGCTGCTGGCCGAAGCCGTCGATCGTGGAGATGCCCGTGTCCACGCCCATGGTGACGTAGCGGCGGCCGTCGACGACGGCGCTGATGCGTCGGGTGGGCCAGTAGGTGTACCCCACGATACCGCGATGCACGTAGTCGGGCGCCCGGACGATGAGCGTGCCCTTGAAGAAGCGGATGGATGCGCGCGGGTTCTCGATCCAGTGGTCTGGCTCGACCAGATCCTCGATCAGGCTGACGACCTCTTCTGCCCTTTCCTCGAGCGGCTCTTCCTCGATCTGGTTGTCGCCCTGGTCCTGGAATGGGCTCTGCCCGCCGCCGCCCTGGCTGCTCTGCAACGCCTGCTGCAGGTCGATCTCGGGCACATCTGGGTACTCGGGCAGCACCAGCAGCAGGTCGTTGATGTCGTAGATCTCGGTGCGGTTGAAGCGGTTCAGCCGGCTGGTGGGACCCACCTGCATCTCACCCCACTCGGTCATCTGCCAGTTGTTTCCACCGCCGAAGGAGTCCTCGGTCTTGGCCAGCACACGCTCGAGCACGGTGATTGCCGGCAGGTTCTCGACCTTGAGTGAGAGAGTCTGTTCTGGGTCCAAGCCCACGCCTGTGCGTTGGTCGAGCCAGAAGACCTCCAGATTCGCCCCGGTCTGCTGGATGATGTAGTTCATCACGTCTCGCAGGGGCTGGTTGTCGAAGTTCGCCGTCAGGGGCTTCATCATGCGGGCCAGGGTGACGCGTTCGGGACGGTCGGTGGCCGAGACTTGGGCGGGAGCGCCGGCCTCGCTGGGGGCGACGGGCGCTGTGGTCGGAGTCTGCTGGGCCAGGGCGGGCATTGCCAGCGTGGCCGCCAGTGCGAGCGCGGGGACAGTTCGGGTAATCCTGGAGTGGTCGGGTCGACGCATGAGTGACTCCTTATCGGACAGCCGGTCAGGGGACGGGAATGCGGGGCGTCCGCGTGGCCGGCCTGGGGCCGTCTGGCGGCCCTGGGTATGTGCCCGGATGTGGCCGGCCACCATGTGGCCACCCGTTCCATCCTATTCGGCGGCTCCGGGCCACCGGTTTGGGCGCCATCTCTGTACCACGCGCTTGGGGTACAGGTTGCGGGGGGCGGGCGATGGCTTGGCCGCCGAAGGTTTGACGCTCCGGTGGCCTGTGTTGTTCCCCGATGGGCGGAAACACAGCATGGATCCCAGGCCGACGGGGTGCCGATCGGCTGTTTTTGCGCGTTTGGACAAATTCGTGCGGATTGGGATGATCTGGCAAAGTCGCGGGTCTGCGATGCCGACATTGATAGTGCGGGCAGGGCACGGACGCGGGCCCGCATGCACACGAGTTTGCAGTTGAGATTTTGAGGATGGGCCCCGGCAGTGGGGGTGCGCGATGGTCGCGCGCCCGGTTTTGGGGTCCGCCCGCTCGCCGACGCTGGTGGGCGGTGGTCTTGGAAAGTAGGAGCTCGGTTCACATGAACAGCTTGATCAACAACTCGCCGGCCGCGACCCCGTTTGGGACTCCGTTCGGCACCCCGTTCGTTTCTTCGTTTGGTTCTCATTTCGGTGGTCCGTTTCACGGCTCGTTCACCAACACCGGCTTCGGCCAGATTGGAACCCCCATGCACACCAACAACTTCGGCGGCTTCGGCCCGTTCACCAGCCCGTTCTCGACCCCCTTTGGCGGTCAGTTCGCAAGCCCGATTGCCGGCCAGTTCGGCACCCCCTTTGGCAGCCCGATCGCGAGCCAGTTCGGCAACCAGTTCACTCCGTTCGGCGGCACCGGCTTCGGCCAGCCCACCTGGGGTCAGGGCTACGGCTTGCCCTTTGGTGGCCAGTTCCAGTCGCCCATCTCGAGCCAGTTCGGCTCGCCCGTGACGCAGTTCGGGCTCGGCGCGTTCGGCCCGATCTCGTCGATGTCCTTCGGCGGCATCTCACCGTTCACTGCTCAGAGTGATTGGTCGATGACCGGCGGCCGCTTTGGCCCGTTCGCCTCTCAGTTCTCGACTCCCTTCCCGACGCCGGTCGATGGCTCGTGCTTTGGCCAGGGCTTGGGGCAGTTCGGCGCGACTCCATTCGGTACGGCTTCGTTCGGCACCGGCCCGTTCGGCTTCCAGGGCGTCGGCGGTTTCTCGCCCGTCGGATATGGCGGTGGCACGCCCTTCGGCGGCGTGTGGAGCCAGCCCATCGCCGGCGGCTTCTCGCCGATCGGGTCGTTCCAAGGCCAGTCGGGTTCGACCGGCTTTGCCAGCGTGAACGGCTCTGGCAGATCGATTCCCGGCAGCACCAACGGGCAGGGCGTGAGCGGGTTCACGTCCGGCGGGTCGGTCAACCCCATTACTGGCAGTGCCAGCACCAGCTCGGCTGACGCCGGTGTCTTCAACCCCACGCTGAACCAGTGCCAGCAGGGCTTCTCGCCCGTGGGCACCTATGGCACCATCCCCACGCAGTTGGTGGCCGGCCAGTTTGGCGGTCCGTTCGGTGGGCAGCCTGGGAACCAGTTTGGTGGTCAGTTCGTTGGTCAGGGCTGGAACGGCCCGATCACCGGCAGCACCCCCAACCAGTTTACCGGCCAGCCGATCGGCTTCGGTTCGCAGCTCGTGACCGGCGGCTATGGTCAGCCGATCTTCCAGACCAGCTTCCCCACGGGCTTCCAGGCCCAGGGCTCGCACGGCAACCCCAGCGAGCTCCGCAGCGCCGCGGGGACCACGATCAACGTGAGCCAGCGGGACGCCGCGTAAGCAACGGATCGAGATTCTCTTCTTCGACGGGCCCGTGTCCCCAAGGCGCGTGCCCGTTTTTATTGCGCCGCCGGGGTCACTCCCACTCGATGGTCGCGGGCGGCTTGCTCGAGATGTCGTAGACCACGCGGTTCACGCCACGCACCTCGTTGATGATGCGGTTGCTGATACGGCCCAGCACGTCGTAGGGCAGGCGGGCCCAGTCGGCGGTCATGAAGTCTTCGCTCTCGACGGCGCGGATGGCAACGGCGTTCTCGTACGTCCGACCGTCGCCCATCACGCCCACGCTCTGCACCGGCAGCAGCACGGCGAACACCTGGCTGGTTTGGCGGTAGAGCTGGGCCGAGATGATCTCTTCCAGCAGGATCTCGTCGCACTCGCGCAGCACGGCCAGCTTTTCGCGCGTCACCTCGCCCAGCACGCGGACTGCCAGGCCTGGTCCCGGGAAGGGGTGCCGCCAGACCATCTGGCTCGGCAATCCCAACACTTCACCGAGCGTGCGGACCTCGTCCTTGAACAGGTCGCGCAAGGGTTCGACCAGAGCAAAGCCCAGCTCGGCGGGCAGGCCGCCCACGTTGTGGTGCAGCTTGATGGTGGCCGACACGCCCCCGTGGCCCTGCCCGCTCTCGATCACGTCGGGGTAGAGCGTTCCCTGAGCTAGGACGGTGGCGCCCGGGATGTCCTTGGCGGTGTCCTTGAAGACCTCGATGAAGCGGTGGCCGATGAGGCGTCGCTTCTCCTGCGGGTCGGTGATGCCCTCCAGGTCTCCAAGAAAGTCGTCGGCGGCGTCGATGACTCGCAGGTCGGCGTCGAAGTGGTCCTTGAAGGTCGTCTCGACAAGCTCGCGCTCGTTCTTGCGCAGCAGGCCGGTATCGACGAACACGCAGGTCAGCCGATCGCCGATGGACTTGTGCAGCAGGGCCGCGCACACCGCCGAGTCGACGCCACCCGAGAGCCCGCAGATAACCCGCTGGTCGCCCACGGCCTCGGCGATGCGCTCCTGCTGGGTCTGGGCGAAGTCGGCCATGCGCCAGGTGCCCTTGCAGCCGGCGATCTCGAACAGGAAGTTCCGCAGGATGTCCACACCGTGGGGCGTGTGGGTCACCTCGGGGTGGAACTGCACACCGAAGAAGCGGACGCCGTCGTGTTCGTGTGCGACGGCGGCGGCGGGGCAGGTGGGCGTCTTCGCCAGAATCCTGAAGCCGTGGCTCTTGAGTTCGCTGATCTGGTCACCGTGGGACATCCACACCGTGGTCTTGCTAGGGATGGCTCCGAGCAGGCCGTTGGCGTCGGCGACGTCCAGGGCGGCGCGGCCGAACTCGCGGTGGTCGGCCTTCTCGACATGGGCCCCGAGCTTATGGCAGGCGATCTGCATGCCGTAGCAGATGCCCAGCACGGGCATGCCTAGTTCGAGGATGCCGTCGGCCAGGGCGGGGGCGCCATGGTCCTCGATGCTGGCCGGCCCGCCCGAGAGGATGATGGCGGTAGGGTTGGCCTTGGCCAGTTCGGTGGCGGTGGCCTTGGGCGAGACCATCATGGCGCACACGCCGAGCTCTCGGCAGCGGCGGGCGATGAGCTGGGCCGTCTGCGAGCCGAAGTCGACGATGAGGACGACTTCGTCATGGGGGGTCGGGATCATCAGGGTCTGCCTCCACGCAATGGGGAAGCGCGAAGTATATGCCCGCGGGTGGCCCGCTCGCGTCGGCATAGGGTTTGGGATGCGGGTGTTGCCCACGGGACTGGCGTTGGCGGGCGCGGCGATGGCCGGGTGCCGGGCGTCGCTGCCGGCCGATTTTGACGCTCCGGACGCCGGCTCGCGGATCCGAGCAGTTGTCGCCGCGGCTGACCGGCCCACGCCCGAGGATCTGGCGCAGATGGTGCGATCGCTGGGCTCCGATGACCCGGCGTTGCGGTCGATGGCCATCGCCGCGCTGGAACGGACCACCGGAGAACGCTTCGGCTACGATGCCTGGGCCCCCCGGGGAGATCGCCAGGCGGCGATCGACCGATGGAAGGGATGGCTGGATGCGTATCGGCCGCCCAGGCGGGGCGAGCCGGCCTCACCCGATGGTTGACAAGCGGAGCACGTGCCGTTCGATGACCGACACCATTCCAAATGAGGTCATGCAATCTTCCCCGGATATCGTGCTGCGGGTGCTCAGCGACGTGCGGTATCTGGCTGGCGCTCGTGAGATGGTGGCCGGGGTCGCCAAGCGGCTGGGGTTCTCCCACGATTCGAGCTCGCACCTGGCGCTCGCGGTCGACGAGGCGCTCTGCAACGTCATTCGCCACGGCTACAAGCAGGAGCTGGGATGCCCGATCTGGGTCAAGATCTGGCCGCTCAACGACGACGGAGAGAATGGCCCGGGCATCTGCATCGTCATTGAGGACGAGGCCCAGCAGGTCGATCCCAGCAAGATCCAGGGACGGGACCTGGACGACGTGCGTCCGGGCGGTCTGGGGGTGCACATCATCCGGCAGGTGGTCGATTGTGCCGAGTATGCGCCGCGACAGAAGTCGGGCATGAGCCTGACGCTTGTCAAGCGGACCGATGGGCCCAGCGCCCAACGCACCCGTGCGCTCGCGGGTGGTTGCGACGACGCCACATGCGGGTGTGTGGAGCCCCCCGGCAGACCGGGAACAAACGCAAACCGGGCCGGCCGGGGGGAGACCGAGCGTGAGTGAGCGGCAGCCCCAGGATCTGGGCAACGAGATCAGCGTGCGTATGGAAGGCCAGAAAATCGCGGTTGTCACCCTCGGTGGTGAAGTGGACATCGTGCGGTCGCCCGATCTGCAGGTCTCGCTGAAGAATGCCATCGGGCAGACGCCCAAGGGCGGCGGCGTGGTGGTGGACCTCTCGGAGGTGACCTACATGGACAGTTCGGGCGTGGCCACGCTCGTGCGCGGGCTGCAACTGAGCCGGAAGAAGGGCGTAGGCCTGGTGCTCTGCTCGTTGCAGGACCGTGTGCGGTCGATCTTCGAGATCGCCAGGCTCGACACGGTCTTTCCCATCGCCGGCACGTTGGACGAGGCGATCGACTCGGCTTTGGCGGTCTGGGCATGACCCGGCTGTTGGGCTTCGTGGGCGGCATCGTGATCGAGACCCTGGAGCACATGGGCGACATGCTCGTGCTGCTGGCCCAGGCGTTCGTCTGGCTGACGCGGTCGGTGCTCGATCCGCGGGTCCGTATGGGATCATCGGCCCTGAACACGCAGATCATCCGCGTTGGGGTACGCTCGATCGCGATTATCTGCCTGGTGTCGGCGGCGGTGGGGCTCATCCTCAGTTTGCAGATGGCCCCACCACTTGGCGAACTGGGGCAGAAGGACAAACTCGCGAACATCATCGGCGTGGCCGTGCTGCGTGAGCTTGGCCCGCTGATCAGCGCCATTGTGCTGACGGGCTACGCCGGAGCGGCCATCACCGCCGAACTGGGGACAATGGTGGTGGGCGAGGAGATCGAGGCGCTGGAGGCGCACGCGCTCAACCCGGTGCGGTTCCTGGTTGTGCCGCGTGTGTTCGCCACGTGCACGTGCATGGGCGCGCTTGGTGTGTTCGCCAGCCTCGTCTCGATCGCGGCGTCCATCGGTGTGTCGATCCTGGTGATTGACCTGCCATTCGTGGTGTACTGGGAGAATCTGCTGTTCCAGGTCAAACTGGTCGACTTCCTGACCGGCGTGGCCAAGAGCCTGGTGTTCGGCCTGCTCATCGGCGTGATCGCCTGCCTCAACGGGCTGCGCGTGACCGGCGGGGCCGCGGGCGTGGGCGCGGCGACGACGCGGACGGTGGTGGAGAGCGTGGTGGCGGTGGTCATCGCCGACCTGGTGTTCACGGCGATGTTCTACGCGTTGGGGCTGTTCTGAGGCTCGGTGTTTACCGCCGGTACCCCATCGGCTGATGCGCCAGGTGGTACGCCTCGCGGGCGATGGTCATCACGATGAGCCCGACGATGCCCAGGCCTGCCAGGATCAGCGAGGCGACCCAGTAGCCCTCGGTGATGACCCAGACCACGCCGTAGAGCACCAGCCAGATGGCGCCATAGCGGCGGAGTTTCTCGGCGGCCCGTGGGCCCGGGCCGGTCTTGCGGACCTTGTGGGACATGTAGATGACGAAGGTCACCGCAAGCGCGGCGATGAGCAGGGCGCTGATGCGGCTGGGCCAGCGGGGCCAGGTCTCCAGCCCGCTGGTGTTGTACGAGCCCACCAGCAGGATGACCGACGTCCAGAACAGCCATCCCAGCGTGATGGCGGCCACCGCCCGGCGGCTGATGGCCGGGCTCCGCCGGCCGATGACCCAGGCGGCCCATTCCACGGCCAGAGCGTGGGTCATCACCACGACCACGGGCCAGACGAAGTGGAGCTGGATGTTGGGGATCACCATGTGTCCGGCGAAGATGAGGCCAAGCAGTAGCGGGCCAGCGCCGGGCACGAACTTGCCCACCACGTTGAAGGCCAGGGCCGCGGCGGCCACCAGCACCGTCAGGCGGACCGCCCCAGTGCCAAAGAACGAGGCTCCAAGGACGGCGGCGAAGACCGAGCCGGCCACGATGATGGTGGCCATGTCCAGCCCGATGCGCCCGGTGGGGATGGGGCGGTCGGCCCCCAGGGCCCGGTCTCGGCGTCGATCGACGATGTCGTTCAGGCCCAGCGTGAAGGCGTACAGGCCGATCGCGGCCACGGCGCCGCCCAGCAGCAGCAGGGCGAGCGGGGCCGTGCGCATGGGGGCGGTGATGGGCAGGGCGGTGAGCTCCTCGGGCGTGGCCCGCGTCCAGAGGATCACGAGCCACACGTTGCCCACCGCGGCGAAGGCCGTGGCAAAGCGGGTGAGCTGGAGGACGTCGGTGAGTTTGACCAGGCGCTGGCGCACGGGGCGATGGTACTGCCCGGCGGCGGGCGGGGTAGGCGTCCGGCCGGGATTCGGCCCGGGCCGGTCCGCCCCTACGATGGTCCGATGCACACTACCGAGCAACCTCCCCCGGTGGCCATCGTGGTCAGTCGGTATAACCACTCGATCACCGAGCCCATGCTGCGCGGGGCGGTGGAGACCTTCTCGGCGCGGTGGCCCGGGGCCCAGCCGGCCGTCTTGCGGGCGCCCGGGGCCTTCGAGCTAGTGGCGCTCAGCTCGGCGGCTCTGCGGACCGGGGCCTTCGAGGCCGTGGTGGCGTTGGGCTGCGTCATCAAGGGCCAGACGAGCCACGACCAGCACATCAACGACGCCGTGGCCCACGGGCTGGCCCACCTGGCGGCCGAGAGCGGCGTGCCGGTGTGCTTCGGGGTTATCACGGCCGGCACCGACGAGCAGGCCCGCGACCGCGCGGGCGGAGCCAAGGGCAACAAGGGTGCCGAGGCCATGGGCGCGGCCCTGGAGGCCATCGACGAGTTGCGGCGGCTGCGCACCGCTGCCGCGCGTAACCAGCCCGAGATGCTCGGGCCGGATGCGATGCCGGCCCTGGCGGGCGGGGCCGATAAGGCGGCCGCCGCGGGCATGAATGGGAAGGGGTCGGCATGACGCCCAGCCCGACCGCCAGCCAGCGCATCCGCATCGCCGCCTTCCAGTTGCTCTACGGACTGGACGCCGTGAGCGCCCCCGATGAGCCCGACGAGAGGGTCCTCGCTTCCCTGCGCGAGTCGGTCGAGGAAGAGAGCGAAGAGCTGGAAGCTCGCGAGCTTCGCCAGGCCGAAAAGCTGGCGCTGTCGGCCTTCGCGGCCCGGCGTGAGGCCGATGGGTTATTCGAGGAGCTCAGCCCGGGCTGGCCGGCGTCTCGCCAGCCGGCGGTGGATCGGGCGATTCTGCGATTGGCCTACCACGAGATGGCCACGCAGAAAACCCCACCGAAGGTCGCGATCGACGAGGCTGTGGATATGGCCCGGCAGTTCAGCACCGAGCGGAGCCCGAGCTTTGTGAACGCTCTGCTCGACGCGGCCATGCGCCGGCTCGCGGGGCAGCCCACCGACACCGTGGAGCCCAACGCGTGCTGAAGTCTCTGGGCCGGAAGATCAAGGACTCGCTCACGCGCACACGGTCGGTGCTGATCGACCCGCTGCGCGACTTGGTGCGCGGCCGCAAGCTCGACGAGGCGCTGATCAAGGAGATCGAGGCCGTGCTGCTGCGCGCCGACGTGGGCGTGCAAGCCACGCGGCGATTGATCGACGGCCTGCGCGCGGACGTCAAGGCCGGCAAGCTCGAAAAGGGCGAGGACGCCATCGGCTACCTCAAGCGATCGGTCTCGGCCATGTGGCCGCCCGAGGACCTGAGCATCAGCTACGCCAGCGAGGGCCCGACTGTGCTGCTGGTGACTGGTGTGAACGGGGTGGGCAAGACGACCACGATCGCCAAGTTGTGCCACGCGTTGCGCGAAGATGGGAAGAGTGTGCTGCTTGGGGCGTGCGACACGTTCCGGGCGGGCGCGGTGCGGCAGTTGGAAGTCTGGGCCGATCGCATCGGCGTGGACGTGGTGCGCGGGCAGCAGGGCGGCGATCCGGCGGCGGTGGCTTTCGACGCGTGCGCGGCCGGGGTCTCGCGCGGGGTCGACGTGGTGATCCTCGACACCGCCGGGCGATTGCAGACCCAGGAATCGCTGATGCGCCAGCTCGGGAAGATCGCCAAGGTTGCCGGCAAGTCCATCGAGGGGGCGCCGCACGAGACCCTGCTGGTGCTCGACGCCACCAGCGGCCAGAATGCGGTGGCCCAGGCCGAGCACTTCGCCCAGGCGGTGCCGCTGTCGGGGCTGGTGATCACCAAGCTCGATGGGACGGCCAAGGGCGGCGTGGTCATCGCCGTGCGCGAGGCCTGCGGCGTGCCGGTGAAGTTCATCGGCGTGGGCGAGACCGCCCAGGATCTGCAGCCCTTCGATCCCAATGCCTTCGTCGAGGGTCTGTTCGGCCCGGCCGTCGAATCGGTCTGAAGTCGGCCCCAGGACAGCCCGATAGGTATGGTGCTGCTCCTTTCGTGAAGGATGGAGCGATTGCGTGGGCGCGATAAATCGTGCCGCGTCGCTTTTGCGTGGGCAAAGTCCCTGGCGGAAGCGACTGGTTTGTTGTGGATCAACCGACATGGCGTCGATCGATCCGCCGGTTCGAGCGCCAAGGGAGGGTGCCATCATGCCACCGATCGGAATCGGACAATCGCCGGTCAACATGGGGCTGCGAATCCTGGGCATCAATCAGGCCGAGCGTAACACCGCCCTGGAGCGTTTGTCGACCGGGTTGCGTATCAATCGTGGCTCTGACGACCCAGCTGGGCTGGTCTCGAGCGAGGCGATCAGCGCCGCGTTGGCGTCGCTGGAGGCCGAGTCTCGTTCGCTGGATCGAAGCCAGGCCGTGGCGAACACCGCCGAGGGGGCGATCTCGGAGATCTCGGGGCTGCTGATCGAGGCCGAGGGGCTGGCGGTGACGGCGGCCAACACGGCGGGCATGTCCGAGGCCGAGCGGGACGCGCTGCAAATGGAGATGGACTCCATCCTGCAGACCGTCGACCGGCTGGCGAGCACGGCCGAGTTTAACGGGCAGAAGCTGCTGGACGGCACGTTCGGCGTTCCGCTGGGCGATGGTTTTTCCGAGTCGATCTCCAGCATGAGCACGGGCGACCTTGGCGAGGTGTTCGACATCGAGCCCGAGGTGACCGAAACAGGGGAGGTCATCGTCGACCCCGACGCCGTGAAGGTGGACATGACCGACCTTGCATCTGGCGGGGTGGGATCGCTGCTGGAGAACCCGGGGCTGGCGCAGCGCATCCTGGGTCGTGCCCGCGAGCAGGTGACCGAGCAACTGGGCGCGTTGGGCTCGCTGGGGCGAAACGTCATTGGGGCCAGGCAGGGCGCCATCGGGGCGCAGATCGAGTCGTTGTCGTCGGCCCGATCGCTGATCCGCGATGCGGACTATGCCGAGGAATCGGCGCGGCTGATCCGCGGCAATATCCGGACCGAGGCGACCCTGATGGCCATCAGCGCGGGGTTATCCAACCAGGAGCGCGTGCTGGACCTGCTGGGTTAAGGCCCGGTTATCGTTCGCTATCGGGGTGCCGTTCTGGGTACCCTTGAGGGTGAGCGCGCACTCCCAGATCGCCCAACAAGGCTCGACGGATTACGTCGAGCTTCTGCGTGAGGCCAGCGAGGCCAGTTCACTGGCAGAGCACGGCTATCGCCTGCTGCGCCGGATGCGTGCGATGTTCGGGGCCGAGGTGTTCCTGAACTTCCAGGCCGAGGTCGAGCGGCCAGGCTGGTACCGCGTGTTCAGCATTATCGATCTGCCCGAGGGCGAACTCGATCCCTCCACGGTGATCCCCGACGGCCGGTGGGGTGTGGTGGGCGAGCCAGCGTTGTACCGGGCTGCCGTGCTCGACGAGTTTGCCGGCTATCAGCGGCCGACGACGTTCGAGATCGCGGCGGATCGTCAGACACCTTCGGCGCTGGGCGGGCGCACGCTTCCCGAGCATGGGGTGGTGCTTCCGATCTATCGCGCGGGCCGGGCGAACGAGTGGGCGCTGTTCTTTCGCAGCACGCCGTGGGAGCTGGAGCGTCACCAGTTGCTGATGCTCACGCAGATGGCCAACATGATGGCGCTGGCGGGCGAGCGCGAGCAGCTTGTCGGTCGGGTGTCGGCATTGAACGAACGCCTGAGCCACTCGCTGGCGTCGATCCTGGACGCGCAGCGTTCGATCATGCCTTCAGCGCCGCCGATGGTCGAGGGGCTCCGCTTTGCCGTGTGGTACGAGCCAAGCGAGGAGATCGGCGGCGATTATTATGACTTCCGCGACTTCGGCGACGGGCAGTTCGGCGCGGTGGTGGCCGACGTCTCGGGCCACGGCCCGCCCGCGTCGGTGGCGATGGGCATGCTGCGCAGCGTCCTGCTGGCGTATCGCGCGTTTGGCCGGCCGGCCAGCACGGTGGTGACCGACGTCAACCGTGTGCTGTACGAGAGCTTCCAGGGCGAGCGCTTCGTGACGGCGATCTTCGTGGGTTTCTATCCACAGACAGGGCAGTTCGTGTACGCCAACGCTGGGCATCACGTGCCGCGCGTGCGCCGGCGCGACGGCTCGGTCGAGGCCATCACCGGCGACGCCAGCCCGCCGTTGGGCATCCTCGAGCACTTGGACACCGTGGGCGCGGCCGGGCAACTTGAGCCGGGCGAGTGCATGGTGCTGTACACCGACGGCGTCATCGAGGCGTTCGACGAGCACGGCGAGCAGTTCGGTGTCGAGCGGCTGGACGAGGCCATCGCGCACGCCGAGCCCGACCCCGACGCCATCGCCGAGGCGATCCGCGTTGCGGTTGGGGCGTTCAGTGAGGAGCGGGTGGTGGATGATCGGTGCGTGCTGGTGGTGGTGCGGGAGGGGTAAAACCCGCAAATCGTTGCCAGGGCAACCGTTCAGTTGGTCCGTTACTCACGAGACATAAGACTGGCACCGGATCGGTCGGGAGGCAAGCACATGAATCTATCGAAGATCTATGCTTCGCTGCTTACGACAAATCTTGCTGCCGCTGAAGTCTGGTATACAAAACTTTTTGGTCGCGGACCGGATTACCGCCCGATGGACACATTGGTGCAATGGGAGCTTTCCGGCCAGGGCGGTCTTATGCTCTCAAACAGCGACGAGATCGCCGGAAGTGGCGCTATATTCCTGTATGTCGATGATCTGGCGGCGGAGCGTGCGCGCCTTCGGTGCCATGGGATCATGCTTGGGGATGATATTCCGGGTGATTACTCGACCCTGGCTCAGTTGCGCGACCCCGACGAAAACTTAGTTACGTTGGCATCGCCGCCAACGCACCCTTTTCCGTTGGCATGATCGCGATACCAAACCGATGAGAACTACTAAACTTTGAGATGCATCGCGTCTCGCAGTTCAGCGATTCGGCACGCTTCGGCTAGCCCAGAAGCCCCAACTCCTTGATCGCCCTGATCACCCGCTCATGCACGCTGGGCGGGGCGCAGACGACGCCGCGGTTGCGTTCCAGGCCCTTGCCATGCTTGAAATCCAGGGGAAGGCCGTTGGCGTCGCTGACGACGCAACCGGCCTCGGTGGCCACGAGCGCGCCGGCGGCGTGGTCCCAGATGCGCTCGACGTAGCCCTTCTTTGTGGGCAGGCGCAGGTAGGCGTCGGCCTGGCCGCGGGCGACGACGGCGTACTTGCACTGGCTGTCGAGGCGGGCCGGCTCGCGCTCGGGGCCGACGAGCGCCATGACGCGCGCCGTGTCGTCGGTGCTGCTGTGGGCCTTCTCGACCGACATGCACGCGCTCACGGGCTCTTCGGGCGCCAGGTCCTTGCGCAGGATGCGTGTGGCGTCGGCCTTGGAATCGTGCAGCGGCGCCTCGAGCGTGCCCTCGCCGGCGACGCTGAGGTAGATGCTGCCGTGCGGGTCGACCGCATCCAGGGGCGCATCGTGGGAGGTGGGCAGGTTGGGGCAGGCCATGGCGCCCACGCTTGGCACGCCGTGGTCGAGCCAGGCAAGGGCCACCGCGTACTGCTGGCCGCGCAGGAAGCCCTTCGTGCCGTCGATGGGGTCCAGCGTCCAGTAGCAGTGGTCGCCCGTGGGCTCGGCATCGCCCGCGTCGATGGCGTCGAGGAACTCCTCCTCGGTCGCTTCGGGCCAGGCCTCGTGCGCGGCCTCGAGCGCGGCCCTCAGGTGGGCCGCGTGCTCGGGCTGGCGCAAGTAGGCGCTGCCCTCTTCGCCCACCAGCACGATCGACGTCCCAAGATGCTGCTGCAGGACCTTCGCGACGACCGCCTGGCTGGCAAAGTCGGCGATGGTCACCGGGCTCTTGTCGTCCTTGGTGATGGCCCGCAGGTCGTCCAGGCGGGCCTGCACGGCCCGGCAGACGGCGGCGGCCTGGAAGACCGCCTCGCGGGCGGCCCGCGCGGCGGCGGCGGTGTCGATGGTGTTGGCGTTGGTCGGCATCGACCAGCGTAGCCCCGGGCCGCTCCTACGATGCCGCGGATGCCCGCTCCTTCCACGCACCAGGCCATCGATACGCTGCCCGAGATCCGCGCGCTCGACCCCCTGGTCATCAACCAGATCGCCGCGGGCGAGGTCGTCGAGCGGCCGGCCTCGGTGGTCAAGGAACTCGTCGAGAACGCGCTGGACGCCGGGGCCACGAAGGTGCGCATCGAGTTGGAGGCCGGCGGCATCGAACTGGTCCGCGTGGCCGACGACGGCTGTGGCATGAGCCCCGACCAGCTTCCGATGGCCGTTGCCCCGCACGCGACCAGCAAGATCACTTCGCCAGACGACCTGGACGCCGTGGCGACGATGGGCTTCCGCGGCGAGGCGCTGGCGAGCATCGCGAGCGTCAGCCGGCTGCGCATCCGCTCGCGCACGCGGGGGGCGCCGGAAGCCTGCGAGCTGCGCGTCGAGGGCAAGGACTTCGACGGGCCTCGTCCCGCCGGCGGCGCTCCGGGCACGGTCATCGAGGTGCGCAACCTGTTCTTCAACACGCCCGCGCGGCGGAAGTTCCTGCGCACCGCCCAGACCGAGAAGCAGCGCTGCGTCGACGCCGTCAAGGGACTCGCCCTCGCCCGCCCGGCCATCGGCTTCACGCTCGTGTGCGACGGGCACGCCACCCTCGACCTGCCGGCGGATCAGAGCGCCCCGCAGCGCGTGCGGTCGATCCTGGGCCAGGACCTGGCCGAGGCGATGATCGAGGCGAAGGGCCTGGCCGCCGAGACATACAACGTGAACCTCTGGGGCCTGGTGGGCCGCCCGCACGCGGCGCGCGGCAACGCCAAGGGCCAGTGGATCGTGCTGAACGGGCGCGTGATCCGCGACGCGAGCATTGCGCACGCATTGCGAGAGGCCTACCGCGGGCTCATTGAGCCGGGCCGCCACCCCGTCGCCGTGCTGCTGATCGACGTGGACCCCTCGATGGTCGACGTGAACGTGCACCCGGCGAAAGCGGAAGTCCGCTTCCGCGATTCGTCGGCCATCCACGCGGCGGTGCACGGCTCGGTGCGCGAGGCGCTGGCGGGCGCGGACCTGACGGCCTCGCTCGACGAGGTCGGGTCCTTCGGTGGCGGCATCGCGCGACCCTGGCAGCCCTTCGTGCCCGCCGACGGCGCCATCTTCGGGGGACCGCGGGCCGGCGACCTGACCCAGGCCGCGCGTGAACAGGCGGACCGGTTCACCGAGGCCGAGGTGCACGCGGTCCTGAACCGACCCGAGCCCCCCGAGGCGAAGACGCCCGGAGCGCAGGTCGAAACCAAGGACGCGGCGCCCACCGGCAACGACCCCCCCCCCGACGGCCCGTGGATGCGCCCGGCCCATTCGATCCAGGCCATGCAGATCCCCGACAGCTACCACGTCGC
>JBITAF010000145.1:0-6798 GCA_044440025.1 Phycisphaerales bacterium JB060 | reverse complement strand
GGGCGGTCACCATCCGGATGCCGACCGCCTCGCAGGGCTGGGCCACCGGCGCGGTCAGGTAGGCCTCCTCCTCGCCCGGCCGGCGGACGACCACGAGCACCTCGTCCAGCACGTGGGGCCCGCGCACGGCCAGCTCGCCCGCGCCGCGGGGCAGGCGGGCCCGCAGCACGAACTCCATGGCCATCGGCAGCCGGAGGGTGGGGTTCTCTTCCCGCCAGGCGTCGACCGACTCGATCGTCGGGCCGCGGACCAGCTCGCAGGCGACGCGCTGGCCGTCGGCCAGCACCCAGAAGCCGCCCTCGAATCGCTCGCGCGCGTCGGTCAGCGCCGCCTCGAGCGTCTCGCGCGGGGCCTCCAGCAGCTCGTACATCTGGTAATCCAGCACGGCCGCCGAGGTGTCGTTGAGCGCGTAGGCCAGCACGTCGTGCAGCACGCGCACCTCGACCACGCCCCCGGCATCATCGCGGGTCACGTCAATGATGGCCATGGTGGCCAGCGTCGGGTGCGCGATCGCACGCGCGGCCAGCAGGACGACCAGCATGCACCAGGCCCGCCTCACCGCGGCGCGTCCTCCAGCAGCGTGCCGATGGCCCGCTGGGAGAGCGCCTGGTCCCAGATGGTCAGGCCGGCCAGATCGCCCCCATAGCGGTAGCGGCCATCCCACGGATCGACCGGCGCGATCAGCACCTTGGACTCGTCGTCGGCCAGTCGGACGGCTCGCTCGCCGATGAGCTTGCCATCCTTGTATAGCCGGCCGACCTGGCCGTCGTAGGTCGCGGTGACCATCTGCCAGCGGCCGGTGTCGTAGGCCGTTCGGCTGGCGACGTCCTGGTTGTGGCTCCACAGGTGCACGCCGCTGGCGAACTTGGCCAGGTATCGCGCCTGCCCGCCGACGCGGGCGTCGCAGTTCCCAAAGCCCACCAGCAGCGTCCGGTTGCTCGGCTGCTCATCGAAGCGGACCCAGACGTTGATGGTCCACGGGTCGCCGGCGTCCACGGGCAGATCGCCCGCGTCCTCGATGGCCGATCCGTACAGGTCCTTCGAGATGTCCTCCAGTTCGTAGACCGGGCCGGAGATGACGAAGGTGTGCATGTCGTCGGTGAGGGTGTTGGCCGCGGGCGAAGCGTCGCGCACCTGGGCGAGCCTGAGCGTGTATGGCTCGCGGGCCTCGGGCGCCTTGGCCAGTTCGAGCATCGCGCTGCGGCCGCCCTCGGCCATCGCGACGCCGCGGATGTCGATGGCCGGGTCGAGCGAGACATCGCCAGCGGCGATGGCCTGCACGGGCTCGGAGAAGTTGACGCGGATCTGCGGGGTTGCGTACATCGCGAGCACGCCCTGGACGCGGGGGGCGGTCTGGTCGTCCACGCGGATGGTCCGCCGCCGGGCGGGGCCCAGGTTGCCGGCCTCGTCGAGCATGGCGGTGCGGATGGTCGTGGTCTGGCTGAGGACGATGGATCGCTCGTAAATGGGGGAGGCGGCGGTGGGCTCGCTGCCGTCGGTGGTGTAGCGGAACGAGCCGGGCCGCCAGTAGAGGCTGGGCTGGATGGTGGCCTCGATGGTGTCGGTGTGCGTGCCGTCGGTCCCCCCGGGCGTTGCATCCACCTGGATGGTCGGCGGGCGGTACTGGTGGTCGCTGAGGGTGTCGAAGAGGGGCCTGGCCGGGGTGGCGGTGTGGCCGGCCCTGGCGACGGTGGCGGCAAAGATCTTGATGCGCGGGTCGTCTGGCAGCGTGATGGACGTCGCGCCCTCGGGCAGCGCGATGGCCTTGCGGAAGATGTAGCTGTAGCGGTAGATCGCGTCCTCGCCCCCATCTTCATTCGCCGCGTGGTGGTGTGAGGCGTACCAGGCGATCTCGTCGGGCTTGACGTAACCGGGGGTGAGGCCGATGATGTCGGTGCGGCCCCATGGGTATCGCGGGTCGGTGACGTCGCCGGGCCACTCGCGGCGGTCCCACTGGCCGACGTAGCCGTCCCAGGCCTGAGCGCCCAGATAATGCTCGTTGCCGCCGATGTTCACGAAGCTGTGGGCGTCGCCATCGCTCGAGGCGAGCAGGAGATAGAGCGTGTCGTAGTCGCCATCGGGCAGGCTCAGCTCTTGGCCGCGGCAGACCATGGCGTTGGCGTCGTGCCCGCCCATCTGGAAGCCCACGCCGCCCACGGTGAGCTTCTGGGAGAGTTGCTCGGCCGGGTACGAGCGGCCGTCGTCGGTCATGCCGCCGGCGGCGCGGTTGTTGTTTGCGGTCACCACATCGGTGTCATACTGCAACTCGACAACCCGCGACTTCGGCTTGCTCACACCCGTTGCGACATCATCGATGGACAGGGCGATGGCCTTGAGGCCGTAGCCGACGAGGTCGGTGGTGATCGCGCCGCTGCTCACGGGCATGGCGGCGATCTCGCGCTCCTGGCCGTCGACATGGCGGGCCTTGGTGATCCTGCCCAGGCCGCTGGTGATGCTGACGGCGTTGGCCGGGCTGCCGGTGTGCTCGCGCAGGCGGATGACGATCTCGCCGGTGTCCTCGGCCTTCTTCATGGCCTGCACGCTGACGGCGGGGTTGTCGACGCTCAGCAGCGAGACGGTCTTGCCCAGATCGCCCCCGTGCGATGTGGTGCGGAAGGGGATGAGCGGCTGGTTGAGCGCAGCAGCGTGCTGGTAACTCTCTCCCTCGCGCCAATCCCCGGCGTGTCCCTGCACGGCGTAGAGCACGTGGTGGCGGCCCAGCTCCTGGCTCTGCTGATCGGGGTAGCCGCCGCGCACGCCGGGAGTGAACAGCAGCGTGAGGCGGACGGTGTTGTCGTCTGGCTTGTCGGCGGCGTACTTGCTGTCGCACATGATGGCCGTGCCATATTCGCCGCTGGTGTCGGTCAGGTCGAACCACTGGTGAAAGAGGTACTCGTACTGGCGCGGGTGGCCGTTGCCGCGTTCGATGGTGCCCAGGTGGATGTCATACGTGGCCTTCGGGTTGCTGGCCGTCAGCGGGAAGGCGGCGCGGACACTTCGTTCGCGGGTGTTCCAATCGATGTCGGTATCGAACTCGACACGATCGCTGCCGGCGCCCAGGCGGATGCGCTGGGTGAAGGTTGAGCCCTCGGCCTGCCTGGTGACCTCGACGGCCACGCGGGCCGGACCGTTCTCGATGACCTCGAACTCGACCGGGCCATCCTCGCCCACGAACGCCCGGGCGGGGAGTTGGCGGTCGGCCCAGTCCATGTTCCACGCGGGCCACTGGCTTGGATTCTCATAGTGCAGGCCGATGCGGGCAGGGGCGCTGAGCAACTCGGTGCCCGCCTGCTTGTCGAAGATGGACTCGACGTCGCCCTGAGCGTTGAGCTTGACAATGTAGTTTGCGTTCTCGAGGCGTCGGCCGTCGGGTGCGATGCTGAGCTCGCTGGGCTGGCCCGGGAAACCTGCCTCGCTCAGGCGGACGTCGTAGGTGGCAAAGCCGATCGAAGGCGCGCTGGCGACGAAGGCGACGCGGGCGTAGCCGTGGGCGTCATCGACCCAAAGGAGCTGCGCGGGCACGGGCTGGCCATCGGCATCGAGCACGACCACGGCCTTTGGCGTCGGGCCCTCGAAGGTGAGCTCGGCCTCGACGATGTCGGTGCGCTCCCACGAGAGGGGGTTATAGACGACGATGGGCGTGCCTTCGGCACTCGTGTCCATCGCGCTGATGATGGTGGAGGCCGCGTCGGTGAGAACGGCGGCGAACTGGTTGGCGGCGATGACCTCGTCGTTCCAGCTCAGGTCGTACGCGAGCGGCACGCTGGTGCCGGGCAGGATGTCGTGCATCTGCGAGCCCAGAACAAGCGCCCACGCGTCCTGCAAACGCTGGCCGGGGTAGTCGCGGGCGCCAAGGAGCATGGAACCGACGGCGGCCTTCTCGGCGGCGTCGGCGAGTTGCTCGTTCTTACGATTCCACCGCTTCATGTAGGCCTGGGACGAGATGCTGCCGGCCGAATGCTCGATGAGCTGGAGTTCGCCCTTGTACGTCGGCAGGGCATCGCGCTGCTCGGGGGTGATGGCCTCGAACATGAGGTCGGCACGCTGGGCGATGACGTTGATCTTCGCGTCGGCGTTCTGGCTGTTGGCCACGCTCTGCTCGACCATGGCGACCGAGGCCTCGCGCGGGGCGCCGCCCTGGTCGCCCACGCCGTAGTAGTGGTAGTCGGCGTAGACGCCCGACTTCTCGCCGTTGTTATTGATGCGGGTGAGCCAGGTCTCGTCTTGCGAGAGGTCACTGCGCACATCGCCCACGTAGGCGCCGGGGTCCAGAGCGGCGATAATCGATTCGCCGTCGGGCCCCTCCCACACGCCCACCTTGAAGGGGATGGGGGTGACGGCGTTCCAGGTGAGCTTTTGCGTGCTGAAGCCCTCGAGCCCACAGTGCGCGAGGAGGCTGGGCAGAGCGGCGGGGAAGCCGAAGCAGTCGGGCAGCATGAACTCATTGCTGGTGACGCCGAAGGTATCGCGAGCGTACTTGTTGCCGTAGAGGACGTGGCGTATCTGCGACTCGCCGCTGGGCACGTTGGCATCGTTCTCGTCGACGGCCGAGCCAGAGGGGAACCAGCGGCCCTGTGCGACATACTCCTTGAGGGTCTCGAAGTCCTCGGGGTAGTACTCCTCCATCATCTCGAATCGGCGGGAGCCGCCGAAGTTGAAGACGTAGCCGGGGAACTTCTCGAAGCGGTCGAAGTTCTGGTGCAGCGTGTTGGGAATGAACTCGCGGATGGTGTCGAAGTAGGTCCATCGCCATTGGGTGTCCAGGTGGGCGTAGCCGACGACGAAGAGTGTGGGCTTGGTGAGGTCGATCTGATCGGCCCTGGGAGCGGTGTTGGTGGCGGGTTCGGGTTCGGCGTTGCCACCGTCCTGGGCGTTGGCCAGGGTTGCCACCGCCAGTGCCATGCCCGCCGCCGCCCGGATGATGCTGGTCATCGTCTTGCTCCGTCGAAGTTTTGGGCTCTTGGCCCCTGCGTCCTGAAAGAGGATCCGTCGAGGTCGATGGTACCCCCACGGCTGGGCGTGTCGGCCCGTGGCGGGAGCATGACCGGCAGATTGCGCGGCGGGTGAGGTTTCGGGTCGGGTTTGCCGGTAGGATTGGCGCTCTGGGCCCGGGTGGCTCGAGAGGGCAGATCGGGGGCCGGCGATGGACACGTTCGTACAAGAGTTGAAGAAGTTGCGGCAGCACCTGCTAACGGGGGTGTCGTACGCGATCCCGTTTATCGCGTGTGGCGGCATCCTGATCGCGGTCGCACTTGGATTTGCTCCACGGGGAGAGAATGGAGCCCCGGACCCTTCGGGCGTTGCGGTGTTGTTCTTCATGCTGCAACTTGGTGTGGTGGCCTTCAAGCTGATGCTTGCGATTCTTGGCGCATACATCGCATACTCGATTGCCGGCAAGCCCGCGCTGGTCGCGGGCGCCATCGGCGGATTCGTGTGCAACGACCTCCGGCTGCACGCGTTCTTCCCTGATCCTGGAACGCCGGACGCCCCCGTGGGCTTCCTCGGCGCGATCGCGGCGGGCCTGCTGGCCGGATACGTCGTGTTCGGGCTGAAGAAGATCCCGACACATAAGTTCATCAAACCCATCATGCCGATTCTGGTGATTCCGATCGTGTCGACGTTGATCGTCGGTTCGGTGATGATTCTCGTGCTGGGCCCGCCGATCGCGGGATTGAATACATGGCTCAACAGCCAGTTGCTCGAGATGCAGGCCGGCAGCGCGATCATGCTGGCGATGGCCTTGGGTGCAATGATCGCGTTCGATATGGGCGGCCCAGTCAACAAGGTGGCGTTCTTCTTCGCCGCCGGCATGATCGAGCAGGGCAACATCCTGATGATGGGCCCCGTCGCTGCCGCAATCTGCACGCCGCCGCTGGGGCTCGGGCTGGCGACGGTGATTGCTCGCAGGATGTGGCGTGAGGACCAAAGGGAAGCCGGGCTGGCCGCGCTGGGGATGGGCATGATCGGGATCACCGAGGGCGCCATTCCCTTCGCGGCGGCCGACCCGCTGCGCGTGATCCCGTGCATCATGTTCGGTTCTATGGTTGCGAGCGTAACGGCGATGCTGGCGGCCGTGGGCAACCACGCCCCGCACGGCGGACCGATCGTGCTGTTCGTGGTCGAGAACAAGCTGATGTACATCGTCGCGATCGTGCTGGGCTCGGTGGCGACAGCGGCGGCGGTGTTGGTTGTGAAGAAGATAACCGGCGGGACGCCGCCGGCCGAGGCGTCGGCTTAGGAGATTCGGCATGAAGATTGTCGCCGTCACGGCGTGCCCGACTGGGATCGCCCACACGTACATGGCCGCCGAGCAGATCGAGCGTGCCGCTACCGCCGCTGGGCACGAGGTGCGCGTTGAGACGCAGGGCTCGATGGGAATCGAGAATGAGCTGAGCGCGCAGGCGATCGCCGATGCGGACGTGGTGATCTTCGCGGTGGACATCGAGGTTGAGCACAAGGAACGCTTCGAGGGCAAGAGGGTTGTGCGGGCGAGCGTATCGGAGGCCATCAAGAAGCCCGAGGCCCTGGTCGCCCGCGCGAGCGAGTGATGGCCCCCACCGCCGAGCATCGATTCGAGTGCACGCTGGCCAACGGGCTGCACGCCCGGCCGGCGAGCGCGCTGGCCGAGGCGGCGGGCGGGTTCGCGTCGAGCATCGTGATCCAACGCGAGGACGGCGAGTCGGCCGACATGTGCAGCGTGCTCTCGGTGGTAGGGCTGGACGTGCAGCGGGGCGACGCGTTCGTGGTGCGAGCCGAGGGGACCGATGCGGCCGAGGCGGTGTCGGCCCTCAGGGCGAT
>JBITAF010000144.1:0-7624 GCA_044440025.1 Phycisphaerales bacterium JB060 | reverse complement strand
ATTGCCGGATCTGAACACCCCGCGAGCCAACCTCCCCCGAATCCCGAACAGGCCGCTAGCATGCCATCCATGGGACGCCGCCAGATCCATTACGAGCAAGCCTTCAAGGCCATGCTCAACGAGCGGGGCGTCCCCTTCGTCGCTGTCGACGAGGCCCGGCGCGCCATCCTCCCTGGCGGGCAGGCCCACCTGAGCACGACTGGCCCCGGTGGCGCACGCACGCTCAAGGCCTTCGACTATGTCCTCTACGGCACGCCCAACCTCCTGGTCGAGCTCAAGGGCCGCCGCCTGCCCGCCGGCTCGACGCGCCTTGAGAACTGGGTCACCGACGACGACGTGGACAGCCTCAGACGCTGGCGGGCCATGTTCGGCGATGGCTACGTCGGGTGCTTCGTGTTCGTCTATGAGTGCCCTGGCGAGCCACCCACCAGCCCGCTTTTTGAGGACGTGTGGATCTTCAAGGACCACTACTACGCCCTTCGCTGCATCGACGTGGAGACCTATGCCGCCAGCATGAAGGTCCGCAGTGCTCGCTGGCGCACAGTCTGCCTCGCCAAGGCCGACTTCGAGCGGTATAGCGGGCCACTCTTCGGCCTTCCGGTGATGGTCTAGCCACCCGGGCGCACCGGCAGCGGATAGCGAATGACCGCGCGCGACGGCATGGGCGGATGCTCGACAACCAGCCGGAGGCAGTGGAAGTCCTCTGGATCCCACCCGGCACGCTCGAACGATCGCTGCATCACAGCCGCATACTGATCGGCCAGCGGCGTGGCGAGATCAGCCCCACGTCCGAGATGCACCGGTCGATCGTTAATCGGCAGCTTCGACGAAGGGGCGAACTGCGGTGTGTTCTGCCATGCCCCACCGTAGATCGAGGTCTCCGCCCCCAGCGCTTCGGGCATGTCCTTGTGGACGAACAAGTCGAATAACAGCGTCTCAACAGGCATGCTCACCGCCGCGGCCAGCCATGCCGTCTCGTCGGGCCGAGTCTGATAGCGCGGAACATCCGCCCGGTACCCGAAACCGAAGTAGCACCCAAACTCGCCGGTCTTGCCCACGGGCCCGTCGCCGACCTCGTACGTCACCTCGTCGCCCTCCTCGCGCACGTGGATCTCAGGCATCGGCCCGCGAGAGAACGACGGCAGAAAGCCCCACGGCGCGAGATCGTCTTCTTCAACCGCAAACCGCTGCACATGGCCGTCGAACTCATAGCGGCCAAGCCGGAATACCGGCCACCGCGGGATCGGGCGAAATCGCCGCACGCGCTGCAGACCGGCGATGAGCATCACATCGAGCATGTCCGGCTTATCGGCGTTCGGCGCTAACACCTGCGCCGACACACGGGCCTTCGCCATCACGCCCCAGATCCCCGCGTTGCCACGGAAGGCCAGCTTCCGGCTCTTCTCCAGCCCGCTCTTGGCCATGCTGTCGAGCATGAGGTCCATTGTGGCCCGGTCGCCCCCGTGGGTCGCCACCATCGCCTCAATGGCGGCGATCGCGACGCGGGCCCGCTGCACGGACGACACGTCCGCGCCGGCCCTTTCCGTCGCCTCAAGCACCAGGTCCAGCCCCGCCATGCCCGGCATCAGGGGCAGAGCCTCGAAGGCGTCCTCAGCCTGCAGCACGCGCGATATCTTCCATGTCAGATTTTTGTTAAGGCCAAGCAGGCGAGAGACATCCTGGGGCCTCTCGGGGTCGGCACCCGCCTGCCGGTACACCTCAAGCAGCGCCCCACGCAGCTCGCGAACCGTATCGCGGCAGTGATCCTGGAAACTTGGTGCAGTCACTTCCAACGTAGCCGTCCCATCTGATAGGGTTCTAATCGGCATGACTGCCACAGCAGCATACGAGTGTCGCCCTTCACCATGGTATTCGAGGTCTGGAGTATTGCAACATTTTCGATATTTTCCCCAGGGAAACTTGCAGAGATGGACCGCTGTTGTATAACCTCTCGAAACGGAGCAGACATTTATTGGAGCCCACGCCCCGTTTGCAGGCCGGTGTACCGGTGCTGCCCCGCTCGGAATCAACCAGGAGAGCGAGCCGGAACATCGGCTCGGGAGGTACGAGAATGCAGAACCGGATCATCACCACCGCCGCACTGATCACCATCACAGGCATCGCCAGTGCCCAGGACTTCTACACCATTCCCGTGGGCCAGGGCTTTGCCGACGACGTCAGCAACACCGGCGTGGTCAGCGGCTCGAGCGGCTACGGCGAAGAGTACTTCCTTTGGACCGCCGACACCGGCTCCATGCAGATTGGCGGCGTGCAGCCCGGCCTGGGTGTTGGCGGCCAGGGCAAGATCTCCGCCGACGGACAGTTTGTCAGCGGCACCACCTACAACAACGACCAGGGCTGGCACGAGATGTCCCGCTACGACGTCGTCGCCGGCGAGTGGACCGGCTTCGGCATGATTCCCGGCGTGGGCACCCAGATCGACGCCGAGGTCTCCAGCGGCTGGGCCATCTCTGGCGACGGCCGCCACGTGGTCGGGCTCGGCTGGACCAGCCTGGGCACCGCCGACACGCACGTCATGAAGTGGACCGAAGGCGTGGGCATCACCGACATCGGCACCATGGCCGAGGGACAGTCGGCTCGCGCCAATGGCGTCAGCCACGACGGCGAGGTCATTGCCGGCTGGCAAGACGCGCCCGACGGCTTCCGCCAGGGCTCGGTGTGGGTCGACGGCGAGCAGACGCTGATCACCGACGCCATGGGCACCCCGCTCTCCGAAGCCATGGACGTCTCCGACGACGGCGTCTGGGCCGTGGGCATCGCCTTCGGCGGGCTGTTTGATCCCACCGACACGTGGCGCTTCAACACCACCACCGGCGAACTGCAAACCATCCCCAACCTGCCCGTGGGCGCCGACAGCCGCATGGGGGCTGCGGCCGTCAACCAGGACGGCTCGCTCATCGGCGGTGGCACCTGGGGCTTCGGCTCACCGGCCAGTTTCGGCCGCGGCTTCGTCTGGCAGGAGGGCGTGGGCACCATGACCGTCGCCGACTTCCTCGACAGCAAGGGCATCAGCTACCCCGCGGGATATACCTTCTCGTTCGTCAGTGCCATCTCGCCCGACGGCAACTGGATCGCCGGCTGGGGCTACCCCGACACGCTGGGCAACACCCAAACTTGGGTGGTCCGACTCGACGCCTCATGCCCGGCCGACTTCGACGGAGACGGCGAGTTGACCCTCTTCGACTTCCTGGCCTTCCAGAATGCGTTTGACGCCGGTGATCCGACGGCCGACTTCGACGACGACGGCGAACTCACCCTGTTCGACTTCCTTGCGTTCCAGAACGCCTTCGACGCCGGCTGCGAGTAGACAGCGAGCCCGAACTCCCTCAGCCAGCGTCTCGTTGCTGGCGATCCGACCCCGCCGCGGCCGCACCCGCCGGCGGGGTCGGCTCGTTCGTGCCGGGCCCGTACCCTGTGGGCCTGACCACACCCACGAGGCCTCGCCCCATGACGAACGACCAGGACCGCACGCCCGCCCTGCCCGCCGCCTTGCTCGTGGTGGGCAACACCCGCGCACGCACGGCCAGCTACGCCGATGGGGCCGTGCACCACTCAGCCTCGCACAGCGCCCGCGACGCGGCGGCCATCGCCCAGGCCCTGGAACCCTTCTTGGCAGACCACCACGGCGCGCCGGTCCTGGTCGCCAGCGTGAACCAGCCCGCCGCCCAAGCGGCCGCCAAAGCCCTCCGCGAGCACGCCGAGCACGTCGCCTTCGTGGGCAAGGATTTCGCTGTCCCCATGGTCACCGTCGTCACCAGCCCAGAGCGCGTCGGCATCGACCGCCTGCTCTGCTGCCTTGCCGCCTTCAAGATGGCCGAGCAAGCCTGCATCGTCATCGACGCGGGCACCGCCATCACCGTCGACTTCATCGACGGCGAAGGGGTCCACCACGGCGGGGCCATCGCGCCGGGCGTAGATGCGATGCTCGCCGGCCTCGCGTCGGCCGCCCCCGCGCTCCCAACGCTCACCGCCGCGGAGGCCCTGACCTTCACCCAGCCCGAGTCGCAGCCCTGGGGACAGGACACCGAGCCCGCCATGGCGCTCGGGGCCCGTGCCGCGGCGGTCGGCATGGTGCACCGACTCGTGGACACCTTCGCCCTGGCCTATGGCGGCTACCCGCGCGTCATCGCCACAGGCGGAGACGCCCTGCCCCTCTTCGAGAACGACGAGATCGTCGAGCACGTCGTGCCCGACCTCCAACTCGCCGGCCTGGCGCGTGCGTACGAGGCGATGATCGCAGACGAGGACGATTAGGAGCCTTGAGCCGGCTCAGCGCACCTGCCGCTCCCAACTCCACTGGAGCGAATCGTCCAGCGGCTCCACGCGCATCGTCGATCGAAGCCGCTCGAACAACCCGGCCATCGCCCGCTGCTGGGCGTCCAGGCGCAGCCGTTCTACCAGATCCTCTCGCACGGCCCCGAGAGCCGCACCATCGCCCACACGCTCGCCCACGATGTACGCCACGGCGAATCCCTCGTCCAACGCCACCACGGGCGTGAGCTCGCCCACGGCCGTCTCGAACACCGCCTCGCGGAACGCGTCGGGGTACGTCCCATCGAAGCGGCCAACAGGATCCAGCAGCCCCCCCCGCGACGAGGAGACGTCGCTGCTGTGCTCGGCTGCCAGCATCATGAACCGCGCCTCCCCACTCGCGCGCGATTGCGTGAGCGCCGCCGCCACCTCACGGCGAAACCGAGCCACGTCTCGCTCGCTTGCCATCACCAGCACTCGGACCTCACGCCTGGCTCCGTGCAGGACCTCGTACACGCGCGCGATGTCCGCCTCGCTGGGCTCGCCCACTTGCTCGATCGTGAGCTTGCGCGCCAGGGCGTTCCGACGGAGGAGCGACTCGAACCACGTGGGCCCCCACCCCCGCCGGGCCCGAGCCTCGGCCACGACGCGGCCACGCTGCTGGCGATCGGTCAGCCCAGCGCCCGCCAGTGCCCGCTCCACGATCGCCCGCTCGTCGCGGATGTCCTCCTCGGTCACGCTCACGCCCGCCCGCCGGGCCTCGCGCCCGACCGCCCGATCCAACGCGATCGCTTCCAGGCCCGCGGCGCCCGCCCGCTCGGCCAGCAGCGGCCACAGGTCGTCGCGCGTCACGAGCGTCCCGTCGATCAGAGCCGCCCGCGATGGCGTGTCGGACCGAACTCGCACGCTGGCGGATTGCTGCTCATCGGGTGTCGAACCGCAGGCAAACCCGAACAAAACAAGGGCAAACAGCACAGAGTGGCCGATCTTGCGGCTCGTGGACGAAAAAAGGGAACCGGCTTGGCGTAAAAAGGCTTGTGGCATCCCGGATTGATCGGGTACACTGCCACTACGTCAAGGGCCGACCCGAATATGTGTGATGGTTTCGATCAGCCATCGCTCGGGCCGTAGGGGGTTCTTGCTCGGGGGCTTCGGGCCTCGCACTCGCCCGGTGATCGACGGGCAAATCCAGGAAGGATGGACGACATGCAACCGACCTCAAGGCTGCGTCGGCTCGGGGATCGCCCGGGCTTCACCCTCATCGAGCTTCTGGTGGTCATCGCGATCATCGCCCTGCTCATCAGCGTGCTGCTGCCCGCCCTCGGCGAGGCCCGCAAGTCGGCGCGTCTGGCCATCTGCATGGGCAACCTCAAGCAGTTCGGCTTCGCCACGGGCACCTACGCCGCCGACTACCAGGATCGCCAATGGGGCTTCACCTGGAACGACATCGATGATTCGCGCCAGTCCGAGTTCTCTGATCTCCAAACTGCTGGCGGCGACCCCATCGACAAAGCCGCCGATCAGGCCATCGACATCCTCCGCCGGCGCACCGCCCGGGGCATGGACGACATCCCCCAGGTCCGCGGCTGGATCCCGTATGTCTACTACAGCCATCTGGTCGTGAACGACTACCTGGCCCAGAAGCTTCCCGAGAAGATGGTCGTCTCACCCGCCGATCGGCACCGCCTGAACTGGCAGCAGAATCCCGAGGACCTCTTCGACAATAACTACTGGTTCCCCTTCCAGCCGACGGCGTCCGACCGCAACAAGCGCTGGCCGTACAGCTCGAGCTACCAGCTCGTGCCCGCGGGCTACGACCGCACCTCCCAGCCGGCCCACCGAGTTCGCCAGGGCAGCGGCGCCACGGGCCTGCATTATCAGTACGGCAGCACCTCGCGCACGCGGCTGGGCGACGTCCGGCTGACCGCCGTCGATAACCCCGCCCAGAAGGCCCAGATGCACGACGCCGAGGGCCGCTTCTTCGGCAAGGAGCCCATCTGGACCGGCTACGACCAGTGCCGCCAGCCCGTGCTGGCCTGGGACGGCTCGGTGATCGTCCGTATCAGTCAGGACTACAACCTCGGCTGGATCCCCACCCAGCCCGCAAACCCCTCCTACACCCGCATCACCTACCAGCCTCGGAGCTGGGAAGCCGAGACCTTTAACGGTGCCACCTCCGACGTCACCCCCGGCAAGCTCCGCTGGACCCGCGGCGGCGTGAAGGGCATCGACTTCAACGGCACCGAGATCGATACTGGACAGTACTAGCCTCTCGCCGGGCGAAATCGCATTCGTCTGGGTGATCAATCGATCTGCCAAAGAAAAGCCCGCACATACGTGCGGGCTTTGTTGTGGTAAAGGGCAAATTTCTCTAGACTTTGATCCGCATTTCTGGTAGTGTAAATATGTCGGGCTTCCCCCCGATGCGGTGCCCGTGCTCTTTAGAGCTAGTAACTTGGTGCCGCCCAAGGCTTTACGGGGAGTACATACCATGATACGGAACATCGTGCATCGTTCGCCTTCGCGGAGGGGCCTGCGTGGCTTCACCCTCATCGAGTTGCTGGTGGTGATCGCCATCATCGCCCTGCTCATCAGCGTGCTGCTGCCCGCGCTGGGAGAGGCCCGCAAGACCGCGCGCCTGGCCATCGACTTGGGCAACCTCAAGCAGTTCGGCTTCGCCCTGGGAACCTACTCGGCCGACTACCAGGATCGCATCTTCGCGTTCACCTGGAACGACGCGGACGACATCCGACGCAACCAGCGGTCCGACGAGGGTGGGCTGACCGCCGGTGATCCGCTCGCGGCCACTGCTGCCCAGGCGACCGACATCATCCGGTATCGTGCCAACCGCCCCGACTTCAACCAGCCCGGCAGTTGGATCCCCAACGTGCTCTACACACACCTTGTGGTGAACGACTACCTGGCCCAGCAGCTTCCCGAGAAGATGGTCGTCTCGCCCATGGATAAGTACCGCCTCCAGTGGCAGGAGGACCCGCAGAACCTCTTCGACAACAACTACTGGTTCCCGTACCAGGAGCCAGCCTCCGAGGCCAACAAGCGCTGGCCGTACAGCTCGAGCTATCAGGTCGTCCCCGCGTCGTATGACAACTCGGCAGTTGGAAGCCGCATCGAGCAGGGCACCCACCGGTCGTACTTCGTGCTGGACACTGTCCGGCTCGGCGAGTTGAAGATTACCGCCGTGGACTCACCGGCCTCGAAGGTCTTCATGCACGACAACGTCGACCGCTACTCGAAGACCAACCTCTACCATGCCTTCCCAGACGCGAAGGCCACCATCCTCATGTTCGATCTCTCGGCCTCCCAGCGCGTCACCGATGACGCGAACGAGGGC
>JBITAF010000143.1:0-2912 GCA_044440025.1 Phycisphaerales bacterium JB060 | reverse complement strand
GCCCAACTCGAGAAGCTGCTGGCCGCCGAGCCGGGGGACACCTTCGTGCTGTACTCGCTGGGCCAGGAGCACGCCAAGGCCGGCCGGCACGAGGAGGCCATCGGCTTCTACGAGCGGTGCCTGGCCGCCGACCCGGGCGAGCACTACGCCTACTTCCACATGGCCCGCTCGCTGGAGGCCGAGGGGCAGGAGGAGCGGGCCGTCGAGGTGCTGACCCGGGGCCTGGCGCGGGCCCGGGCCGATGGCAACGAGAAGGCCAGCAGCGAGCTGGACGCCTACCGCTCGCAACTGGCCTGACGAGCCCGCACCCATGGAAGAGCCCGAGACCATCACGCTCGTGGCCAAGGGCCCCAACCGCTGGAAGCTGGTGACGCCCGACCACAAGCACGCCACGCTCGACGACGCGGCGGTGGTCGATGGCGGGCTGGTCAGCGGCGATCCCTGGACGCCCGCCGTACGCGAGCGCGTGACGCGCGTGCTGGCCGAGGCCGGGGCGCGCATCGCCGCAGCCCGCTTGCTGCGCGTGCGACCAAGGTCGAGCGCCGAGCTGCGTGAGCGCCTGCGCAAGCGGTTCCCCGCCGAGGCGGCCGACATGGCCGTCGACACCCTGGTGCGTAGCGGCGCCGTCGACGACGCCCGCCTGGCCCGCGACCTGGCCGAGCACATGGGTGAGCTCAGGCCGCACGCCCGCGAGGCCATCCGCGATCGCCTGGAGCGGGCGCAGGTGGGGGCCGAGGCCCTCGAGTCGGCATTGGAGGCGCACGCGCCCTCTTCGGGCGAGAGCCGACGCGCCCACGAGGCAGCGCAGGCTCAGCTTCGGCGGCTGCGAACGCTGTCACTCTCGCCCGAAGCGCTCCGGAGGCGGATGTTCGGTGCCCTGGCACGGCGCGGCTTCGATGCCGAGGTCGCCGCCGAGGCTGTGGAACGAGCCCTGGGGCCAACCGGCGAGGAGGCGTAGCGGCCGCCTCCGGGGCCCGAACTGAATAGCATCGGGCATGCCCAGAATCCCTCAAATCGTTGCGTGTTGCGGCGGCGCCCTGATCGCTGCGGTCCTCAGCGGCTGCGTGGCCCACCGCCCCACCGCTCAGACCCACGGCACCATCGCGGGCATCGCGCCGCTCCCGGCCCTGCGGACCTCGCCCGAGGGCGTCCAGGATCCGGCAATGATGGCGTCCCCGGCGACCGGAAACGTGCTGGATCGCAGCCAGTGGGAGCCCATCGCCCTGCTCGCGCCCAACGACCTGACGCTCCACCCGCCCCACTACGCACCCCCGCGGCTGCCAACCACCGGCGATTGGCGGTACGAGGGCAACCTGCCAACCGTCGTTACCGCCCACAAGTTCGGCAGTACCAATGGCCATCAGCTCAAGAGCCTGGCGTACGAGCCCTTCCTGCAGGCGTACGACCTGATCATGATCCCCGTGCGGATGTTCACCCAGACACCCCCCAACCAGCTCGATGCGTCCCCCGACGCGACATACATCCGCGCCCCGGAGGCCTGGGGATCGCAGTTGCCCGCCACCGGACGGCCCATCGGGCCCACCGGCGGCTCCGTGATCTCACGACCGGCCGAGGCTCGGCAGTTGTGAGCGGTTCATTCGACGAGAACGGCCTGCCCCCGGGTTACCCGTTCAAGCCCAGCTACGAGGTCACGCCCGTCAAGGCGGCCGAACTCATCGCCAGCGGGCGGGCGCTGCTGGTCGACGTTCGGCTCAGCGAGGAGCGCGAGGTCGCGGTGCTCACGGCCGGATCGGCCGAGGTGCACGCGCCCCTCCATGAACTCAACGAACACCTGGACGACATCGAGGACGCCGCCAACGGCCGGCCCATCCTTACCTTGTGCCACCACGGCGTGCGGTCGATCAAGGCCGCCCTCGCGCTGCGTGGTTGCGGCTTCGAGGACACGCTGTCGATCGCCGGGGGCATCGAGAACTGGTCGCAAGCGATTGACCCCTCCATTCCCCGGTATTCCCGGGATGGCTCGATCTGCACGCCCGTGCAGTAACAACGGGGTTTCAAGCCGCCGACCGCTTGGCCAACGCGCGTAGAACGGCGCGGATGAGCATTTCACGGGAGACAGGCTTGGCGAGATAAGCGTCGCAGCCCGCTTGCAAGCACAGCGACTTATCACTGTCCATGGCGTTGGCGGTGAGTGCCACGATGGGCAAGTCGCATCCCATCTGCCGCAGCTTCGACACCACGGCGTAGCCGTCCATCTCGGGCATCTGCATATCGGTGACGAGCGCATCCACAGGCACGGGGGAACACAATGATGTTGCACGATGCGGGTCACACCCCAGCGTCCGCAAGGCCTCCAGCCCATTCCGCGCTGTGCAAACGCTCGCCCCGGCCCGCCGCAGGTGCAGTTGGATCAGCCGCAGGTTGTCGGCTCCATCCTCGACCAGCAGCACTCGAAGACCCGCCAGAGACTTGCCCTCCTCAAAAATGGCACTCGCCCGCTCATCGGAGGGCTCCAGCGAGATGGTCTCGGCCGGATGCATTGCCACACCTGGATCCGACTCGACCTCGATCACCAGATGGAACACGCTCCCCCGTCCCGGCTCGCTCTGAACGGAGATATCACCACCGAGCATCTCGGCCAGGCGCTTGCTGATGCGCAGCCCAAGCCCGCTTCCACCGTACCGGCGCGTCGTCGAGGCATCGGCCTGCGTGAAGGCGGTGAACGCGTGCTCGAGTTGCTCGGGTGTCATACCGATGCCCGTGTCCTTGATGTCGATGTGCAGCAGTCCGCTCCCGGCCCAACGCTCGTAGGCCACCTCGACCGCGACGTATCCCTCACTTGTGAACTTCAAGGCATTTCCGATGAGATTCATGAGGATCTGCCGCAAGCGGGTCGGATCGGTCCTCGCGACAGTCGGAACCCGCGTTGTGAACGCGATCGAGAAGTCAAG
>JBITAF010000142.1:0-78769 GCA_044440025.1 Phycisphaerales bacterium JB060 | reverse complement strand
TGCAGGTTGTGGCCCTCGCCACCGATGTAGGCCGTGACCTCGCGGCCGTTGCTCAGGCGAACACGCGCCACCTTGCGAAGCGCCGAGTTGGGCTTCTTGGGGGTCATCGTCTTCACGCTCAGGCACACGCCGCGACGCTGCGGGCAGCCTTCGATGTCACGCACCTTGGACTTCACCTTGGGCGTGCGGCGGGGGTTGCGGCAGAGTTGGTTGATCGTCGGCATAAGCGACTGGTATCCTGGCTTTGGGTCTTCGATCCACGGCGAAACCCCGCCGAGCCCTCTCGGCAGGGCCCCGAGTATAGCGCCCAAGCCCATCTCTGGTCTACCGTGGGGGCATGACCGACGCCGCCCCCACCCCCAAACCCCAGCCCGACCACCAGCCCGGCCCCGACATGACCCTGCGGGACTTCCAGCAACTCATCCGCGACCGCTACCACGCCACCGACAGCGCCAGGGGCGTGCCGGGCACCTTCATGTGGCTCATCGAGGAGGTCGGCGAGTTGGCCACGGCCCTCCAGGACTGCGCCCCCGAGCGGAATCCGAGCGAGGCCGACCGGGCCAATCTCGAGGAGGAGTTCGCCGACGTCTTGGCCTGGCTGACCACGCTGGCCAACATCGCCGGCGTCGACCTGGGCCAGTCGGTCGGCAAGTACACCGATCCCGGGCGGGTCGAGGGCGTGAAGCACTAAAACGAGGCCCTGGCGCAAGCCCGGGCTCTGACCGAACTCAACACAACCACGAAAAAGCCCGGGCTTGCGCCCGGGCCTGGTTGGGTCAGGATAGAACCAGAATCACCCGGCGCTGCGGGCGCGGGCGGCGGCGGCCATGGCGCGGGCCCTGGCACGCTGGGGGCTCAGCGGGTCGCCCGTGCGGGTGCGGTTCTCGCGGAAGAACCGGCTGGGCCGCTCATCGGACAACTGGGCGTTCAGCCTGGTGATCGCCTCGTCGACGATCTGGCGGACACGCTCGCGGCTGAGCCCCACGCGCTCGGCGACCTGCTTCAGGGTGAGCGGATCGCGGCCGTCGAGCCCAAAACGGGCATTCAGGATCGCGGCCTCGCGGTCGTCAATCGTCTCCATCAGGCGACGCAGGGTGGCCATCTCGTCAGTCCGCAGCGGGCTGTCGCTGGGCGGTGCCTGGCGATCGTCGGCCACCACGTCCGAGAGCCCCGGCGTGTTGTCGTCGCCCGAGACCGGCTGGGTCTGGGCCCGAGTGGCCCGGATGGCCCGGCGGATGGCCCGGACCTTCTTGACGGGCAGATCCATGGCCTCAGCGATCTGCTCGATAGAGGGGGCAAACCCTGTCTCACTCTCGAGTTCACGGGACACCTGACGCATGCGGGCGATCAGTTCGACAATGTAGGCCGGCACGTGGATCGGCCGCGAGGCATTGATCAGGGCCCGCTTGATGGCCTGCTTGATCCACCACGAGGCGTAGGTGCTGAAGCGGGCGCCCTGGTCGGGGTCGAAGCCCTCGACGGCGCGCATCAGGCCGATGTTGCCCTCTTCGATCAGGTCCGAGAGCACCAGCCCGCGGTTGGCGAAGTTCTTGGCGATCGCCACGACCAGGCGTAGGTTCGCCCGGATCATGCGCTCCCGAGCTTCGGGGCAGTTCTCCCGCTGGATCCGATAGCCCAACTCCCGCTCTTCCTCGGCGGTCAGCAGGGGCGTCTGCTTGATCTCGTCCAGATACAGTTGCAGCTCGGAGCGCAGCCCCGAACTAATAGATTGGTTACCGGTCATTGCACTCACAACTCATCCCACCTTTCGCGATGTGCCCCTACGAGAATCAACGGGTAGCACACCGTCCTCCTACCACGTATTCGTCCGCCAGCCGCAACGGATTCATCGAGCCTCCGCGCATGTGGCTCAAATCCAATGCGGGCACACGGACGCCAACGAGGTCGGATTCACCCAACAGGCGAAGATAATCCGCCTGTGCCGAAGCCCGGCTTGCCTCTCTCCTCAAAGAAGCGCGGGGATCGCGGCGACAGCGAACTTGGGTGAGACTTCCTCTGGCACTATGCTACACGAAGCCCAGGGGCCTCTGCAAGTCAAAATGACCCGTCTGAAACCGAAATCATCGATGAACCGTGACATATCGGACATTCTCGAAGACTGGCCGTTCGACCGTACCAGGCCAAACATCCGCCTGATCCAGGGAAGCGATGGCGAGCCTTTGTTGCAGGTACGACTCGACTTAGGCCTGCTCCAGATGCACGTGGACGGCAGGCCGGACGGAAAGCTCGCCCATGGTTATCGGAGCCTACTCGAGTACTACGAGAGCTTGGCCGACGATGCCGACATGATGGCCGAGGAGGGCGAGAGCATGGAGAGCTTCTCGCTCTCGCCGGACGACTGCAAGGTGCTTCGCGAGGAAGCCGCCCAGTACTACCACCGGTACGTCGCGTTATTGGTCCTCAATGACTTCGACGGCGTGATCCGCGATACCGGACGGAACCTGAGGCTTATCGAGTTCCTCCAGAAGCACGCCCTGGAGCCCTCCGACCAGAGGTCCATGGTGCATTATCGGCCGTTTATCATTACCGTGCGAACGCGCGCCCTTGCCGGCCAGATGATCCGCTCCAATGAGACCAAGGCCGCGGTGGCCATGATCGATGAGGGCATCGATCGGCTCCAACAGGCTTTTGCCGAGGCCGGTGAGCCCGAGGCGTTCGAATCGTCCGCCGAGCGGCGCACACTTGTGGGCATGCGCGAGGCCATCCACCCCAAGCTCATGCCCAGCCAAGCCGCCGAGTTGGAGTCTCGCCTGGAGCGGGCGCTCGAGGCGGAGAACTACGAGTTGGCCGCGATCCTGCGCGACGAGATCAAGTCGCTGCGCGACCACCCTCCCAAGGCATGAGCCGATGACCACGCAGGCCTCGCACACTCCCGACGCTCGGGCGGCGGCCAGGGCCGTGGTGAGCCACCTTCGCGGCCAGGGGCACGAGGCCTACTTCGCGGGCGGCTGCGTGCGCGACGAGTTGCTGGGCCTCAAGCCGGGTGATTACGACGTCGCGACGGACGCCACACCACAGAGGCTGGAAAGCCTGTTCCATGGCGCACGCCTGGTGGGCGCCCAGTTCGGGGTCGTACAAGTGCGCAAGCTGGGCGTGTGGACCGAGGTGGCCACCTTCCGCAGCGACGGGACGTACACCGATCGCCGACGACCCGACGAGGTGACTTTCAGTGACGCCCAGTCCGACGCCGAACGGCGTGATTTTACGATCAACGCGATGTTCCTCGATCCGCTGGCCGACGAGTCGGACTGGACACAGTCACCACGCGGCGAGCCAATAGCCGGACGTGTGATCGATCTTGTCGGCGGGCTTGCCGACCTGCGAGCGGGTGTCGTGCGTGCGGTGGGCGCCCCCCACCGTCGCCTGGCCGAGGACCACCTGCGGGCGCTCCGGGCGGTACGGTTCGCGGCTCGGCTGGGGTTCGAGATCGAGCCGGATACGGCCCACGCCATCGCCGAGCACGCCTACGAGCTGGAAGGGGTGAGCCGCGAACGCATCGGCGCCGAACTCCGCCGGATGCTGGCCCACCGGTCGCGGTCCCGTGCCGTGGCCATCCTCGATACGCTCGGGCTCGATGGACCCGCCCTGGAACAACCGCCGGCCGGCGCTGGCCAGGACCATCTTCGACTGCGCAGCCTGCGTGAAGAGGCCCGGGTACCGCTGGCTCTGGCGGCATGGATTCTGGATCGCGGGCACGGCCTGACACGGCCCACAGTGCGGCCCACGGTATCGCGGCTTCGATCGGCCTTGTGCCTGAGCAACGCCGAGGCATCGGCGATCTTGGCGTGCCTGGCCCGGCGGCTTGACATCTTGGACCACTTCGAGAAGTCTGAGAGGGCGCAGCAGAAGCGGCTCGCGGCGAGCGAGGGTTTCTCCGATGCCCTCGAGCTGCTTCGCGTCGAGGCGGGCGAACTCACCGAGCGGGTGTCGGCCCGCGTCACGGTGCTGGCAGCCGAGACCGGCGGCCTGTCTCCACCGCGGCTGGTGACCGGCGAGGACCTCATCGAGCATGGGCAGCGCCCGGGACCGGATTTTGCCAGCATGCTGGAATACCTGTATGATCTTCAGTTGGAAGACTCCGGCAGAGATCGAGCCTGGCTGCTGGAACATTTGGCGACCCTGGGCGTCCATAGAGATGGAACGGGCCCACGAGCGGGCAAGGATCCCCAACAGAACTGAACTGGCTTGGTCTGCGGCCCATCGCGGTAGACCAGCCCACCTGATGGAGGCCGAATGGCGATGAGCACGCAAACAAGTGTTAGGCAGGGCCTGATGGGACGCCTGGGGCGGATGTGGCTGGGGATGGCCGCGGTGCTGGCGATGGCGTTCATCGCGGCTCCGGCGGCGGCCCAGCAGGATCCGGCGCGGGTGTACACATTCACGCTGGACGGCTGGTTTGGCAAGGACGTATCGGAGACCCCCATCGCCGAGGCGCTCGAGGACGCCCGCCAGCAGAAGGCCGATTACATCATCATCACGGTCGACTGCGACTGGCATCAGTTCGGGGATCCGCTGAAGAGCGACAAGCCCGAGGACGTGATCGGCGAGTTCGACCAGTTCTTCCGGACCAAGTCGATGGCGCCGCTATTCCAGGAGAAGATGCTGACGTGGGAGAAGGAGCCCAAGGTCGTCTTCTGGGTGAAGGACGCGATGGGCGGCGCGGCATTCCTGCCGTTCCTCTCCGACACGATGTATTTCCATACCGATGGTCGCATTGGTGGCGTGCGCGGCATCTTCGTGCAGTTCAGCCAGGGCGATCGCGTGGTGATCGAGAAGCAGGTGGCGTTGCGTCTGACCACGGCCCAGGGGATCGCCATCCAGAACGGCTACAACCCCAAGCTGATCGAGGCACTGACCCGTGGCGACTACGTGCTGTCGTACCGCCTGGAGGGTGGCCGGCCGGTGTACCTGGAGCGTGAGCCCCAGAGCACCGACGAGTTCCTTTTGACGAACAACGCGTTGATCAGCGAGAACGCCGACTCTATCCAGGATCTGGCCCGCGGCCAGGGTATGAACTGGCTGACCCTGAAGGCCCCTACAGCGCAGGTGCTCGGAGTCTCCAAGGGCACGGTCGACACCATGGACGATCTGCTCTTCGAGTTGGGCATCGCCCGGAACTACCAGATGGTGGGCGAGGGCGAGAAGATCATGGACGACTGGTCCGAGGGCCTGAAGCGCGCGGAGAACGCGCTGAGCCGCCTGTATAAGGACTTCACGGAGATCCAGGTCCAGGGCGAGGGCGACTGGAACGATCGCCGGAAGGCCCGTGGCCAGCAGCGTGCGAAGCTTCAGCAGATGATCGGCCTGTTGGAGCGGTACAAGGAAGCGCTGATTCCCTACCACATCGATGTATTCCAGGGCGTCCGCAGTGCCGATCAGTTGATCGCGAACTTCCGAATCCGCCTCCAGCGTCTGGAGCTCGAGCAGTTGGCCGACGAGCGCTAAGCGCGGGCCCCAGTGGAGATTAATCATGATGAAGACACGCATGAATACGCTTGGCCGCCTCGCACGTGGGATGGCATGCGCCGTCGCGGTGCTCGCGACCGCTCACTTTGCGATGGCCCTGGATCGGGTGACCCTTAACGATGGCCGCGTCATCGAGGGTGAGATCGCACGCGAGCTCAACGGCTCGGTGTGGGTGAAGACCGACGACGGATTGACACAGTTTTTCTCGGCCTCCGACGTCCTGCGCATCGAGCGTGACGTGGAGGACGCGGCCGAGGAATCGCCCTCGGATCCGGGCGTGACAGACCCGGCCCCCGGTGAGGCCAAGCCCGCGACGCCCAAGGCCGAACCGCAGCAGCGGAGAGTTTCCTCTGGCGCGCCGCGTGCGGTGGTGCTGAGCTTCGGCGATGCGGACAGCGGCCAGGACATGGTGGGCACGTACCTGACGGCCCAGTCGCTGCGCGAGACGATCCCGATGCTCGAGGAGGACAACATCGACATCGTGGTGCTGCGTGTGAACTCCGGTGGCGGCGCGTTGCTGGAGATCGAGCGCATCAGCGATCTGCTTGAGAACGAGTTCAAGCCGCGTTTCCGCACGGTCGCGTGGATCGACTACGCGATCTCGGCGGCCGCGATGACACCGCATGCGTTGTCGGAGCAGTACTTCATGCGACGCGGCGCGTACGGCGCCTCGACGGGCTGGTCGGGCGCACTGGTAGCTATTAAGGGCCGGGGCCTGGAAGAGGTGTTGTACCTGATGGAACTCATCAGCGAGCGGGGCGGGCACGACCCGCGCATCATGCGCTCGATGCAGATCATGGAGCCTCTCTCGGTCGATCTGGACGACAACGGCCGGGTGACCGCGATGTACCAGAACACCGAGGGCGAGGTGGTGATCAACAAGCCCGAGCGTGTGCTGTGCCTGAACAGCGAGCAGGCCACCCAGATCGGGTTCGCCACCGGCATCGCCGACACCCTGGACGAACTGGCCGACGCCATGGGCCTGACCGAGGTCGAGTGGGTGGGCGAGCAGGTCGAGGGCGTGCCGTGGCCGGTGAGCCGGGCCGACAAGCACCTCTGGAAGTTCCGCGAGCAGACCGCCCGCGACGAGCGCAACATCAACGAGTACTTTGATGGGTACACCGTTGCTGTGAATCTGGCCCAGGGCGCCGACCCGGATAACCGTGGTAAGTTCATTGGCTTTGCCCGCCGGAGCCTGGGGTCGATCGTCCGGATGGTCGACAACAACCCGAACCTGTCGCTGTTTATCCTGAACTCGTCGGAAGAGGACTTCCGCAAGTGGGTTCGCGAGCAGGAGCAACTGCTGCGGGACCTGGCGAAGTAGAGCCGCCTGACTTTTCAAGAATCGGGACCGCCCCTGAGAAGGGGCGGTCCTTTTTCGTTTTCAGGGGCTTCAGGATCGATTTGGCCGGCTGTCTATCATGCCATCCGATTGCCGGCTGGGCGGATCCCTGCTGGCTCTGGACCAAACAGCACACGAGGAGGGCCATCCCATGACGACCGCCGCCGCCCCGACGGGCCTGGTGCCCGAGGATATCGACGCGACCAAGTGGGATAACGTACGCCCGCTCTTCGAGGAACTGGCCGCACGCGAGGTTTCGAGTAAGGACGAACTCGAGCGCTGGCTGGTAGATCGCAGCGAGCTTGAGGCCGCGTGCAGCGAGGCGCAGGCGAACCTGTACATCGCGATGACCTGCGACACTGCCAGCGAGCCCAAGCGCACGGCCTACACGAACTTCCTGGAGAACGTGGCGCCCAAGCTCAAGCCCGCGGGCTTCGAACTGGACAAGCGGCAGGTGGAGTTGTTCGAGAAGTTTGGGATTGACGGCGAGCGGTACGAGGTACTCTCGCGCGACGTGAAAGCCGACGTTGAGCTCTACCGCGACGAGAACGTGCCGATCCAGACCGAGATCGACAAGGTCGAGCAGACCTACACCGAAACCATCGGCGCCATGACCGTTGAGTTTGATGGCGAGGAGAAGACACTGCCGCAGATGGCGGTGTACCTGCAAGAAACCGACCGCGACGTGCGGGAGAAGGCCTGGCGCGGCATCGCCGAGCGCAGGCTACAGGACGCGATCAAGATCAACGGTATCTACGACCGGCTCATCGAGCTGCGCCACAAGATGGCACAGAATGCCGGGCACAAGGACTTCGTGGGCTACTCGTTCGCGGCCATGCATCGCTTCGACTACACCCCCTCGAACTGCAAGGACTTCCACGACGCTGTGGCAAAGGTGGTCGTGCCCTTCAAGCGTCGGCTGGACGCGCAGCGCCGCGAGAAGATGGGCATCGAGCCGCTGCGTCCCTGGGACCTGGCCGTCGATCCGATGGGTCGTCAACCGCTCAAGCCGTTCAAGGGCGGCGTCGAACTGGTCAGCAAGTCGAAGGCCGCGTTCGACGCGATCGATCCGCGGCTGGCCGAAATGTTCGCGACGCTGGGCGATGGCAGCAACAGCGACGGCCCGGCCAACGGCGCGCAGCTCGACCTGGACAGCCGCAAGGGCAAGGGCCCGGGCGGATACCAGTACATGCGCGACCGCGTGCGTGAGCCGTTCATCTTCATGAACGCCGCGGGCCTGCACCGCGACGTGGAGACCATGGTGCACGAGGCGGGACACGCCTTCCACAGCATGATGTGCAAGGACGAGCCGCTGCTGCACTATCGGCACAGCCCGATTGAGTTCGCCGAGGTGGCGAGCATGTCGATGGAACTGCTGAGCATGCCGCACTGGGGCGGGGCCAAGGGCTTTTACAGCGACGAGGCCAACCACGCCCGGGCCATGCGCGAGCAGCTCGAGGGCAGCGTCTCCATGCTGGCGTGGATCGCGACAATCGATGCCTTCCAGCACTTCATCTACTCGAACCCCGAGCACACGCACGAAGAGCGGACCCAGCACTGGCTCGAGTTGGACAAGCGGTTCGGCAACGACGTGTCGTGGGACGGGCTTCAGCGCGAGCGCGAGACGCAGTGGCAGCGGCAGCTCCACCTGTTCAGCCATCCGTTCTATTACATCGAGTACGGCATCGCCCAGCTGGGGGCACTCCAGCTGTGGATGCGTTCGCTGGACGAGGGTGAATCGACGGCCATCGACGCCTACCTGCACGCCCTGTCGCTGGGCGGCTCGCGTCCGCTTCCCGAACTGTTCGAAGCCGCGGGCATCAAGCTGGACTTCTCGGTCGACACCATCTCGCGTCTCGCTGAGCGCGTTGAGGCCGAGCTGGCCAAGCTGCCCGAGTAAGTACGACCGCTCCAGATTTCCTACGGAGAATGCCGCATGTCGAAGTACGCCGAGTTGTGCGCCTATGGGCGTCAGGGTGCCACGCTCAAGTCCGTTGCCGCCCTGCTCGCCTGGGACCAGGAAACCTACATGCCCCGGGCCGGCGGCGACGCCCGTGCCGAACAGATGGCGCTTCTGGCGGGCATGATGCACGAGCGCGGTACGTCGAGCGAACTTGGCGACCTCATCTCGGCCGCCGAGGACGCAACACTGAACGACCAGCAGCGCGCGTGCGTTCGCGAGTTTCGGCGTGACTACGACAAGCGCACGAAGCTGCCAAAGTCGCTTGTCGAGGAGCTCGCAAGGACGGGCAGCAAGGCCCAGGACGTCTGGAAGGACGCGCGCAAGAACAACGACTTCAAGACCTTTGAGCCCTGGCTTGGCAAGATGGTCGACCTGTCGCGGCAGAAGGCTGAGGCGTACGGCTACGAGGGCGAGCTCTACGACGCGCTGCTCGACGAATACGAGCCCAACGCGACGGCGAAGGAAGTCGAGAGCGTCTTCACGCCGCTGGGCGAGAAGCTCTCGGCCCTAGTCAAGGAGCTCACCGAGAGCGGCAACGCCCCCGATGATGCGCCGACGAAGGTGCACGCGCCCGAGGACCGCCAGCACGCACTGGGCATGCACGTGCTCAAGGCCATCGGCTTCGACCTGGACGCCGGACGGCTGGACATCACGACGCACCCCTTCTGCGAGGGGCTGGCGCCGGGCGACACGCGGCTCACGACGCGATACGACGAGAAATACTTTCCCGGAGCCCTCTATGGCACGATGCACGAGGCCGGGCACGGCATGTACGAGCAGGGCCTGCCCAAGGGCGGCACGCACGAGGGCCCCGGCGGCGAGCAGATCAATAGCTTCGGCACGCCGCTGGCCGACGACATCTCGCTGGGCATCCACGAGAGCCAGAGCCGCATGTGGGAGAACATGGTCGGCCGCAGCCAGTCATTCTGGCGGTGGATCTACCGGGAAGCGTGCGACCAGTTCGCCGAGCTTGGCAACTACGACCTTGAGGAGGTCTACCGCGCGGTGAATATCGTGCGGCCGACGTACATCCGAGTCGAGGCCGACGAGGGCACGTACAACCTGCACGTCATGCTCCGCTTCGGCATCGAGCGGGCGATGCTCTCGGGCGATCTGGCCGTCGGCGACCTGCCGGGCGCTTGGAACGAGCGGTTCAAGGAACTGCTGGGCCTGGACGTGCCCAACGACACCAACGGCTGCCTGCAGGACGTGCACTGGAGCTTTGGTCTGTTCGGCTACTTCCCGACGTACACGCTTGGGAATCTCTACGCCGCCCAGTTCTGGCAGACGATCCAGAAGGACTTGCCGGGGCTCGAGGACGAGTTCGCCAAGGGCGACTTTGGCCGGCTCAAGACGTGGCTGAACGAGAACATCCATGCGCACGGCCGGCGGTACGGCGCTGGCGAGTTGTGCGAGAAGGTGACCGGACGGCCGCTGGAGAGCCAGCCGTTGATGGATTACCTGGGCGGGAAGCTGCGCGAGGTTTACAAGCTCTAAGCGACCTCACGCTTCGTCGCTCTTGCGGATCCGCACCTCGTCGACGGTCGTCGTCGTGCGACGGAGGATGACCTCGTCATCGTCGCCGATCTCGCGGGGGCGACGCTCGTCGTACTTCTGCGGGTCGGTCTTGACGGCCTTGACGATCTCGCCGACGAAGGCGCCCAGGGACCGCATGACGCCCGGCTTGTTCTCGTGATCGCTCATGCCTTGGCCCTTGCCGCGGCTCGCGTCATCCTGGGCATGGGCATGGACTCACGCAGCCGCTCGAAGTCGGGGCGCTTGAGCAGTTCGGTGCCCGGGGTGATGGCGGCGGCGGCGCCCGCGGCCACGCCGTCGCGGAGGATCTCCTCGGGGCTGCAGCCTCGCTCGATGGCCAGCACGGCAGCGGCGACCATGCTGTCGCCCGCACCGGTGGCGCTCTTGACGTCGACCTTGGGCGCCTGGCAATACGCGTAGCCGTCCTTCATGGCCAGAACGGCGCCGTCTCCGCCCATGCTGACCAGGACGTAGGTGATGTTGTGCTTCTGGGCGAGTTCGATGGCCGCGGCGCCCACGACGGCGGGGTCGGCCTCGTCAGGATCCATGTGGCCCACGGTGTTGGCCAGTTCCCGGCGGTTGGGCTTGACCATGCACACGCCCATGCCGAGGGCCTCTCGCAGCGCGGGGCCCGAGCTGTCTACGACGACGCGGCCGCCGACCGCTCGCACGCGTTCGATGATGGTCCGCACGAACGGGGGTTCGACGCCCGGGGGCAGGCTGCCACTGATAACCGCCAGCCCGCCGCCCTCGATCGAGCCGACGCCGTCGACCAGGGCCCCGAGGCACGCGTCGGCCTCGTCATCGCTCAGTTCGGCGCCGGGCATGTTGAAGCGGAACTGGTTGCCGGTGCTTGTCTCGGTGACGATGACGTTCTCGCGCGTGGGCGCTCGGACGGGCACGCCCCGCTGGTCGCAGGACTTGCCCGTGCAGTAGAAGCCCACGAGAAACTTGAGCAGGTCGCCCACCTTGCCGCCTGCGGGGAAGACCGCCGTCGACTTGCCGCCGATCTCGGCGATGGCCCGGGTGACGTTCAGCCCCCCGCCGCCGGGCTCACGCCTGGGCTTGGCGCAGCGGAGCTTGTGCTCGGGCTCGACCTTCTCGACCTCGACCCCCATGTCGATGCAGGGGTTGAGGGTAAGGGTGAAGATGCGGGCGGGGGCGTCGTCCATGGGTAATGGTATCGGCAAGATGGGCGAACCCGATGAGCCTGCGCTCGAACGGGTCTATCGCCTCCGCCGGGCTGTCCAGCACGCACCAGCCACGAGCAAAACGCCGCTACCCGGCCCTGGAATAACGCGGATGGTCGCCTCCCCCTCCACGACCTCGTCGATCAGCGCCACGGTCTCGTGGCTGGTCATCTCGATGTAGGCATCGAATCTGGTCGTGAGGGTCGAGAGTTCGACCTCGAATGGGGCCGTGATTTCGGCCGGCGCGGTATAGGTAACCTGCCAGAAGGGGAGCGGGTAGGGCGGAGGCGGGAAGATCGGGAACGGCCAGTTGAGCTTGCCCGCGAGGATGCCGTCGACGCCGGTGGCGGATATCTCGCCAGCAAGCGTCCCGGGTCCGTTCATGGGCGCCAGCAGCATCGGATCGCTCAACCCGAGTCCGCCCGTCGAAGCGAGCAGGTTCGTGTCGACCCGTGCGATGTCGTACGTGCGTGTGGATGCGCCCAGCCATGCCGCCGAGAGCGTCACCGTGGTGCTCTCGCCCGGCCGCAGGTCCGGGTTGTCGACTTCCATGACGATCCCCACATCGGGCACGGTCTGCCCTGCCGCCAGGGTGGTGGCGAGCCCGAAGCCCAGCATCGCTATCGCACGGGTGTTCATGGTTCACTCTCTCATCGTAATGAAGCCCAAGAATGGCCGGGAGAACCCCGGTGCTGCGTCCCGCTTCGCACGGCGGGTGGCGTCAGTTCCCCCTACCCTCTGTCCGGGCGGCTGGTCTTGCCGCTCTATCGCGACCGCCAACGCCCCTAAACCCCGTGGGAAACTGGACATGCACGCCTACGACACCATCCTCGACGCCATCGGCCGCACCCCCCTGGTCCGCCTGAACAAGGTCGTCCCCCCCGGGGCGGCCACGGTCTACGCCAAGTGTGAGTTCATGAACCCGGCGGGCAGCATCAAGGACCGCATGGCCTGGCACATCATCCGCCGGGCCGAAGAAGAGGGCCTGCTCAAGCCCGGCGGCACGATCGTCGAGAACACCAGCGGCAACACCGGCATGGGGGCGGCCATGGTGGCGGCGGCCCGGGGCTACCGCGCGGTGTTCACGATGCCCGACAAGATGAGCCGCGAGAAGATCGATGGGCTGCGGGCCTTCGGGGCCGAGGTCATCATCACGCCGACGGACGTGCCGGGCGACTCGCCCGACCATTACGTCAACCGGGCCAAGAAGGTCGCCACCGAGACGCCCGGGGCGTTCTACATGGACCAGTACCACAGCCAGTGGAACATCGAGGCCCACGAGCTGACCACGGCGCCGGAGCTGTACGAGCAATCCGAGGGCGGCAACGTCGACGCCATCGTCGTGGGCACCGGCACGGGGGGCACCATCAGCGGCATCGGGCGTTTCTTCAAGAAGAAGAACGCGAAGACGCTCATCGTGGGCGTCGACCCCCTGGGCAGCGTGCACTTCAGCGTGTTCAACACCGGCGAGCCCAGCACGCCCTACGTCTACAAGGTCGAGGGCCTGGGCGAGGACATCGTCTGCCGGGCGTTCGACCCGAGCGTGGTCGACGAGATGCACCAGGTGAACGACTACGAGTGCTTCACGATGGCGCGGCGGCTGATCCGCGAGGAGGGCCTGTTCTGCGGCGGGTCCAGCGGCGGCATGGTGCACGTGGCCGTCGAGGTCGCCAAGCGATTAGGTACCGGCAAGAGCGTCATCGCGATCTGCCCCGACGCCGCCAGCCGGTACGTCACCAAGTATCTGGACGACGAGTGGATGAAGATGCACGGCCTGCTCGAGGCGCCCCGCGGCCTGGGCGTGGTGGGCGACCTCATCGACAAGGGCGCGACGGTCATCACCGTGCACGAGGACAAGTCGCTGCGCGACGCGATCGACCTCATGCGCCGCCACGGCATCAGCCAGGTGCCGGTGACCGACGACGCCGGCAAGCCCCTGGGCATGGTGCACGAGGTCGACATCCTCCGCGGGCTCCAGAAGGACGAGGTCACCATCACCAGCCCGGTCAGCGACATCGAGACGCAGATCGGCGGCATCCTGAGCCCCTCGGCCCGGGTCGAAGAGCTCTACGGCGTGTTCGGGGAGCAGCAGGCGGCCATCGTCGTCAGCGATGGCAGGATCGTCGGCGTGCTCAGCGAGATCGACCTCATCGAGCACCTGGCGCGTGCGGGCGGGGCCGGCGGCAACGGCGTGATGGCGGGTATGCAGCCGGCGGGGGTGTGACACGCCCGCCCGCACGCGGGCGGCTTCGGTATCATCCTCGCGATGAGCACCGGCTACACAAAGATGCGTCTGAGCCCCCAGCAGGTCCAGCGACGCCGCAAGATCGTCGATCCCGTGCAGCACGCCTTCGAGCGGGGCCAGCTCGCCGAGGCGCACACGCTGGCGCTGGCGGGGCTCAAGAAGATGCCCGGCGATCCCCAGTTGCACCTGTTCCTGGCGGCCATCGCCGAGCGGACGGGCGACACCGAGCAGGTGCGCCACCACGGCCGCAAGGCGCTCGGGCAGGGGCCCAACGCCGGGGCGTTCGCGGTGCTCAGCCGTCTCGAACGCCGGGCGGCGAACACCGAGCTGGCCCTGGAGCTGTGCGACAAGGCCCTGGAGATGCTCCCCGGCGACGTGCCGCTTCGCATCCACCGGGCCGGATGTCTCGAGGAGGCCGGCCGGACCGAGGAAGCCCGGGCCGTGGTGGACGACATGGCCGCCCAGCTGGAACAGAAGAACCGGCCGCTGCCGCCCCACCTGCGCTACGAGCGCGCCAAGCTGCTGGTGCAGGACACCGACTACGACAAGGCGATCGAGATCATCGACGAGCTCAGCGGCGCGGTCGACACGCCCCACGAGCTGCGCAGCGCGGCGTGGCACTTGAAGGCAAAAGCGCTGGACCGCGCGGGCAACTACGCCGACGCCTTCGCCGCGGCCACCGCCGGCAACGAGCTTGATGCGAAGCCGTTCGATCCAGAGCGATACGAGCGTGAGACGACGGCCATCATCGAGACCTGGTCGAAGGAGAACATGGCCAGCTTTCCCGAGAGCTCGTGCGAGAGCGAGATTCCGGTCTTCATCGCGGGCATGCCCCGCTCGGGCACCAGCCTTTTAGACCAGATCATCCACGCGCACCCCAGGGCGGCGGGCGTTGGGGAGCTTGACACCCTCGAGCGGTTCTTCGCCCAGGCCATGGCCGCGTACAAGCCCGACGCCCCGGCGGGCAAGCGGTTCGGCAGCCTCAACCGCTTCAAGTGGACGCGGGCGGCCGAGGACTACGTCCGCGAGGTCGCGAAGATGGCCCCCGGGGCCGAGCGCATCGCCAACAAGGCCATCGGCAACACGCGCATCGCGGGGCTGATCGCCAGGCTCTTTCCCAGGACCCGCATCATCCACATCCGCCGAGACCCCAGGGACGTGGCCATCTCGTGCTACATGGGGGCCTTCAACAACGACGCGATGCCCTGGACCACCAGCATCCAGGGCGTCGCCCACGCCTGGGCCCAATCCGAACGCCTGATGGACCACTGGAAGCGGGCGCTGGACGTGCCGTTCCTCGAGGTGCGCTACGAGCAGCTCGTGAGCGATCCCGCCACGCAGCTGCCGCGTGTCATCGAGTTTTTGGGCCTTCCATGGGACGAGGCCTGCCGGGACTTCTACAAGACCAGGCGGACCCTGCGGACGCTGAGCTACGACCAGGTGAACCGCCCGCTGTACACCTCCTCGGCCGGGCGCCACGCGAACTACGCGGCGCAGCTCGCGGGCGTGGACTTTCCGGCGTATCCGTAGGCGGCGGCGGGCGCACCGGAGGCCAGGGACGTGCCACACGAGGCCACCATCCGAATCTTCGCCCTTGGCCTGCTCGCGTTGGCGGCGGTGTGGTTCCTGGCGGCGGCGATCGGGCTCAGCCCCAGGGCCATGCGTGTCCGCCGGGCGATCAAGCGGTCCGGCCCGGGCACGATGCTCTGCGGCGCGTGCGGGCATCCGGCGACTTCTCTGGGTTCTATCGACACCTGCCCCGAGTGTGGTTCCTTGTACGCCACGGTGGGTCTCGATGGCCGGGCCACGCCTTCGAGGTGGGCGCCGCCGGTGTTCGTGCTTGGCGTGTTTCTTCTGGGGGTGTGGGCGCTGGGGTCCATCTGGCTGGCGCCGGTGGCCGCACGGTGGGCGAACGAGTGGTCGGTCGGCTCGGCGCAGCTCGAACGATGGCAGTCGCGTGCCGCGTTGCGGACGACCGATCGCGACCCGGCGACCGACCAGCCCTTCGAGGTCGTCGCCGAGCTCAGCCGCGAGCTGATCGGTCCGGCCACGCTCCCCGCGGGCGCCACCGACCGGCCCGCGCTGGGAGGGACCGCCACGCTGCACCTCATGCACGGTCCGGCGGTCCAGGGCGCCTCGAGCACGTGGAACACCGACCCCATGGCGATGAGCGACTACATGAAGTGGCAGCTGGCCAACCCCATGGGCGGTTCGGTCAACGGCATGACCGCGCCCCCGCCCGCCCCCGCGGTTGCCGGCGCCCTGCCCAGCCCGTGGGACACGCTGAGAACCAACGCCCCCACCGCCACGCTGCGCTGGTCCATCGGCTCCGAAGCTTGGACGCTGACCGACACGATGGGCGGATCACCCCAGCGGGGCACGGGCCTGCCCGAGGGCGTGTCCGCCATGGCCGTGCGGCTGGGCTTCGACCCCGCCGGCGACGAGCCCGAGCCCATGCGGCGCAACCTCGCCGGCAGCCTGGGGATCGTCACGAGCGAGAAGCACACCGGCCGCCTGCGCACCATCCGCCCCAGCGAGCGCGCGCACCTGTACTTCGGCCGCTTCCTGGTCCTCGGCGAGGTCACCGCGACCCCCACGCGGACCACCATCCACCCATCGGCCCCCATGGGCCTCACCGCCGCCATCGCCACCAGCGCCTCGCTCCTGCTGGTGGCCCTGGTGCTCCTCTGGCTGTCCTGGCGGGCTGGGCGAGCTCCCGCATCCGCCCCGATTTAGCGGGACGTCTCCACCGGGGCCTCCTCCTGGCCCGCGTCGGGGTCCGTGCCCGTCGGCCTGGCGTGCATCGGGTAGGCCCAGTGGTCCTTGTCGGCCCGCAGCCATGCCGCCGCCCGGCCGTTGGTGCTCGCCTCGGTCTGGTCGGCGGGCGTGCCGTCGACGGTCAGCAGCACGCCGGGCTCGTCCCAGTCATAAAGATCCCGGTAGTTGGCCATCATGGTGTCGCCGATGCGGCGGTTGACGTGGTTGGGTCGCAGCTCGTCGGGGTGGCGCAGGCCCACGGCCGACAGGAGTTCCAAAAAGCCCTTGACGGTTCCCGCGTGGAAGTTCTTCACCCGCTCGGCCTTGTCGGGCACGACCAAGCCGGTGGCCAATCTCGGATCGGTCGTAGCCACGCCCGTCGGGCAGCGGTTGGTGTTGCAGCGCAGCGCCTGGATGCATCCCAGCGCGAACATCATGCCCCGGGCCGAGTTGCACGCGTCGGCCCCCAGGGCCAGGGCGCGGAGCATGTGGAAGCCGGTCATGATCTTGCCGCTGGCGATGATCTTGATGTGCTCTCGCAAACCCACACCAACCAGGGCATTATGCACGAAGATCCACGCGTCGTGTGCCGGCATGCCGATGGAGTTGGAAAACTCCAGGGGCGCGGCCCCCGTGCCCCCCTCGGCGCCGTCCACCGTGATGAAGTCCGGCCGCATCCCGGTGGCCACCATCGCCTTGCAGATGGCGTAGAACTCGTCGTACCTTCCCACGCACAGCTTGAAGCCCACCGGCTTGCCCCCGCTGAGCTCCCTGAGTTTCGTGATGAACGCCAGCAGCTCCACCGGCGAGCCGAAGGCGCTGTGCCCCGGCGGGCTGATGACCGTCTTGCCCACCTCCAACCCGCGGATCTCGGCGATCTCCTTCGTCACCTTCCCCCCGGGCAGGACCCCGCCGTGCCCGGGTTTCGCTCCTTGGGAGATCTTCAGCTCGATCATCCGGACGGTGTCCCTGGTGGCGTTCTTCTGGAAGATCTCGGGGTTGAAGCTGCCGTCTTTATTGCGGCAGCCGAAGTACCCGGTGCCGATCTGCCAGACCAGGTCCCCGCCGTGCTCGAGGTGGTGCGGGCTGATGCCCCCCTCGCCCGTGTTGTGGAAGAACCCGCCCATGGCGGCGCCCTTGTTCAGGGCGCGGATCGCGTTGGGCGACAGCGAGCCGTAGCTCATGGCCGAGATGTTTAAGAGCGAGGCGCTGTAGGGCTTCTGGCACTGGCCCTCGCCGAAGACGATCCTTGGCGGTGTTTCCAGTACCTTGGCCGGGGCGATGGAGTGCTCGGCCCACTCGAAGCCCGCGGCGTACATGTCCCTGTGAGAACCGAACGGAACCGTCTCCAACTCGTTCTTGCTTCGCGCATACACAACATTGCGGAACTCGCGCTCGATGGGGTAGGCCTCCAGCGAGCTCTCGATGAAGTACTGCTGGATCTCGGGGCGGACCATCTCCATGAGGTACCGCCCGTGGCCGAGCACGGGGAAGGTGCGCAGGATGGTGTGCTCGGTCTGGAAGGCGTCGTAGAAGCCCAGGATGAGCACGGGCCCCAGCACGAGGAACGCCCAGAGGCCCACGGGCCAGAAGATGGCACAAAGCACGCCGCAGGCCACGGCCGCGGCGACGAACCCGAAGAAGAACTGCCGGACGGTCACGCCAACTCCGTTGGGGGGTAGGGGATCCGGGCCGATGCCCGCATCCGGGGCCGCTGGTCCGATCATGCTAGCGGCAAAAGCCCCCATCGCCCGTGCCCCCGGGAAACCGGCCAGGGCCGGCCCGCAACGCCCGGTTTCCCGGACGCCCGCCGCGGCCCCCGGGCCGGGACGATCCCCGACCACGCCGGACGCCACGGGAACCGTGATGGACACCACAGCTTCCATGATGGACTTCACAGGAACCATGATGGACACCACAGCTCCCATGATGGACTTCACAGGAACCATGATGGACACCACGGCTCCCATGATGGACTTCACAGGAACCGTGATGGACATCACAGCTTCCATGATGGACTTCACAGGAACCGTGATGGACATCACAGCTCCCATGATGGACTTCACAGGAACCATGATGGACATCACAGCTCCCATGATGGACTTCACAGGAACCATGATGGAAACAACAGGAACCATGATGGACCCGAGAACGCCCCACGCCCCCGCGCCGGCGTCCGGATATCGCCCGCCAATCGCCCCCACGAGCCCGTGAGGGCCACCGACCCCGCACGCGGCCACCCAGAGCCCGACCCCACCGCCGAACGCCGGGCTATCTCCGACGAACCCTCGCCGTGAGGCGGTGGGCGGGGAAATGGCGAGACGGTTGCTCGGTTCCTTGGCCTCGAACGCGATCGAGCCAGAACGGCCGGTAGCCGCCGTGCCTGCGGTTGGTCGATGTTCCCCCTATCCTGCGGACTTCTCAGCCCCGCCACCCGGGCCGCACGGACACACCCAGCCCACAGGGATCACCAACGCCATGGCCAGGAAGCCCAAGAAGGACGACCCCGCCCCCGCGGCCCCCGCGCTGTTCGAGGCCCAGAAACGGGCCGGAGAGCGGCGTCTGAGGCGGCAGCGGGCTTTGTTCATCCCCGGCACCACCCTTTAAGCACTCTCATCACCACACCCCGGCGGCGGTACACTGGACTGAATGCCGCAACCGGAGTGGCGAGGGTACTGGCCCAAGCCAGCGGCCGGACACGCCACGCTCGAGCCAATGCAGCCGCCGGGGTCCGCCCGGGCCATACGGATAGGGTTACCCATGAGCAAGGATCGCTCCAAGCCGTACCGCGTCGTCTCGCTCTTCTCGGGGGGCATGGGCCTGGATCTTGGCCTGGAACGGACCGGGCGTTTCGAGGTCGTGGCGTGCGTCGAGAAGGTACCCGCGTTCTGCGACACGATCCGGGCCAACATCGCCAAGGGGACATTGCGTCCAGACCTCAAGGTCTTCGAGGGAGACATCTCCTCGATCGACCCCGCCGATGTGCTCGACGCGATCGGGTTGCAACCGGGCGAGGTGGATGTGGTCGTCGGCGGCCCGCCCTGCCAGTCATTCAGCACGGCGGGGAAGCGCGGTACCGTTCAGGATCCGCGCGGGACGCTCCTCTGGCAGTACCTGCGGTTCGTCGAGCACATGCAGCCGAAGTTCTTCCTGATGGAGAACGTCCGAGGGTTGCTGTCGGCGGCCCTGCGTCACCGGGCCATCGCCGACCGTCCCGGGAAGGGCGGCCCGCCTTTGGCCGATGACGAGCAACCGGGCTCGGTCGTTCGCACCTTTGCCCACGACCTCCAGAAGGTCGCCGACCCGGGCTATCACATGGATTGCTTCGAGGTAAACTCGGTCAACTACGGCGCCCCGCAGATCAGGGAGCGAGCCATCTTCATCGGGAACCGCTTCAACGCCCGAGTGGACTTCCCGGATCCCACACACGCGGCGAGCTGGGCGGATGATTCGGCGAGCGAGGGCTTGTTCGCCGCCGCTGGTCCCAAACCGCTGCCTTGGGCCACGCTCCGTGATGCGATCGGGGATCTCAAGGAGGAGAGCCCGGTGGTCATGGACTTCAGCCCACGCAAGAAGGGCTACCTCGAGATGGTCCCGCCGGGCTCCAACTGGAGGAGCCTGCCCGAGGACGTGCAACGAGAGTCGATGGGCCGTGCATGGCACGCCAAGGGCGGGCGGAGCGGCTGGTGGAGGCGGCTGACCTACGACCTGCCATGTCCGACGCTGGTGACCATGCCCAACCACGCCAGCACGTCGCTGTGCCACCCGACGGAAACCAGGGCGCTGTCGATCCGCGAATACGCCAGGATCCAGGAGTTCCCAGACGATTGGGTGTTCGCGGGGCGAACTTCCGAGCAGTATGCGCAGGTGGGTAACGCCGTGCCCGTCCGATTGGGCGTGGTCGCTGGCCAAGTCATCGCCGACGCCTTGGACAAGATCGCAACTCGGCGATGGAAGCCGTACGCCGCGGCACCCTCGGCCTATCGAGTCGTCTACGTGCAGTCCCACGTCCGCACGAGGCAGTGGTTCAAGGACGGAAAGACGTTCGTGTGGAAGGACGGCGAAGCCGCTGGTGACGCGACATACGCCGGACCCAAGACGAGACGCAAGGTCAGTTCGATTTAGGGAAGCAGAACCACTATGGCAACATCGCACCCTGGAATGCCCAGGCCAGCGCCTTTGGAGCTTTCCAAGCTGGATCTGCTCGAAGGACTCAAGAAGATCGACGCCGATCCGGACGCGACAACCCGCGTGCTAGGCATGGAGACCCAGTTTCGAACGCGCATGCAGGCGCACGTCGATGCTCTGCCACTCCAGACCGCTCCTTTCCGGAAGTTCGCAACCAGTCCGTTCGTGCTCATGATCTATTGCCTGCGACGGGGTTACACGAAGATCAGCGAGATCGAGCAGGACATTCTGCCGGCGAAGCTGTTCTCCTCGATGGAGACTTCCGCGGGCCGGATGACCGAGGAGGTCATGCTTCCCCTCTACAACTGGCAAGTTGTTCCCAGTGGGATGCAGACAGCCAATTCGGTTCTTGATGGCTTGCAGACGGGGGACACCGTTCTGCGTCTTGCCACACTCAAGAGCGGCCCGCGGTGCTTGAATGATTCGATTAGCGAGAACATCGCGGACTCGATCGTGACGCACGCGCCGGCATGGGCATCAAAGCATGGCGTTCAGAGCATCGATTTCAGCTTTGGGGCGTTGTATGGCACGCCACGCCAGTCCAACAAGAAGGACTGGCACATCCTTCGCAATATCGTGAACAAACTGGACCCCGATTCCGTCACCGTGAAGCCCGATGAGCGATGGCATTGCGCCTTCCGCCTTGGCGACGTCGAGGTCACCGTCACGATTCGCATCGGACTTGACTGGTGGCAGTATCTTGGTGGCAAGAGTTGCCTGCTGGAGATGTGCGTGGCGCTGGTCCGGGCATGCGTTGCGCCTGGCACGGCCGATCCAGAGTCTCACAAGTACATGATCGCCGATCTATTCGACATTGTCTCGCTTGAGGGCATCCCTGACGGATTCAATGCGAGCATCCTTCAGCACAGCCAATGGCCCTGGCTGTTCTTTCTGTCCAGGCACTTTTGCGACAAGTTGTCTTTGGGTGCTCCCTAAGCGTAATGGCGAGACACGCCTTTGTTCGTGCTGCTCAAGGAAGTCACCGCAGTAGGGCAGCATTGCTCATCAGCCACCCCGAATGCGGCGCCGCTGGACTCTGTTGACGGCGTGCACAAGTGGAAGGACGCCGAGCGGGACGAACTGCGAGCCGAGCTCGACGCGGCCTACGCCATCCTGTACGGCGTGGAAGCCGGCGACCTGGAATACATGCTCTCGACCTTCCAGGGGATGACCGACGCCGAGCGGGCGGCGGTCTTGCTGGCATACGAGGGATTGCGTTCGCACGAGTTGATGGGATAGGTGCGAGATACTCGCGGTTGGCTCAGGTCGTATGGCACTCGCGGCAGCAGTGATAGCAGCCGTTGGACTTCGGATAGGTTTGCTTCGCCTGGAACACGGCCGTGTGGCATGAGTTGTGGAACCCCAGCGACAGTTGATTCGCCGGGTCCGGTGGGTACGGACACATGTCTAACCGGTGTACCTCGTGATCTCCGTTCGGTTGGGCCTGCCGGTTCACGCAATAGTGCGGCATCATGATTCTCCTTCGCATTCGTGCTGCTGTCCTAGTTCTTTTAGGCAGGAATGAAGGAAGCCGCAGCCGTTTTGCCTCGATTAGAACCTCGAAAGGCGCAAAATCCCCCGATTGGGGGATGGATTGTGGCGTTGTGATTCACTACGACGGTCCAAGTTGGTGTCGCGGTGGCGGGGATCAAGCCCCCCTCCGCCTCGGAAGACCTCGGCACCTCCCCCGCTGGGAGCGGGGGAGGGAAAGAGCGCCACGGCACGCTCTATAAGGAAGGCGCGGCCTTCGAGCAGGGCACCATCGGGCCCCCGGCGAACACCCGCGGCGCGGGACTCGACACGAAATCTTCCGACCCCCTGCCGATAAGAACCGCCCTGAGAGCCCCACAGGGCGGGTCGGGAACCATTTTCCATGGAATCGCACATTCCAACGAAAGTCGGGAATCGGCCCCGTCGATGACAGGGGCAGCGGCACGCGGGGCGGGGTTGCCCCGGGCCGGAACGTAGCCCGCCGGTTGGCGGGCGCCACGATTGGAGCCTCGTATGTCAGTGATCCCTCCGTCAAAAGAGGACATGATCGCGTTCTTCGCCAGCCACGTCCCCGTGTGGACCGCCAAGGCGGCCGAGATCGGGTTATCACCCGAAGCAACCGCCGAGCTGGCGGCGCTTCTGAGCGATGCACAATCGAAACTGGCCGCCCAGGCGGCAAAATCCGACGAAAAGAAGTCGGCGACCCAAGCGGCCAACCAGGCTGCCGCGGCCCTGCGAGAAGCGGGCGCCGGCGACCTGGCCACCATCAAGGCCTTCGCCAAGGCAACCAAGGATCCGAGCGTGTACGTCAAGGCCCAGATCCCCGAGCCCGCCGACCGCACGCCCGCGCCGCCCCCATCGATGCCCTACGACCTGGACGCGGGCCTGGACAACGACGGCAACGTCGTGCTGACCTTCAAGAGCGACAGCGGCTCGAGCCACACGGGCGTCTTCTTCCAGATCCGCCGCAAGCTGGACAGTGAATCGAGCTTCTCGATCATCGGCTCCACCGGCACCAAGAGCTTCACCGACCAGGCAATCGCAAGCGGCACCACCAGCGTGGTCTACAACGTCACCGCCAGGCGGGGCGAGCTGGCCAGCCCCACCAGCGAGAACATCTACGTGCCCTTCGCCAGCGGCAACGGCAACCCGGTCTCCATCAAGACCGCCACGCCCAAGCCCGCGGCGACCACCAAGAAGAAGGACTCGGGCGCCGCCTGAACCGCAATCGGATCTCCGAGCGATTATTGCTCCTTGTGGCCCGTCCACGTCCCAACAGGGCGTGGGCGGGTTTTGTGTTCGCTTCGCGAGAAGAGGGCCTACCCGCCCGGCGCGGCATCCTCGCGCCACCGCGTCCGATCCGTCGCCACGTGGTAGTGCGGATCCTCGCTGATGTTGACCTCCACCAGGTCCCCGGCCTTGTCTAAGAGCCTGCGGCAGTCCTCGCTCAAATGACGCAAGTGCAGCCGCTTGCCCAAGCTGGTATACCGCTCGGCCAGGGTGTTGATGGCCTCCAGGCCGGACTGGTCGTAGACCCTGCTGAAGTAGAAGTCGATGACCACGTCGTCCGGATCGGCCTCGGGCGTGAAGAGCTCGCGGAAGCGGGTCACGCTCCCGAAGAAAACGCCCCCGTGCAGCTGGTAGATCTTGCTGCCGTGCTCGTTGAACTGGATGTCCGCATAGAGGTGCTTGCTCTTGTTCCAGGCAAAGATGAGGGCCGAGATGATCACCCCGATCAGCACGGCCGTCGCCAGGTCGTGCATGAAGACCGTGTAGCCGGCGACCACGAGCATGACCAGGACCTCGGCCTTGGGGATCTTGCGCCAGGTCTGCAGGGTGGTCCATTCGAACGTCCCAATGACGACCATGAGCATGACCCCCACCAGCGCGGCGATGGGGATGGACTCGATGAGCGGGGCCAGGAAGAGGATGAAGACCAGGAGCGAGGCCGCGGCGGTGATGCCCGAGAGCCGGCCGCGGCCGCCGGACTTCACGTTGATCAAGGACTGGCCGATCATCGCGCAGCCGCCCATGCCGCCGAAGAAGCCGCAGGTGATGTTCGCCGCGCCCTGGCCCAGGCACTCGCGGTTGCCGTTGCCGCGGGTTTGCGTGAGCTCGTCGACGAGCGTCATGGTCATCAGGCTCTCGATCAATCCCACGCCCGCCAGGACCACCGAGAAGGGCAGGATGATCATGAGGGTCTCGAGCGTGAAGGGCGGAAGGTCGAAGTCCAGCCAGGCAGGCCTGGGCAGCCCGCCGGAGATGCCGACTTCGGATTCGTCGACCGAGGCGAGGGCGGCGTCGATCTCGGCCTGGGTGAGGGGCGCCACGGGGGCGGACGCGTCCGGCTGGAGCGCAACCGAGGAACGCACGGCCTCGGGCAGGGCATCCGCGGCGGCGGCGATGGCCGCCTGGTCCTTGGCGCGCTGGGCATCGAGCACGGCGGCGGCCTTGGTGTTGTCGACCAGCAGATCGCCGACGGTGCGGACGGGGGCCTGGCTTCCAGCGCTCGGCATCGCAGCGTTGATGGCGATGGCCGCCAGGCTGATGGCGATGATGGCCACCAGCGACGAGGGCACCGCGCGGGTCAACCTCGGAAGGAAGGCGATGATGGCGACCGTGCCGGCGACCAGGGCGAGCATGATCCACAGGGGTGTGCCATGGAGGAAGGCCATCGTTCCCGAATCGGTCAGCGAGCGGAAGCTGTCGGCCTGGGCCAGCAGGATCACGATCGCCAATCCGTTGACGAAGCCCAGCATGACCGGATGGGGCACGATGCGGATGAACTTGCCCAGCCTGAGCAAGCCAGCGGCGACCTGGATCAAGCCGCACAGCACGACGGCCGGGAAGAGGTAGCCAATCCCGTAGTTGGCAACCAATGCGACGACGACGACGGCCATGGCGCCGGTTGCCCCCGAGATCATGCCGGGCCGGCCGCCGAGGATGCTGGTGAGAAGGCAGACGATGAACGCGGCATAGAGGCCAACCAGGGGCGGCACGCCGGCGACGAACGCGAAGGCGACCGACTCGGGAACCAGGGCCAGGGCGACGGTGAGGCCCGCCAGCACGTCGGCCTTGGGAGACCCGCTCATGGCGGTTCGAAGGTCGAACACGCGGGGCTTGGTCTTCACGAACGCGGGCAGGCGGATGGTGACCTCGGACATGGACCCTCGAACGCGGAAGCGATACCCCCCCGGCGGCGGTGTCGCGGCCGGCGGCGAGGATCGCGGGTTGGCTTGGAAACCCCCATGGCCGGCGGCCGGGGGGCAAGCGGGGATGGTAGGCGTGGGCATCATCGGGCCCCGGCCCCTATCCTGCGGCTCGGCTCGTTTCGCACCGATGGCTGCAACCCAAAGGAAGGCCCGGCCCATGAAGATCGACGACTCCGCACGCTTTGGCACCAGGGCCATCCACGCCGGCCAGAGCCCCGATCCTTCCACAGGGGCCATCTGCACGCCCATCTACCAGACCTCGACGTACGTGCAGAAGAGCCCGGGCGAGATCATCGGCGAGTATGACTACAGCCGGGCGGCCAACCCCACGCGCACGGCCCTGGAAGCGAACCTGGCTTCTCTTGAGGGCGGCAAGCACGGACTGGCGTTCTCCAGCGGCGTGGCAGCCACGGGCGCAGTGATCCATCTTCTGGAAGCCGGAGACCATGTCGTTCTCTGCGACGACGTCTACGGGGGAACCAACCGCATCTTCCATCGCGTGTTCGCCCAGCTTGGCATCGAGAGCACGCTGGTGGACATGACCGACCACGACGCGGCGAAGAAGGCCATCCGCAAGAACACCAAGCTGGTGTGGATCGAGACGCCCACCAACCCGACCCTGAAGATCATCGACATCGCCGTCCTGGCCGAGATGGGCAAGCAGGCGGGCGCGATGGTCGCCGTCGACAACACCTTCGCCAGCCCCTACCTGCAGAACCCGCTGAAGCTTGGCGCCGACATCGTGTGCCACTCGCTCACGAAATACCTCGGCGGCCACAGCGACGCCATCGGCGGCGCGCTCATCGTCAACGACGAGGAGATCCACAAGAAGCTCAAGTTCCTGCAGCTTTCGGAAGGCGCCGTGCCGGGCATCCAGGAGTGCTTCCTGTTCTTGCGGTCCACCAAGACCCTGCACGTGCGCATGGATCGGCACTGCGACAACGCGGCCAAGGTCGCCAGGTACCTCGAGGCTCACAAGAAGGTCGACAAGGTGTTCTACCCGGGTCTGGAGAGCCACCCCCAGCACGCCATCGCCAAGAAGCAGATGCGCGGCTTCGGTGGCATGGTGACGATCTACCTGAAGGGCGGCTTGGACGAGAGCCGCAAGATGCTGGAGACCGTGAAGATCTTCGCGCTGGCCGAGAGCCTGGGCGGGGTCGAGAGCCTCATCGAGCACCCGGCCATCATGACCCACGCCAGCGTGCCGACCGACCAGCGCAAGAAGCTGGGCATCGCCGACAATCTCGTGCGCCTGAGCGTGGGCATCGAGGATGTCGATGACCTGGTCGCCGACCTCGAGCGGGCAATCGGCTAGGAGTTCGCCTCTTGGGTTGACTCGTCGCGTGCCTTCCACATGGCCAGCAGCTCGGCCTCGCGCTCACGCGTGATGCCCGGGCGGTTGCCGCCGAAGCTAAACGCGGCGTCGGCCTCGCCGCGGTCGGCCATGGCGTTCTTCCATGTGGGCACGTACTCCTCGTCAAGCCACGTGAGCGTGTCGGCGATGGTGGTTTCCAGCGGCCGCGTGACCAGGCCGGCGGCCACCGCTTTCGAGAGATCGCGCGTGTGGAAGCCGGCCGTCTCGGGGCCCGGGGGAATCCACACCGGCATCTGAGCCCATGCGTTGACGCCCTGGCTCGCGAGCCAGTCGCCCTCGGCGTAGGTGAACGTCGCGTCACTTCCGGTGACCTGCTTGCAGGCCTCCAGCAGCTTTCCGATGGTCATGCCGCCCCCACCTTCATCAGAGACCGGACCGTTGACGTTGAAGGTGCCCGTCGTCCCCTGCTCGATGCCCAGCACCATGAACGCGGCGAGGTCTCGCACGTCGATGAACTGCAACGGGTGGCCCGCCTCACCGGGCGCCAGCACCTCGCCGCCCTGGCGCACGCGGTGGGGCCAGTACGTGAAGCGGTGCGTGAAGTCTCTCGGGCCGACGAGCAGGCCCGGGCGGTGGATGAGCGCCTTGCCCGGGAAGTGCCGACGCGCCGCGGCCTCGCTGCGGGCCTTCACGGCGCCGTAATACTGCATGTCGTAGGGCAGGGCGGTGATGCCGTCGGCAACCTCGTCGGGCATGGTCGCCACGGCGTCGTCTTCGTCGAGGCCGACCTGGCTGTTGTCGGCGTAAACGCTCAGCGACGAGATGTAGGTGTAGTGGTCGGCGCTGTCCTTCAAGAGCCTGGCGCTGTTCTCGACCCACGTGTGCACGCTGGCGGTATCGATGACCGCGTCCCACGTGCGCCCCTTGTCGATCTCCTCTTGAAGTGGCTTGAGACCGGGCTCGACATCGACGATGCGGTTGCCCTGGATGAACTCCAGGTCTGGGAACATCTCATCGCGGTTGCCGCGGTTGAACAGTGTGACCTCGTGCCCGCGGTCGAGCAGGATTCGAATGACGTGCGGCCCGAGCATGCCCGTGCCACCAAGGAACAGGATCTTCAGCTTCTTCGAAGCCTTCCCCCTCGCGAAGGCATGCTGCGTCCACGGGCCCAACCCAAGCAGGGCGGCGGCGCTGGCGGCCGAGGCGGTCAACAGGAACTCTCGACGGGTCTGTTGCATGGCGTAATCCTCATCGGGGTGTTATACGTGGGTGTTCGCGGGAATGGCCAGTGATGCGGGCGCGGCCCCTGGCACGTCGGGCGCAGGTGACGCGGCAGGCTCGGCATCGTTCGAACGCCGGCCGAGCCAGACGCCGACAACGAGCGACCCGATGCCCAGGGGCACCGCCAGCCATGCGGCGGCCAGGCCCGCGGCGGCCAGTGCCGCATCGGCAACGGTGCCCGCCGTGTCGCCGCCGCGGTAGACGAACGTATCAATGATGCCCTTGGCCTTGTACTTGTCGGTCCTGGGCACGGTCGTGAAGAGCGCCTCGCGTGCTGGCTTGCTCAGCGCATAGTGGCTCGCTCGCCGAGCGACCTCGAAGGCCGCCAGCACGAGAAGCACCGGGGCCGTGGCAAGGCCCACGAACCCGATGACCGTGACCATCGGCACCACTGCCAGCAGCGCCCCCACGCCCAGGCGGCGCATGAGGCGTCCGGTCACGAAGAGCTGCAGCAGGACGGTGAGCGTCTGGCCGCCCAGCTCGATCCACGCCAGTACCTGCGCCCGCGACTCGGTCGTCTCGGCAAAGCCCTCGATGATGCGCATCTTCTCGAAGTACAGCAGCGTGGAACCGATGGTGAAGGCCGCGACGTAACAGGCGATGCCCATCAGGTACGGCGATCGCAGCACGTCGACCACGCCCTGCCAGCTCGTTCCGCCGAGGGCACCGCCCGCGTCGAGCGTGTGCCCCGCCGAGCCCATGCGGCGACCTTCGGCCACGCGATCCAGCACGATCGCCAGCGCCCCTGCGCACAGGATCAGGAACGATGCGCCGGCGAACAAGCCGACGGTGCCGATTGCTTCCGACAGCAGCCCCGTCCATGCCGAACCGCAGATTGCGCCGGCCGTGCCCCCCACCGCGATGAAGCCGAACAACCGTGCGGCCTGCGGCTTCTTAAAGATATCGGCCATGAAGCCCCAGAATACGGCGGTCGCCATCAGGTTGAAGACACTCAGCCAGACGTAGAAGACCTTGCCCACCGTCTCGGAACGCGCCTCGCCCAGAGCAAGGAACGCGAGCAGGAATCCGACAAGACACGCCACGCCGAAGCCATACACCAGCGGCACGAACACCCGCCGCGGCACACGCGAGGCGATCGCAGCGAAGACGAGGTTGGCCAAGATCATGACAGCCAGGGTGCCCAGGAACAGCCACCGCAGGCTGTCCACGCCGCTCGCCAGCCCCATCGCGTCGCGCAACGGCCGCAGCATGAAGTAGCCGAACAGCAGGCAAAAGAAGTACGCCGCCGACAGCACCGCCGGGGCAAGCTCGCCCTCTTCGAATGCGACCGCACGTTCGACCAGCCGACGGATCATCGTGGCCATGGAGGATGCGCCCGCCAGCCGGAGCCGTCGAGGATTCCGAGCAAACCGTGCGGGTCGTCAGCAGCCGGCTTGGAAAGCGTTCTGGAACGCCAGGAAGTCGAACACCGTCAACGAGCCATCGCCGTCGAAGTCGCCCCGAACGTTGCCAGCCATAAAGAGCCGTTGGAACTCGAGAAAGTCGAAGAGGTCGAGCACGCCGCTCTCATCAAGATCCGCACGGCAGGGTTCGCATGAAGAAAAATCGATGATGTAGATCGACTCACCAGCAGCCACATACAACACGCCGTCGCGTGCAACGCCCCACCTGGGCAGCGTCGGCGTGATCGTCAAGAAACCGACCTCCCGCATGTTGGCGGGATCGGTTCGATCGACGAATGTGATCCGATCGCGAATCAGGATGGCCAGCCCATCGGTCAGTACAAGGTCGAGACCTCGACCGACGAAGTTTCCCAACACTTCGGGCCGATCCAAATCTCGCACATCGAACGCGTGCAAGCGACCATCCTGTCCCGAAGACATCGCGACCGAGCCGCTGACTCGGATGGGATTGTTCCGACCAGCATACGGAATGAACGACCGCTGCCGGGGCTCTTCACCATCGGAGAAGTCAATAATCTCGATGCCATCTTCGGTGCTGCAGAATACGACAAGTTCCTGGGTCGCGAAGCGGCCAGCCGACCGACTGCCGAGCCCGAACCCCCCGATGAACGTGTCGATCGCGTCTCGCCCCAACTCGTACATCTTGATCACGGGCGCGTCAGTGAAAGAGTGGAAAAGAGCACCGCCGCTGATCGCACCCCTCCCATAGCCAACGAACGACGACTGCCAGACTTGCTCGATCGCTTCGGGGACGGCGATGTCATGGATTGTGATGCGGCCCCATTGGAAGTCGTCTCCATGCATCACGTACAGCCGGTCTTCGAACACATGCAGGCTGAAATACGGGCTCCCGATCGGATGCCCGCTGACCAGCACCTGGGGATTCGCCGGGTCTCGAACATCGGCGATGCAAACCCCGTTGGCCAGATAGTACAAGTACCCACGATCATCGATTTCGATGGCCTCGACGGGCCGGGTCGAATCGATACGACCGATGACCACCGGCTCGCACTGGCCGAAGGCGGCGGCTCCTCCGGCGATGGTGGCTGCTGCAGCAAGACCAAGACGAGTGCTCAACTGCATTTGTGTGCCCTCCTCAGGCTGCGGTTCCGAAGCGTTCCCGTCAACATACCCGAAGAAGCGTGCCAACACAACCCGATCATTCGCCTACGCCGTCACTTTCCCCACCCTCGCCGCAACCTCCGCAACCGCCTTGCCTACGCCCTCGGCCATCTCGCGCTGCTTGTCGTCTTTCAGGTTGCCATCGTCGTTGAACGCCTTGTCGGCACCCGACAAGGCGTACTGGTCTGGCAGCACAATGGCCTTGATGTGCCCGAACATCATGCGCTCGATGGGCAATCCGCGGATGCCGCCGAGCCCGCCGGGCGATGCCGCGGTCAGGCCGATCACCTTGCGGTCGAAACATTCCAAAGGCGCCTCACCCTCACGAGGGCGGCTGATCCAGTCGACAGTGTTCTTGAGCACGCCGCTGATCGAGCTGTTGTATTCCGGGCAGCCGATCAGGAAGCCGTGGTGCGCCTTGAAGAGTTCCTTGAGCTTCAGGCAGTTCTCCGGCAGGCCCTGGTGGTCCTCGATCTCCTGATCGTACAAAGGCAACTGGAACTCGCGCAGCCGGATGACCGTCACCACCGCGCCGGCTTTCTCGGCCCCCTTCGAGGCGGCCACCGCAAGCTTGTGGTTCCACGACTCGGTGCGCAAGCTGCCGGCGAAAACGAGGATCTTGGGCGTGGTTTCGGCCATCATTGTTCTCCTGTGCGATCATGATTCGATCGCGTCCAGCATAGCCAGCGGGGTTCGCGAGGTCGCACGCCATACGAACACTCCCGGGGCTCCCCGGACCGCAGTCACAAGCCAGAGTCCCCACAACGCAGAGTTTTTCAGAACTCGCGTGACCGCACGGCCCCCCTCCCGCTGTCGGCAAAAAGAGCCCCCCAGGCACGACACAAGGAGCACCACCAATGAATCTCGCACGTCTCAGGCCGTCCGTTCTGATCGCAGCCGCCCTCACCCTCGCCGCCGGCCAGGCAATGGCCGTGCCCATCCCGCCCGGAGGCGCCTCGACGCTGCCGGGCACCACCGGCCCGGGCGGCTCCATAATCCGCGACTCGCTCATCCCGTTTACCATCCGCGACGCCGGCGGATCCGTGATCATGCGGGGCAACGTGCAGGATCGCGTCGTCCGCACCGCGACCGGCGCACTGAGCTTCGAGCCCCGCATCCGAGACGTGACCGGCTCGACCGCCTTCGGCATCAGCCGCGTCACGCGGGAGGGGCTGGACGACTTTTTCACTGACGTTGATTGGAGCCCCTCGGGCTTAGGCATTGCCGCCCCCACCTTCGCCACGCGATCGGGCGATGGCGACACGCTGGACTACGCCTTCTCGTTCTCGCCGGTGTTCACCGGCAGTTCCTCGCGCTTCTTCCGTGCGGTGACCGACGCCGACCAATACTCGCTCACCGGTCGGATGACCCTGCAACTGGAGAACGGGCTGAGCACGACTATCCAGGTCGCCGCCCCGATCATCGACACCACCCCGCCCGACGTGCGCATCACCGCGCCCGATCCCGAATCGTGCGTCTGCCAAACAGTTTTCAACAGCATCGAGGGCGTCATCTGCGACGACGAGAGCGACATCACCAGTTGGACCATCCGGGCCCGCCGATCGGGCGACGCCGGTGGCACCGACTGGTTCGTCATCGATACCGGCAGCCTCGAGTTCTGCACCCCCACCACCATTACCAACTGGGACACCACCTCGGTCCCCGCTGGTGAGTACATCATCGAACTCGAGGCACGCAACGAGGTCGGCCTGGTCTCCACAGCCGCCATCGAGGTCCGCGTCAACGGCGGCGCCAGCCCCGCCAGCATCCGTACACCTGAAGATGGCCAGATCATCGGCGGCAACACCTGCCTGGACGGCACCATCGGCGAGGACTGCTTCTCAAACTACCGCGTCGACTACCGCCCAGCCACCGGCGGCGCCTTCCTGCCTGTCGATGACACCAAGCCGGTCTACAGCAGCCGCGTCATCAACGACCCGTTCGCGTTCTGGAACACACGCGCAGTGCTCGACGGCGACTACCAGGTCCGCGTGCGCGTCAACGATATCTGCAGCGACAACGCCGACGTCATCCGCACCTACGAGGTCGACAACACCGCCCCCGTCGGCCGGATCACCTCGCTGACGCCCTGCGAGTGGGTCAACGGCAAGGTGGAGATCAAGGGCGAGATCTTCGACAAGAACATCGCCTCGTGGGTCCTGGAATACACCGGCGGCAGCAGCCGGGGCTGGACCCGCATCGCCAGCGGCAGCGACAACATCCCCGCAGGCGGCGTGATCGCCGAGTGGGACACCAAGGGACTCGAACGCTGCGCCTACACCGTCCGGCTGCGGGCAAGCGACAGGGCCAGAGTGGGCTGTGTGGCGCCCAGCGGGAACACGACCCATGACATGGTCTCGGTCAACGTCGGATGCGAGGCAGACTTGGATGGCAACGGCGTCCTGGACATCTTCGACTTCCTGATGTTCTCCAACATCTTCGCCGCCGGCTGCCCGTAGATACCCAAACACCATCCATACCAACGTCCGGGCGAACCCGTTTCACAGGGTCGTCCGGGCGTGTTCTTGTTTCAGAAACCGCCGGCACCCGGTTGCGAATAATGCCATTCCATGCGGGCGCACCTCCCCGAACCCGGCCCCGCAGGCAGGAGAAACAGCTATGAGTCGCATTGCCTTTACCGTGATCGCACTCGCCGGCATCGCCGCGACCGCCTCGGCCGCAGACATCATCTATGAGACCGCCGACCCCTTCGGCAGCCCCTTCGGCTTCATCGGCTTCGACGTGTTCACGCAGCAGTCTGTGGGCGTCCGATTCGTGCCAGACCAGGACTACACCCTCACCAGTGTTTCCGCATGGTTCATGAACAACGCCAGCGTGCCCCTCGATCGCCCCGTGCGCCTGAGCGTGCAGACCGACCAGGCCTTGGGAGATGCCTTCATTCCGTCGGGAGACGAACTTGAGGTCATGGAGCTGTTCGTCACCGCCATCGGCTGGGATCCCCAGTTCGACACCGCAACGGCCTCGGGCGACACCGTGCTTAACGCTGGCAAGGCCTACTGGATCGTCGCGGAGAGCGACTACGGGCCCGCCGAGAACCCGGTCTGGAACTGGGCCACCGGCGTCACCGGCTACACCAGCACCACCGCCTTCGACACCGGGAACTGGCAGCCCGGCGGCAGCGGCGCCGTTGTCGGCATCCTTGTCGAGGGCCAGCCCGACCTTCCCTGCCGACCCGACTTGGACGGCGACGGCCAGCTCACGATCTTTGACTTCCTGGCTTTCCAGAATCTCTTTGACGCCGGCGACCTGCAAGCCGACTTCGACGGCGACAGAGACCTGACCATCTTCGACTTCCTCGCGTTCCAGAACGAGTTTGACACCGGCTGCGCCTGAGTCACGCTCAAGGACAACCACAGCCCGAGAACACGGCACAGGATCCTGAATTCATCAACTCATAACACCCCCGGTCTTGGCCAGGCGGGGGGCACTACTAGCATGCGCTCCTTTCGGGCGGAAGCACCGCCCAACGTCCAAGATCCGGTCCGTCAACAGTAGGGAGATAGAACCATGACCAAGCCCCTTATCGCGCTGTGCGGCCTGGCCGTCGCGTCCACCGCTATGGCCCAGGAAACCCTCTCGGCCGTGGCCACCACCACCGGCACCATCCGCCCCGATGGCCCCCGTGGTGGCGATGGCGGCGACCGCTTCTTCAATGTCCAGGGCACCGCCAGCGGCGGCGGCACCTTCGACTCCTACGGCGTGGCACGCTGGGACCTGTCCACAGTCCGAGACGAGTTCGACACCCTCTTCCCCGGGGGCTGGGAGGTCACCGGCCTGGCCCTGGAGCTCACCCAGGACAACGCGCCGTTCACCAACGACGGCTTCGTTGCCGTCTACTACTCCACCGACGACACTGCCGATATCAAGACCGCCCTGAGCGATCTGTTCTTCCCGTTCTTCGACATGGGCTCACCCCAGCTCGAACTGGGTGATCCCAATCCCATCCTCAGCTTCCTCTTCTTTGAGACCGCCACCGGTGACATCGACCGCTACGACCAGGACGGCGGCCCCGGCGGCCGCAGCGAAGCCCTGGAACTGATCGACCCCATCAAGGCCGACATCGAGAACCAGGATCTACTAACGCTGGTCTTCGTCGACGACACCGACCCCAACGTCTCGGCCACGTATCGGGGCCAGGCCCCCTTTGAGGGCCGCGAAGGTCCCAAGCTCTTCATCACCGCCGAGGGCGATACCACCGGCGGCTGCCGGGCCGATCTGGACGGCGACGGCGATCTGACGATCTTCGACTTCCTGCAGTTCCAGAACCTGTTCGACGCCGGCGACCTGACCGCCGACTTCGACGGCGATGGCACCCTGACGATCTTCGATTTCTTGGCTTTCCAGAACGAGTTCGACGCCGGCTGCTAAATAGAAACCCGCAACTCGATCGTACCGAGCGTTGGTCACAATCGGGTTGGCACGTGCTCCGGTATCGCATTCCTGGTCGCAATAACACCCAAAAGCCCGAGAACTAGCGAGACTTGCCGTTATAGGACGTTGTTTTCTCAGGAATCTCTCCATATTCGCTTTCATTCTGCCGGATTTTGGGGTACATTAGATGAGACGCTCGCATTTCGCGGGCGTATTTCCCGAGGCACCGCGCCTCAGTTCTGTCAGGACTTTGCTAGTGTTATCCCTGGGGAGGAATACCATGCAGAAGAAGTTTGCTTTCGCTACGATCGCCGTCGCCGGCCTGGCCACCGCCGCCAGCGCCCAGACCCGCCTGTCGCACAACCTCGAGGAGTTCCTCGTGACCGCGGGCGCTGGCATCGCCTGCGCCGCGCCCAGCGGCACCGCCGGCCCTCAGACCACCACCGACAACTTCTGGTCGCGCAGCTTCACGCTGACCGACTTCGGTGTCACCGAGGGCTTCACCGTCAACACCGTCGAGTTCGGTGTTGAGAGCCTGCGCCTTCCGTCTCTGATCGAGACCGAGCTGACCGTCAACCTGTACCAGGTGCCCGCCGGCAGCCCGCCCCTGGCCGGCGCCACCCTCGTTGGCACCGCCAGCATGACCAGCGGCGAGCGCGCCCTCGAAGTCGTCACCATGGACGTCGATGGCAGTGTCGACGCCGGCTCGGCCCTCATGGTCGAGATCGAGTCCGAGGACTTCCTGACCCTCGCCGGTCAGCAGGGTGACGTGTTCTTCATCGGCGGCAACAGCTTCGGCCAAGACGCGCCCAGCTATGTCGCCTCGCCCGTCGGCTGCGCCATCGTCGATCCCACCGACGTTGCCGGCCTGGGCTTCCCCGACGCCCACTTCATCATCATCGCCGAGGGTGAGGCCGGCGGCGGCGGCGGTTGCCGCGCCGACCTCGATGGCGACGGCGAGTTGACCATCTTCGACTTCCTCACCTTCCAGAACCTCTTCGATTCGGGCGACCTCGCCGCCGACTTCGACGGCGATGGCAGCCTGACCATCTTCGACTTCCTCAGCTTCCAGAACGAGTTCGACGCCGGCTGCTAAGAGCCGACCCCGACTCGTCAACAAGTTGACGCAGACCCAGGCCCCCGCGATCTCGATCGCGGGGGCCTGTCTTTTGCATCCAGGGAATCACACCCCAGCCAACCGCCCGCAACTCACTGGATCGTCAGCGACGGCGAGTTCTTCGCATGCCGGACAGAAGCCAGCGCAAGCTGATTCTCAAGATTCGTCAGCAGCCCGTCGAAGGCCTTCTGCCAGCGTTGCTGAGCGGCGCCACCGGCCTCGAAGTTCGCCGTCGGATCCCCCGCGTCGCTGTTCGCGCGCAAGTCCATGGTGATCGGCAACGCTCCCAGGAACGGCAGCCCAAGCCGCTGGGCCATCTGCTGCGCACCGCCCCGGCCGAAGATGTCGAACTCCTGCCCGTCCGGTGCGATGAAAACACACATGTTTTCAACCACGCCCAGGATGTCCACGCCCAGTTGTTCGAACATCTTTACCGCACGCACGGCGTCGTCCTGGGCGACACGCTGCGGCGTGCAGACGATCACCGCGCCGCTCAGCTCCAGGTTCTGGGCCATGGTTAAAGGAACATCGCCCGTGCCGGGGGGAAGGTCGATGACCAGATGGTCCAGTTCGCCCCAGTCAGTCTTCTCGGTGAGCTGCTTGAACGCGCCGTGGGCCATGGGGCCACGCCAGATCAATGGCTTATCGGCCTCAACCAGCTTTCCAACGGTCATCGACTTCACGCCGTGCGTCATAAACGGCTGGAAGCGTCCTTCCAGAACATTGGGCTCCATGCCACCCAGCCCCATCAGGGTGGGCAGGCTTGGGCCATAGATGTCGCCGTCGAGTAGCCCGGCCGCGTAACCGCGACGCGCCAGGCCAACGGCGAGATTCACCGCGACGGTGCTCTTGCCGACACCGCCCTTGCCCGCGCCGACCGCAATGGCGTGCGTCACACCCGGGATGGAGGGCCCCTTCTCGGCTTGGGGCTGCGGCTCGCTCTTATGCTCGGGCGAACGTTCCCCGGCAGGACGCAGCGCCCCCTTGGGCGACGCCTCGAAGGCGCTCTCTCGCACGACCTCACCGTCATGATCCACGAATCGCACCCGTACGGCTCGCACGCGTTCGCCGGCGCGCACCGCTCCCTGCCGGATCGCCTCGAGGCACGCGCCGGCGATCGCCTCCATTGCGCGTGCGTCCGAGGCGATGTCTGGCATGTGCAGCTTCAAGGACACGGCGTTCTCGAGCACCGACACCCACTCGACACGCCTGGCCGAGACGATGTCGGTCTGCTGATCTGCCGGCTTAACCGCTGCAAGCCAGCGGCGAACTTGTTCTTCAGTAATAGCCATGACGCCCCGATCGCGGTTCGCTCGCGGCCCCGTGCCGCCGATAAGGCATTGTAAGGCCAGATTTGCAATGGATCGCACGCCCGTGGCGTTGAACGGGAAAGCAAGCAACGGAGGAATCGCACATGCCTGATCGCATTCAACACAAGGCCCTGCTCTTGGCGGCTGCCGTCGGCCTGGCCTGCAACGCAAGCATCGCGTTCGCGCAGCAGCGAGACGACGCCCCGCAAGCACGCGGGGACCGCCCTGTCCTTTCTGGTCCCCAGGTGCGTGAGCGCGGTATGCCCGGCGTGGAGCGCGGATTCTCGGCAGGAGCACAGGAGGGCCGCCGCGCTGGGTCCATGATGGTTCCCCCCCGGGTCTTCCGCGGGGCGCTGGGCCAACTGATGGCCAAGGACGCGCCGCTCAACATCCGGCTGTCCTCGGAGCAACGGGAGCGGATCGTCGCCCATGTCCGGGCGTTCGAGCATCACCAGCAGCAGGCAGCGGGAGCTGAACGGCCGCGACGCGGCTCCCAGCAGACCCAACGCCCAGCGATGAACGACCGGCGGTCCGATCAGGCCGATTCCGATCGATCCCGGATGCCCGAGGCAAGCAAAGGTCGCCGCGACCGCGGCCGACCCGAGACCGACCGACCCCGCCGGGAGGGCGGCGAGGTCCGCCGCCAGGGTGCGGAAAATCGCCGGGCGCGGGCGAACGCCGTCGCGCGGCTCCAGAACCGGGTCTGGGCCGAACTGAGCGCCGCCCAGCAGGCCCACATGCAGACCGCTGTGGACCAATGGCGGGCCGCCAATACCCAAGAACAAACCGAACGTCTGCGCGAGCGGTACCGCCGTGAGATCGGCAACCGTTTCGAGCGGATGGACCAGGCGCCGGAGCAACCGGCGGGAAATCGATCGAAGGCGGAGCGGTCCGCTGGGGACAGGGATCTGTCTGGTCTCCGACGCATGCTCGCGGATCTTCCACCGGAGGTTCAGGAGCGAGCGCGTCAGCGCCTCCGGTCAATACCTCAGGAACGCCGCGAGCATCTGCTCGACCGCGTGTCGGGCATGCGCCCCGATCAACTCGAAGGGCTCAAGAAGCGCCTGATCGGCGAGGGTTTGCGTGAAAGCCGGCCCACTTCGCCCAATCGCTGAAAAAAGCTACTGCGTGCTAAAACAGGAACCCCCTGATCAAGGGGGTTCCTGTTGTTTGGGTGGGAGCGGGCGCTTGGCCGGAAAAATCCGCCATCCAGCGATGGTTTTCGGCATCGACGGGGGACCGGCCAGGCGCTGGATCGGCCTATTCAGGCTCACGAACGGCCAAAGGGTGGCTGGTATCGCCTGACATCAAGGAAACACACTATGTGGGTTTGGTGAATTTGGACGATGAACAGGTTATCATCCCGAATCTCTCTCTCTCCTCCAGCGGGGTGCCGTCTAGCGATGGTGCCCCGCTTTTCGTTCGGCTACCAGAACACGATCGTGGTTCGCTCATGAGCCCGAGGCGCCGCCACCTCCGGAGCCGTTGATGGACCGATCGGAGTTAATGCCGGCGGGCTTCAACTCGTTCTCCCACAACTGGTACCAGAGGTCCAACTTCTCCTGGTCCTGAACCGCGTGCCAGATGATGACCCCGTCCGCACCATTTTCAGCCAGGATCCGATACACCTCCTCATGCTGGAAGCGGCCCACGGCTTCCTGGGCAAACGGGTGGGGGGAGTAGAAGATGGGCGAGTGGTATGGATAAACGGGCTTTCCCTTAGCCAAGCGAACGCTCTCGCGGACCATGGAACTCAGCCACCGCTCGTGGATGGTGGTGCTGATCTCGCCTGGGTTGCGTTCGGAGGGGATCCATTCCTCGAGGACCTTGCGCGATGGGTAGATACGCGGAGTGACGTAGTCGACCGCGTCGTAGTACCAACTATTCTCATCGTTGAGCTGGCTGGCCTTGTGGGTCAGGTCTCCGTATCCCTGGACACCGTGGGGCGTCAGATCGCTGTAAATGAGGACCTGCGGGTAGTTGTAGAAGCTCCATTGCGCCCGGGGACGTAGTGACTTGCACTTGTAATACGTTGCCAGCAGGAACGTGCGCACGAATGCCTCATACGTGCGCTTGAAGACGGCTTCCTGCTGCTCGGCATCGAGCCCCCTGATGAGGTATCCACGGTGCTCACGGATGTAGTCACGCCAGTCGTCTTTGTAGTCGCCGTCGAAAGCCTCCACGTCGTCGGTCGAGGGCGTGTTTGGTGTCCGCTCCCAGAGGGCCCACCAAGGCTCATAGTCGATGACGACCAAGCCAGTGAAGTCGGCCGGGACATGCTGGGGAACGTGCTCAGAGAGCCTGACCATGTGCATAGTCAGGTTCGGGTTCTGCATCGCGATCAGGTGGGGACCTTGGCGGCGGTACCGTCCGAGCTTCCAGCCCGCCAAGTCGATGACGTCGGGGCGGTACGGGGTTTCACTTAAATCGGTGGCCTTCACGGGGTCAACGCCCCCATGGGCGCGTCTGACCGGGGCGTCGGCGGTGGCGGCCAGGAAGAACTGGAAGTTGCGTCCGCCCGCCTCTTTCATCGAAGACTTCGCTGAACTGCCGTTCAACGTGATCACCGGGCCGGCGGCACCGGCAATCGCAAGAACCGATAACCCAGCGCCAACGGCTACGACCCGGCCCATAATCCGGGGCCACGCGCGTGCCGATCGAAATCCGATCAGTTTGGACATGGATCCTCCAAGAATCGACTGCGTCTCACCGGCACCGCGAGACTGCACCAGTACGGTACGATGGACGCACGGTAAAGATCGGCGTTCCTGAGCGGCGCCAAAAGACTGAGCAAGTCCAAACTCGGTCGAGCCGAATGATGGTATGGGATGTGCTGGCGGTGACGCATCCGAACCCGATGGGTGGCGGCATCGTCTGGAGTTATCTAGCCGCTGGACGCCGGCAGGGAGACACGGTTCGTGTTCAGTTTCGATCAGTACACCGATGTCGTGCCGCTGCCGGTCCTGATGCTGGCGCCGGTCTTGGCGGGCATGGTGTTCCTGCTGTGCCCGATGCGGTTGCGGCTGCCCACGGCGTTGATCTTGCTTCCCCCATTCCTGATTGTCGGCGGCCTCCCGAAGCTGGGGCCCATTTCGATGGGTGCCAAAGCTTTGGGGTTCGCCGTCATCCTTGCCGTAGGGATTGCGGCCATGCTGTCGCCCGGCGAGAAGAGGAAGCTGCACCCGATCTGCTACGCGTACGTCCCGCTGGCGCTGGTGGCCCCGATCTTTGTCGTCACCACGGAAGAGCCGCTCTTTCCGATCTTCTATGCCATCCAGTGGATCTTCATGGTGTTCTCGGCCATCATGCTCGTGCGGACGATCACAAGCGGGGAAGACCTGCTGCGGATCGTCCGCTATCTCGCGTTCGGGTTCATGATCGCCACGCCCATCCTGCTGAGCGCACTGGTGACTGGCAACTGGTCCTTCACGGGCCACTCGCGTTTCGAGCCGTACGGCGCTGCATCGGTCCAGATCGGTGTGGTGTTCACCATGGCCGGGGGTCTGGGCTTGTACATGGCCTTCCGAGACCCGGTCAAGATCCTGCGGCTCGCGTGGCTGGGCATGGTCGCGGCCGCCGCGGGCATGGGGCTGCTCTCGGGCGGTCGATCGGTGATGATCACGATGATCGGGGTGTGCGCGCCCGTGGGGCTGTACGCCATGAGGCGGCCTGCCCTGGCAGTCCCGATGGTGGGCGTGATGCTGGTCGGCATCGCCGTGGTGCTTAGCCAGGTCGACTCGAATCCCTTCTCACGTTTCCGAACTCTGGAAACCGCCCGTGGCCAGCAGGCCGTGGACTACATCCGCGAGTCGATCGCTCAGCGTCCAATGACCGGCCTCCTAGGGACGCGAGGTCTGAACGCGAACGTGGACGAGTCGCTTGGGTTCCATGCTCACAACGCGTATCTCAAGATGGCCTACACCGGCGGGCTGGTGCTCGTGACCCCCTATCTCATCCTTGCCGGCATCAGCCTGGCGGCCGCGGTGTACACATGGCGGCACAGGCGGGCTCTGGATGCGGACCCGCTGCTGATATCGGTGCTCACCATGTTCCTGATCATGATCTACGCCCACGGCATGGTCAACCACATGATCTACCAGGCCACACATACTTGGGCGTTCCTGCACCTGATGCTCTCGATGATGTTCATCACCATGGCCACGGAGATCATGAAGTTTAAGCGAGAAGATCCCGCCCTCATGTGGGCCCTGCGAAACCGCCAGTTGGCCACCTGAACGCGTCTGGCTAGCCCGGCATGCCTGCGGAGCGCAGCTTCTCGTACTTGGCACGTACGTCGTCCGGATCCCAGATCGGGTAGGGCCTGTCCAGCAGTCGGGCGAGGTCGCGTTGGTCGGGCTCCAATGCCTCGAGGATATGGTCGACGGCCTGGGCGCTGGGGGGCGGGGCCGGCGGCGGAGCTGGCGGCGCCAGCCACTTGCGCAGGGTGTCGCGCGTGTTGGGCGACAGAAGCGGCCTGACCCGCTCGTACACAGCGGTCCGCCGCAGCCGCATCACCAGGCCGATATCCCGCGACCGGTCGGTCGCAGCATTGAAGCGCGACTTGGGATCTATCGCGTCGACATCGGGCGAAAATCCAAGGAACGGCGCCAGATCTTGAACCGCCTCCCGGCGTTGTCGGGTGTACTCCTCAAATATCATGACCCGGAAGCTACGCAGCGGGTAATGCTCCAGCCAGGTGCGAAGCTGCATGGCGTACTGGGTGATCTCGACGACGTAGTGCTCGTTCCGCCGGAAGAAGCCGTCGACGGTCGGCGAGCAGTCCACGTTGGTCAGCATGTGGTGGTGGTGGCTCACAACTCGGCTGACCGGCTCGCGTAGCACGTAGATGAGCTTGATGTCCGGGCCGAGCACACGCATGGCGCGCTCGGGCACACCCGGGAACCTTGGGATCCGCGCGTAGCCGGTCGATGCATCGCCACAGATGTCCGAGTCCTTCGCCGACTTGTAGAGCGCGGCGTACTCGGCCAGGCCCTTGCTGGTCAGCACATGGTCGTCGCCCAGGCATGTCGGCTCCTTGATATACGGGAAGAACACGCCCGGCTGCGTGAGCAGGTCACGATATAAGGTCGTCGTCCCCGACTTCTGGGCTCCGATGATCAAGAAGGACGGCAGCTTCACGCGGTGTCTCTCCCAAGGGTGGCTTGGTAGGCTTCGATCGACTGGCGGCCCACCTCGGGCCAGGTAAATCGTTCTCGAACGAGGTCGGCGCCCGCTCGCCCCATGCGTTCGGCTGCGGCCGGATCTCCTAAGACCTCCAGCAGTGCGCGGGCGACATCACGGGCGTCGAGTTCGGTCTCGATGCCCGCCCCCACCTCCGAAACCTCGGGGAAGTGGCAGGCCCGGGTGACCACCACGGGCACGCCCAGCGCCAGCGCTTCGGTGATCGCGATCGAGAAGCCCTCCTGCCGGCTTGGCAGACAGAAGACCGCCGCGTCGCGGATCGCCGCGTACTTTGCGGATCCATAGATCGGCCCGACCACGTGGACGCGATCGGCCACTCCCGCCTGCCGGACGTCGGCCTCGAATCGCGCCTGCACGCCGTCGTCGGGTCCTGCCACCACGAGGTGAACATCGGGCATCTGCTCGGCGACTTTGGCGAAGGCCTGGGCCAGGTAGTCCAGCCCCTTCTTGTGGGTGAGGCGGCTGAGGAATAGTACATACTTTGCCCCGCCAAGTTCCGGCATCGATGCACGGAATGTGCCCCGCGGGGGGGCTGACTCGACCTCGTCGAGGAAGATGCCGTTCGGTATGACCCTGGTCGGATGGTCGCCGATCACCGGTCGGGCGAGGCTGGCCTCGTCGGCGTTGAGCATATGGAAGAACATCGCCCGCCGGACATACGCGCGATGCGTCGTTGCGAGTGCAATCTTTTTCTTCGTGGTGCTGATCGTGAGTGTGTAGGGGTCCAGCATACCGTGCGGCATGACGACGAACGGAATGCCTCGACGGCTTGCTTCCCGAGCCGTAGTGGGCAGCAGGGGCTCCCACATGCCATGGCAGTGCAGCACGTTGATGCCATCATCCAGCACAGGGCCGAGCGTTCGTGCGGCGTTCCGGCCGGTCAGCCGCTCGAATCGCGAGGGCCTGGCGACCCACACCAGCTTGACCAGATCGCCATTGGGCGTCTGCTCGAGCAACTCGCTGGCCCGCTGCGTGCTCTGCGGATCGCCGTTGTATGCGGCCAGCGTGACACGGTGTCCCAGGTTTGCCTGGGCCGCTGCCAGCCGGGCGGCGACCACCGGGGGGCCCCCGGCGGCGGGGTCGAGCGTCCCCACCACGTGCATGATCCCCAGCCCGCTCATGGTCGCGGCCTTTCCTTCACGGGCTGGGCGGGATTGCCAGCGTAGATCGTCCATGGCTCCAAGTCGCGCATCGCGCACGCCCGCGCTCCGAGGATCGCGCCCTCACCCACCCGCACTGCGGGCCCCACGAAGGCATCGGCGGCGATCCAGGCCTCGTCCTCGATCGTGATTGGCGGGCGGAGGAGCGGCATGCCCGGCTTGGTGTAGTCGTGCGAGCCCGCGCAGAGGTGGGCGTGCTGGCTGATACCCACGCCGGTCCCGATCGTGACCGGGCCCAGGCAGTAGAGAATTGCGCGATCTCCGACCGAACTGTCCGGTCCGATCGTGAGGTTCCAGGGGATCTCGATGCGAACCGTGCGGCGGATGCGCGCGCTGGGATCGAGTTTGGCACCGAACGCGCTGAGGATCGCGCGGCGGACGCCGTACCAGTTGTGGAACGTCCAGCGAAAGAGCGTTGCCTGCACGACGCTCCAGAGCAGCCGGGCGATCTTCTCCTTGGTGCTGTAGGGGCTCTTGTGTCGCTGCTGCTCGTCGGCACCCTGGGCCACGTAGTCTTGGGCACGAATCGGCTTCGGATCGGTCTCAGGATTCGCCACGACGTTGCTCCCGCCCGTTGTCCGCCTGGCTGCGGCTGCGAATCTGCATCTCCTTCAGCTTGGCGTTGGACATGAACTCGTACCAGGCCATGTTCACGGCCATCACAAAGCCGGGGTAGCCGTCCAGAATACCGCGGCGTGCGAAGTAGTCGAAGACGAAGCGGATGCCAGCCCGGAAGGGGAGACTCCGCCCGTGCTTCTTGAGCCACCGCCGGCGCTCGATGGCCCCGCCGAAGAGCCTGGGCTTGATGCCTCCCTTGTCCTTGGCCTTGCGGGCGTGGGCTTCCCAGGTGGTGTAGCGGTTGTGCTTCTCGATCCACACCGAGAGGTCGGGGTAGGCGTAGTGCTCCATGTCGTGCTTCAGGTAGCCGGCCTCGCCGGTGAGCAGGACGGGGTGCTCGTGCACCTCGTTATCGCCCGATCCGGTGTCGCCGAGATCCCCGATTCGCTCGTAGCGGGCCAGGGTGTGCTTGAACAGACGGAGATTCCAGCTTGGATACCAGCCGCCGTACCTGAGCCACCGGCCGAGGAACATGAAACGGCGGTTGATCCAGTATCCATCGCCGCAGCCGGGCCTGTCGGGCGTGGAGACCTTGGTCACCACCGCTCCAATCTCCTGGGCGAGTTCAGGCGTGATGTGCTCGTCGGCATCGACGATGAGCACCCACTCGTGCTGCCACGGCACATGGGCGAGGGCCCAGTTCTTCTTCTTAGGCCAGCCGGTGGAGCGGTCGTAGTGGAACTGGTAGACCTCGGCCCCCATCGCCTGCGAAAGGGCGATCGTGTCATCTGTCGACTGGCTGTCGATCACGGTGACCTGGGCGCACCATTGCAGGCGGCGCAGGCACTCGACGATGTTGGTCTCTTCGTTCTTCACCGGAACCAGAGCGCACACTGGTACAGTCCCCGGCAGGGGATAGTCGGGCAGATCGCTCAGGTGCCCGACCTGCCGGCGCGCCGCATCCAGCCCCTGGCTGGGCGCGTCGGCGATGGCGTCACCGTGCGATGGATGGGCCTTACTCGGGGCAGCTTCGGGATGGGTGGCCTGGGCGGTTGTCATGGTCTAGCTCCCAGGGCTGGGGACGGATCGGCGTCGGCTTCACCGCCATCTTGCTGCGGGTGCATGAGGTGGGCGAGGGCGTCCTCGCAGGTCGTCCACTCGTACGAGCCGAGCAGGCGATCGAGCTTGTTGAGAGTGCTCGACAGTCCAACGTAGCACTTGAACCTTCGCGATGCGGGCATGGGCACGCGCGGGCAGTCGGGGGCGAAGTCACGCGGGTGCAAATACACCACGGTGCCGCGGCCCTGGGCGGCCTCGCGCTGGATGCCCTGGCGGATCAGCGCCTCGGGCAACAGCCGCATGTATCCCCCGCCGCTGTAGCACATGCGATGGCGGAGGGGGCCGGCGCCAATGGGCGCCACGCTCATGGGAAGCTCGGGCAGTCGCGCGCCCGCGGGCGTCTGGATCACGTGCGGCCCTGGCGGGCAGGCATAGCCGCCGTGGCCCCGCGTGCCAGGGAAAAGCGAGGCGTCGTACCGGAACCCCGCCTCGCGCAGCACGTCGAAGGCCCACTCGGTGCCCGGCGTGATAGAGAAAGACGGGGCGCGGAAGCCGCGGAGCGATGCGCCTGGCGCGGCGGCGCGGATGGCGTCAATCGATCCCTGGAGGTCGGTCAGGAACTCGTCGGGCGTCAGCGCGTACACCCGGCGGTGCCAGAACGAGTGGCTACCAAGCTCGTGGCCGGCTTCGGCGATTCGGGTGACGAGATCGGGGTGCCGCTCGGCGATCCAGCCCAGCACGAAGAAGGTCGCACGCACGTCGTGCTTGCGGCAGAGCTCGAGAACCTGGTCGGTGTATCGCTCGACCAGCGATGATTGCTTGCTCAGCTCGGGCCACTGATCGGGATCGTCGACCGCGGGGATGTCAACGATGTGGAACCAGTCCTCGATGTCGAAGGACATCACGTGGTTCACCGGATCGGGTTGGTTGGCGGATGATGGCATCAGTCGTGCGGCTTTGGTGAATCAGGACAGCCGGTGCCCGTGGCTCTTGAGCCGTCGCACGTCCTCGCGCGTCGGCATCGAAAAGTGGGTCATCTCGCTCTCGGGGTTTGGAAGTAGGTTTCTAGGGCCAAACTCAACCGAACGCACGGCCTCCAGGATCGCCTCGGCGGCCAGGTCCTTGCCGCGAGCCATGATGTCCTCCAGCGTGTCGTGGGGATGGATGGTGTACCGTTTCTGGGTGATGATCGGGCCGTTGTCGAGTTTGGCGTCGACGTAGTGCACGCTCACGCCGCCTTCGATCTCGCCGTTGGCCAGCGTCCAGAAGCTGGGCATCAGCCCGCGGTACTTGGGCAGCAAAGCCCCATGGCAGTTCACGATGCCGTGTTCGGTCTGGGCCCGCAGGGCCTTGCGATACAACTGCGTGCCGCTGATCGACACGATGAACTCCACGCCCTGGTCGCGAAGCATGGCGCGGAACTGATCGCTGTTCACATCGCTCGAGCCGTGCACGGGCACGCCGTACTTTCTGGCTACCGATGCGACGCTCAGCGTTGCCGGAGCGCCTGGCAACCGCGAGCGCACCTTGCGCCACGCGAACTTCCGCAGCTTCCACTGGAAGTATCGGAACCCATACAGCTTGTACAGGTCCAGCGCGGTCTGGAAGATAGTCCGCTTGCCCTGCTGCACGCTCTGCACGTTGATGCCGGCCGTGGTTCCCGCGTGCTCGCGAAGGTACTTGTCCAGCACTTTTGGCAGATAGAACGGATCGTCCTGGATGAACACATACTTGCGCAGCGGCCGCCCCGGCACGGGGCGTTCCCATGGCTCGGCCCCGGGCCCGGGCTGTGCCTCGGCCTCGGGTGTACTCGTCGAAGTCGTCGTGCTCATGGACGGCCCTCCTTCAGACTGCCAGCGGCGACCACCGGCCCGGTGGACCGCTCGAGCCCTTCCATCACAACATCGCAGAACTGCCCGCAGAGCTGCGCCTTGCTGAACCGCTCGGCCACCAGATCCCGGGCCCGCTCACCCATCCGAGCCAGTTGATCCGGGGGTGTCCTGGTGATGCCGTCGAGCGTGTTGATCGCCCCGTCGACATCGCTGTGCGAGATCTGCCAGCCGATGTTGTGCTCAGAAACCAGATCGGACACATGGCAGGGCTCGGGGCCCAGCAGCAGGATCGGCCGCCCGACGGCCATGGCGCCGTACACCTTGCAGGGGTGGACCACCCCTACGACCGCGTCACCCACACTCACCAGGTGCACGTCCGCGGCCGAGAGCGAGTATCGAAGCCGGTCCATCGGCTGGTAGGGCAGCGAGACGATGTTCGTGGGCTTGTGCTCGGCGATGGCTGCGTCGACCTCCCGTTTGCCCACGCCGCCGCCGATGAACATGAAGACAACATCCTCGCGATCCTGCATCCGCAGCGCCGCATGCAGCACCGTGGTCACAGGTGTGGAGTACCCGTGATTGCCCGAATACATCACGACGAACTTGCCATCGAGGCCGTACTCGGCCCGGAAAGGGTTTTCCGCGTGCGAGATCGATTCCAGGGCGTCCTCATGTGGCCAAGGTGGCATCACGTGCAACTTGTCGGACACATCCGTTTTTTTTGCCAGGCGATCGGCCATAAAGCGGTCGAGGGCCACAACCCTTCGGGCGCGTTTGAGAATCGTCCGATTGAACACGTCGTACAACCTCACGGGCATGCTACCGGGTTTGACCTTGCCCAGTTCGACCATCTGGTCGGGGTTCAGGTCCATCACCCAATACGTGATGGGCACCCGCCGCAACGAGGCGACCAGTAACGCCGCCATCGCAGCCATCGGCGGAGAGGTGCTGACGAGGACGCCACCCAACCGCGGCGTGGTGACGCCGAGCCACATGCACTGGATCATGAACAACGCCGCCCCGAGCAGTCGGACGGGGATCGAGGCCTTCCCGAAGCTCGACAACGGCAGCCGGCGAATAGTCACCCCGTCGCGGGTTTCTCGTGGCTGATACTTGCGCGATGGGTCGTCGTAGCCCCGGGCCGAAGTCAGAACACGAACATCCAGGCCCCGGGTCGCGAGTTCGGCCGCGGCGTCATGCATGTGCTGGCCCACGCTGGCCGGATCGGGCACATAGACCTGGCTCAGGACCAATAACACCGGCTTCTTGTCGTGATCTCGCCCTGCCATACCGCATCGTATATCGACCAACTCGCGATCCGGGTGTACTCGGACCGGGGAATGACACAGGCGGGCACGGTCGCAGCCTTTCGACCGCCCATGCCCGCCCGTTCGGCCGGATCAACGTGCTATCGAAGGGTCACTGCACCTTCTTGAGCTCCTGGATGACGTAGCGCAGGGTTTGCTTGTCGTCACCCTCGGGCACCGAGTCGATCATCTGCTCAAGCTGCTGCAGTGTCTGGGTGATGGCGTCCTTGCCGCCGGCCTTCATCTGCTCGACCATGGACCTGGCACGCTCGCGGTAGGTCTCGGGCAGGTCCTCGAGCTTGATCTCATCGCCGGCGTTGGCCGACTCCTCATCATCGGCCTCCTCGGAGTTCTCGGCGTTGGCGGCCAGTTCCTTGACCTCGTCGGGGAGCTCGAAGGCGTCTTCGCCCAGCTTGTTTACCTCGAGCTTGGTGATCTTCATGTCCACCGAGCCCTCGGGCATAGCGGGAGACTCGATCTTCATGAGGTGGAAGAACTGCACACCCTCGATGGTCTTCCAATCGCCCAGCGTGATGGTGGTCGTCTGCTGGCCCATGGGCGTGGCCTCGGTCTGCATCATGCCCAAGGGGCGGCCGTCGCGCATGTCGAAGTACATAAACCCGCTGCCCTCGGATTCCTTAGGGTCGAAGCGGACCTTGTAGGCGGCCTTGCCGTCGAACTCTTCCTGTGCGACGACCTCCATTTCCTCCATATCCTCGCGCATCAACTCAGGATTGAGCAGGTTCATGTGCATCGAGGCCTGGCTGTCGAGCTGTTCGGCCTGCTGTTCATCCAGGAGCACGTACCCATCGCCCGGCATCTTCATCCAGGCGACCTTCCCATCGCTGCCCATCTCCGAGTTACCAAACGGGCTCTCGTTGGAGCTGTAGCGGCCGCCATCGCGGCCCCACTTGTTCTCCATCGTGATGTTCGAGCCCATCACCGACATGGTCAGCACAGTGTGCACCGACTTGATCTGCTCGAGCTTGTCCTTCCCGCCGACGGACTCCACGGCTTTCTCGAAGACAGTGTCCAAGCTTGGCAGGTCATCCTGGTTCTGCTGGGCCGAGGGCTTGGTTTCCTGCTGAGATTCACCCTGATTGTTGTTCTGCGCGACGGCCACGGATCCTGCCATCAGCAGGACACAGAGGGCCTTCGAGGTTGTGTTGAGGCGATGCATGGAGCTCTCCCTTCATAATCGTGAGTTCGGATGCGGGCGCTCGGGTGGGGGGCGCCGGCAGGCTGATGCCCGCCGGCGCGTTGCGAGCCGATGCGGCTTTAGCCGGCCGCGCCGGCTTTTTCCTTGCCCACGTGGGCGCCCTTCGGGGCGGCCTCTCGCTGGGGCACCTTGCCCTGGTACTTCTTCATATGCTCGTCGTAGATCCACTTGTACGTGCGTTCCATGCCATCGCGCAGGCGGATGGATGGCGACCAGCCGATCTCGCTCTCGATAAGCGTGTTATCACTATTGCGTCCATTGACGCCCTTGGGCGCATCGAGGTTGTACTTGCGGTCCAGCTTGATGCCCGCGATCTCTTCGACGATATCCACCAGGCCGTTGATCGTGACCAGTTCGTTGCTGCCCAAGTTCAACGGCTCGATGCTGTCGCTTTGCATGATCTTCTGGCTGCCCTGCACGCAGTCGTCGATGTACATGAATGAACGCGTCTGCTTGCCGTCGCCCCAGATCTCGATCGAGTGATCGCCGCTGAGCTTGGCCTCGATTACCTTGCGGCACATGGCGGCGGGCGCCTTCTCGCGGCCGCCCTCCCAGGTGCCGAAGGGGCCGTACACGTTGTGGTAGCGTGCTACGCGGGTGTACATTCCGAAGTCTTCGCGGAAGTGGCGACACATACGCTCGCTGAAGAGCTTCTCCCAGCCGTACCCGTCCTCGGGCAGGGCGGGGTAGGCGTCTGCTTCCTTCAGCGCCACCACATCTTCGCTGGTCTGCTTGTCGGCGTTATAGACACAGGCCGAGGAGCTATAGAAGAACTTCTTGACCCCCGCGTCGCGAGCGGCCATGAGCATGTGCGTATTGATGAGCACGCTGAGCATGCACTCGGCCTTGTGGGTCTCGATGAAGCCCATCCCGCCCATGTCGGCGGCGAGTTGGTAGACCTGGTCGGCCCCCTGGCAGGCTTGGCGACAGGCGTCGATGCCGTTGAGGTCGGCCACGAGGTTCTCGGCGTCGTTGTGGACCTGGTACCACTCATCCAGCGGCTTACGGTCAACCGAGCGTACTCGGAAACCCTGACGCATCAGGTCGGCCGCCAAATGACCGCCGATAAAACCGCCCCCGCCCGCAACAACAACCAACTCGCCCGCCATGTCCGCTCCTCATCACACGCCTGATCGATCGTTCCTGCAGCGGAGCATCCCACGGCCTCAGGCGGCACCGCGGGCGCGGATCGATGCTAGAGCGCTCGCACCTGGAAGCACAATGCACCCCGATTGTCCGGTGATTCGCCGCCGGGCCGGATTTGTTCACCGTATCGTCTCGCCCCAGTTGCCACCGGGCACATAGCCCAACTCGCTCATCGCCTCCCCGGCGTGCTCCTCGAGGAAGGCAATGTCGGCGGGCGTGTAAGCGGTTCGCCAGTCCAGGGGTTTCACACCGACTTTGCGTCCAATAACATTTGTACTCTCCGGGACGCCGGTCAATCGAGCGAGCCACAATCTCTGTCGGTGCTTCAGCTTTGGTGGCAGGAGCGGCTGTCTTCGTTTGGGCGTCTGCCCGAACCAACTGCCCAGTTTCTCGAGCATCTGACCAGGATTGGCGGCCATCTCCTCATATCGAATCACCCGATGATCGGGATATCCCTTGATCCAGGCACGCACATGGTCGGCCCAGATTGCCACCCGGCAACGGCCATCGATCTCCTCACGGATGAAGGCGGACAACGAGTTCGTCTCGGTGTCCCCGGTAACCCGGTCGAACGCATGAAGACTGGCCATCACGGCTCGTACATCCCGAACGCAGTACAACACCACGCCCTGACGCAGAGCCGCGACGCTGAGCCGTCGCCCCTCAGGGATCGCCGACAAAAAATCCGGCAGGCTGTGGGTCTTTAAGCAGGGCATCTCGGTCGATCGCATGACCCTGAGGCATGGTTCGACACCCACGTGGAACTTGTGGTCGGGACAGAACCGGTCGAGCACGAAGTACAGGTAACGGTGTGGATTGACCCCGAACCTGAACGGCGGACAGCAGGCGTCGAACTGCCGGCGTAAAAAGTCCAGCATCATGTGGGTGCCCGAGCGGGGATGGGAGGCTACCACCACCGGGCGCACGCCAGTTGGAATGGGCGATGCGGGGGTCTCGTGCATGTCCGCGGCCGCGGGCATTACCGAGCGTAGCCCATGTTCAGTTCGGCCTGTTTCAGAATGGGAAGACGAGCGGCGAAATCGTGACGGCAGTGATTCCGATAATAATGTTCATCGGCACACCGATGCGAAGGAAGTCGGCAAAGCGGTAGCCGCCAGGGCCGTAGACCATCAGATTGGTCTGGTAGCCCAGGGGCGTCGCGAAGCTGGCCGACCCGCCGATCATGATCGCGATCACGAAGGGCATGAGGCTCACGTCGAGCCGAGCGGCGGCGTCCATGGCGATTGGGAACACCAGCACGACCGCGGCGTTGTTGGTGATGACCTCGGTGGCCAGGCTGGTGATGATGTAGATCGCCAGGAGCACCACCCACGGGTGCGATCCGACGAGGCCGAATATTGCATCGGCGATGTCCGTCGCAGCGCCGGAGACCCGCAGCGCCTCCCCCAGCCCCAACGCCGCGCCGATCACGATGAGCACCGACCAGTCGATGCTGCGCCGCGCTTCGGTGATGGTGCAGCACCGCGTCACCACCATGAGTCCGGCGGCCAGCAGCGCGGCGGCAAGCATCTCGAGCACACCCAAGGCGGCGAGCGACACCATAGCGGCAAGGAACACAACGGCCAGGGGCGCCCGGGCGTGCCGGCGGGGGGCCGAATCTTCGAGTGCGCTCACCAGCAGGAAGTCGCGCGAGTTTCGGTGCCGCTCGGCGAAGCCCGGATCGGCCTCGAGCAGCAGGGTATCGCCGGGCTTGAGCTCGATGTCGCCCAGTTTGCCCTTCAGGCGTTCGCCCTCGCGAGCCACGGCGATGACCACGGCGTCGTACGTGTTGCGAAAGCGACCAGCACGGATGGTCTGCCCCGCGGCAGGGCTGGTGCGCGAGACGACGGCCTCGAACAGGCGTCTGCGAAAGCGTGGGGAATCGAGCTTGAAGACCTGGTCGGTGGCGGTCGTGAGCCCGCGGAGTGCCTGGAGATCCTTGATCGCCTCGACCACGCCGGCAAAGACCAGGCGATCACCGGCCCGCAGCACCGTCTGGGGCCCCATGGCCGCCATGACGCCGCCCTCGCGTTCGACTTCCACCAGGAAGCAGCCCGGCAGGCTTCGCAGGCCCGCGTCCTCAACTGTTTTCCCTGCCAGCGCACTGCCCTCTGGCACGATCATCTCAAGCGTGTACTCGCGCGGGTCGGCGAGCACGCTGGCCGGCGAGCCACGGTTGGGCAGCAGCTTGGGCCCCAGCAGCAGCAGAAAGGTCAGCCCGACGGCCACGCAGGGGAGCCCCACCCACGTGATGTCGAACATGGCCAGTGGCTCCATGTCGGTCTGATCATTCACCATACCGGCGACGACGAGGTTGGTGCTGGTACCGATGAGCGAGCAGGTGCCGCCGAGGATGGCCGCGTAGCTGAGCGGGATCATAACCTTGGAGGGCGCCAGCCCGGTTCGCTTGCACCAGTCTCCCACCGCGGGAATCATCAACGCGACCACCGGGGTGTTGTTGAGAAAAGCGCTCATGCCCGCGACGGGCGCCATCATGCGGATGGTGCCCGACCGCAGCGAGCGCGGTCGCCCCAGCACACGGGCTGAGATCCAATCGATGCCGCCGGTCTCGCGCAAGCCGGTGACCACCACGAACAGCACCGCGACGGTGGCCAGCCCCGTGCTGGCGAACCCGCTGATGGCCTGCGCCGGGTCGAGCACGCCCAGCTTGACGCCTGTATCTGTGGGCACAGGCACGACCAGGAGCAGTGTGAGGGCCGACACCAGGATCGCGTCGGCCGCGATCCGGGTGAACATCAGGGCCAGCAGCACGGCCGCCACGATGCCAAGCACGATAACCGCTTCGATGCCCATGAGCCTCTGTGCTCCCCTCGGCCTGGTGCCGGCGACAGCCGCCGAGGGCTACATCGGCAATTCGAGACCGCGAGGATATATCGCCGCCGGCGCTGGGAGGTTCACTGGCACTGATCGATCGCGGCGAGAAGGATCAGAAAGTCGAAGATCAGGAACTCGCCGTCGCCATCCAGGTCTGCGCTCGGGTCGCCATCTTGCCATGCCATTTGGAAGGCCAGCAGATCGAACAGGTCGGCCAGACCATCGCGATTGAAGTCTGCCACGCCGCACGTGCCATCGGCGAGAATCCGTAGCTGGTCGAGCCAGACCTCGGCGATCACCCTGCTGCCGAAGCTGGAGTAGTGCGCGTCGTCGGCGCGCATACCGCTGGCCGCTTGCGCGAAGTACGAGCCAACCCGCGGATCGCCCACCGCGAAGATCGCCGGGACACCGGCGTCCGCTGCGGTCTGATCGAGGTACAGATGCCACCTGTCGTGCGTCGTGTGTGCGTGGACGCCGTCGCTGGCCCAGATGATCTCGGCCTGATCACCGAGCCCGTCTCGCAGCACACGGGTATAGGCCCACATCGCGCTAGGCTGCGAACTCTGCTGGGCCAGCCCCTGGATCCACACGTCGGCCTGCGACGCTTGGGCCCAAGCCTCGAGCGAGCCGGGAAACGCCGAGTCGAGCTGGGGTGTGTAGCCCTGCCCGCTCTGGCCGGCCGAACCAAAAATGAAGCCGTCCACGTCCGGACGCCATGCGCTAATGCCGTAGACCATGAGGCCAAGCAAGTCGTCGTCGGCCGCTCTGAGTACTTGGCCGCGCCAGGTCCGATCGTCGCCGGGCGGAACGGACGTGAACCGGTGCTCGACCGACACAAACCGCCAAGGCCCAATATGCAACCGGGCGCCCGGCTCGGGTTTCTCGCCAAACGGATGGCTCAGCGTGATGGCCGTGACGCCGGTGTCGACGTTGACCGAACTTACAACCGACACGGCGCCGCGCGCGGGTCCGTCCATCACAACGATGGCGTCGCCCTCACGGGCATCAACGACCCGACCGAGGACCAGGAGGGTTTGGCCAACGATCGCATCGCCGGCGAGCATGGTGGTAGATACGCGAGTCGTGTCGAGCGGTACGGTCTCAAGCGGACCGGTGGGGTGGCCGGGTCCGTCTTGCATGTGCCCACGCTCGGGCTCCCATCGCAGGGTGCTCGAGCCGGGAAAGGCCAGCAGCGTGGAACGCACCACGAGCGGGGCGTCTGCCCGGAGCAGGCTGCCATCAACGGGACCACAACGCAGCCGGTACTCGCCCTCCGGCGAGACGCTCACGGCAGGACCGGACCCGCGGCTGTTGGCCGGAAGCGTGCCGGAGCCGAATCGCGTCCAGTCACCCCACGCGTCTGACCGGGTATGGAGAGGGCGTACGAGTGAAGTCTCGGGTTCAGAATCGGTCGTGTCAAGCCCGAGCCAGCCGCCGCGCCTGTCGAGTATCGTGGGCGGCCTCATCATGACGCCGGCTACTTGGGGCAGCAGTGCCTGAACGAATCCGTGCGCGAAACCCTCTGGCCACGGCTGTGGCCAGAGCGACCCGCGTACACCTCGGCTGTTGGCGCTCACCATCACGCGGACCAGCCCCCGGGGCCCGGTAACGAGCATGCTGGCCTTCTCACCAAGCGGACCAATGGGCACCGTGGGCGCATCGAAGGGCGTCGGTTTGGTATCAAAGAAGCCATGCAGATCCGGCTCCAGGTAGCTGCTGTAGACCATGCCGCGGGCCGAATGGACCGGCACGACCGTGCGGAACGCGTGGCTTTGCGCGGGGACCATCTCGCGCGGGCGAGGCACGATCATCACGTTGGAAGCCAGCACTGGGCCGCCGACATAGGAGGTTTTGTCTTCTGGCAGGCCGGGACCGTTGGCGGCCGAGCTCACGCCGTGGAGCGTGAGGAACGCGCACCCATTCCAGCCGTTCATACGCCCGCCATCACCTTGCGCATCGAGGCTGTGGCCCGAGTCGTAGCTCCGCGACGCCCAGACAGCCCTGATGTCGGCCGTCACCAGCGGGTGGCTGCGGATCGCGAGCGCGTCGTACACCATCCTGGCCGCTGGCAAGCCGTGGAGCGAGGCGCCCAGGACCAGATCATGGCGATCGGGCGACAGGAGCGCATCCCGGACGCGTGCGGAACGGCGGGAGATGGAGGTCGAGCGGGCCGGGGTACGCTGGCCCATTGAGGGCAACGCACCCTCGCGAGGGCGCTGGCTCAATCCACGGGCACCCCCCTGCGGTCGCAAGGTTGCGGCCAGCGATCGGATGTCTGCTTCGACGGGTGGGCCCTGGTCGATCGCCAGCCACGCCCTCGCGTTCCGGGAGCGAGCATCCATCGAAACCGCAAGCAGGTGCCTGTGGCCCGCCCGTAGCGTCTCGGCGAATCGGAAAGTGGCGGCTTCTCCGCGGTGCGCGAGTCGGACCAGAACGCCATCGGGATCGACAGTAATGGCGAGCCGACCGCCGATTTCCAGCATCGAGTTGGGCTCTGAGACGGTTTCCTGGGCATAAACCCACACGAGGAGCGACCACTGACCGCTCTCCAGGGCGTCTGGGAGTGTTTCGGCGTGGATAATGAGCTGGCCATCTGGAGAGACGACTCGGACGCCCGCATCGACACGCGAACCCAAACACAATGCGATCAACAAGAATGCCAAGCGGAACCAGCGTCGGATTGACGACATGAAAATCACCCCTTCCGACCCGGCCGGCCGGCGTAGCCCAACCTTGAAGACATTTTCTTTCAAGAACTGTTGGCGTGCCACAAAAATGGGCGCATATTTGTCATGTCTTGTCTCTCTCCTCCTAAACACGGCGCCCGGTTGCTGCCGGACGTCGTGTTTTTTTGCGCCGACGAATCGCACGCCCACGCCACAAAGGCGAGAGCGTGCGATTTTGTTTGCCATTCGTTTGGATATCTCAGCGGGCGTGCTTGGGATCGAAGGCGTCTTGCAGAGCGTCGCTGAAGACGTTGAAGGCAAGCACCAGCCCGAACATGAAGGCGGTGGCGGCGCCGATCTGCCAGAAGAACTGGTTGAGCACCTCGCTGCGTGACTCGCTGATCATGACGCCCCAGCTCGGCTGGCCCTGCACGCCGATGCCCAGGAAGCTGAGGATGACCTCGCTCTTGATGGCGCCGATGAAGATCAGCGAGAAGTTGATGAACACCAGGAACAGCACGTTCGGGATGATGTGCTTTCGCAGGATGTAGAACCGCCCGGCTCCGACCGAAGTAGCGCTCTGCACGTAGTCGAGCGAACGGATCTTGAGCGCCTCGCCGCGGATCTGCCGGCACGGGGCGATCCAGAATGTGACGCCGAAGGCCACGTACATCGGGATGAGCGTCTGGTGCATCTTGACGCCATCAGTGAATGGCACGGTGAGCTCCATCGAGCCGAACACGAATGCCACCACGGTGAGCAGCACGATGTAGGGCACACTCGAAAGGGTTGAATAGAGCCAGACAATCGAGTGGTCGACCCAGCCGCCGAAGAAGCCGGCCGTGGCGCCCAGGAAAGCCCCGACCACCACCGCGATGACGGCCGACACCAGACCCACCTGCGTGGCGACGCGGATGGAATACACCGCCCGCCAGAGGATCGACCGGCCGGCGGTGTCGGTTCCCAGCAGCAGACGCATGTCGTACATAAACCCGTCAAAGCCGGTGGGGTGCGGCAGCACCGCCGCGATATCGGCCTGGAGTTTCTCGATGGCGACCTCGAGCTCGGCCTGGGCATCGGGGATCATGCCGGAGATCTCTTCAATCTCTTCGCGCAGCTCCTGGGCCTCCTCCTCGGTCTCGGCCATGGCCAGGTCATCGCGGGCGTACGCAAGATCCTCGCGCGCGATCTCCAGGTCGAGGTAGATCTGATCGACGAGGTCGAGCTGGTCGCGGGCATCTTCTGCCAGGCCTCGGAGATCCTCCACGGGCACCTGGGCTACGTCTCGCTCTGCGAAGCCGATGGCATCAAGGGCGACCTGCGGATCCTGGCGTTGCAGGGCCCGCTCGATGTCGCTCAGGTAGAAGTCGGCGTTCTCGATCTGCTTGGCAGGGCCGGCTTGTTCGAAGAAGCCCGGCAGGCTGTCGGGCCCCACGCGTTCGGTCGATCGTTCGAGCGACAACTCCTGGACGAGGAAGGTGTCCGCAAGGCGCCCACCCGAGATCTTGTTGGCCAGCTGCGCCCCGACGATGAGCAGCGCGATCGAGAGGTATACCGAGATCACGCCCAACGCCACCACCGCCGCCTTGTCGCGCACGAACGTGCGGAACGCCCGCGAGCGGCGGATGGACTTGACAAGGCCGACCTTGCCCTCGGCCAGCTCTCCCTCGATCTTGCGATCCAGCAGCGATCCGCTCAACGCAACGCCCCTCTCACTTCAGTGTCACCCGCGGATCGACCACGGCGTAGAGCACGTCGGTCAGGATGTTGGTAATGATGAACAGCGCCGCCAGCAGCGCGGTGATGGCCTCGACCACCGGGAAGTCCTTGTTCGTGATGGCGTCGAAGAGTTGCTTGCCCATGCCCGGGATGCCAAAGTAGATCTCCACCAGCAGCGACCCCATGATAATGAACGGCAGTGAGATCATCACGCGGGTGATGATCGGGATCAGCGCGTTGCGCAGCATATGGCGGTACATCACGCGCCGGTTGCTGGCGCCCTTGGCCCGGGCCGTCCGGATGTAGTCCTTGTTGCACTCCTCAACCATGACCGCGCGATAGAAGCGGGTGTCGTAGCCCATCGCCACGATCACACCGATGATCACGGGCAGCAGGCAGTAGTAGGGCCAACTGCTCAGTGCACCGGGGGCCGCGGCGATCCATCCCCACAGCGTTCGGAAGAAGCCGGGGTCTTCGGTGCCCTTGTCCATCAGCTCCTGCTGCACCTGCGACCAGAGGGGCAACACGGGCTCGTAACCGAACGTCGCGAAGATCTCGGCGTTGAATGCCAGCCGCGGCCACTGGGCCCCGAAGTACTGGCCCACGATCACGTATACCAAGTAACTGATGCTCATGCCCAGCACCGCCAGGAACATCACGCCGCGATCCAGCGGCTTGCCGCGGTTGAACGAGGCGAGCAGGCCCAGGCTCGTGGAGATCAGCGTGGTGAGCACCAGCACTGGCAGCGTGACCGAGATGCTCGGCACGATCGACGTGGCGATGATCTCACCCACGCTTTGGCTCTCGACCGACCAACTCTTCTGCGTGAACCGCAGGGTCACGATGCGACCGAGGGCGTCGAGGTACTGGTTGTCCCACAGACTACGGAACCAGCCACCCACCGTCCACGGGTCGTCGATGATCTCGACGTTCGCGGCGTCGGGGTCGGCATCGGCGATGATCGGATCGGGCAACTCGCCCTCGCGCACGCGTACTGGCTCGATACGGATTGCGTCGATCACCACGCTCTTGCTCGAATCGTCGAGCACGCGGACAATCAGCGGCTCATTCTTGGTGAGATCAACGCTACCCAGGTCAGCCCAGCCTACTCCGTCGATCTCGGTCGACCGCGGCGGCCGGGTCTGGTCCATGGAGACGGTCTTGAGGGCGATATCGCTCTCGATCAGCCGCACCCATACCAGGCCGGACTCGCCCACCGACTGCGGGTCGGCCTCGCCCTCTTGGGCCGTGGGCCAAGTCGCCTGCACCTTGTACGTGCCCGGAGCCAGGTCGAAGGTCCACTGCACGTGGGCCTTGCCGGTGCCGGGGCCCTTGGCCAGGTACTCGCCGCCGATGCCGCCCTCGCGAGCTTCCCAGGTCCGCCCGCCGATCTGCCAGTCTCCCAGCAGGGGCTTGTCCAAGCCGAAGTCCGAGCGATTAGTTTTGTACTGGTCGTAGGTCGGGTATTTGCCCAACTACGCCGTCACCGGGTCGGTGAGGCGCAGCAGGATCATGAGGAAGAGGATCACCCCCATATACACGGGGATGTTGTACAGAATGCGTCGGAGGACGTACGCCCACATGCCGGTTCAGCCGCCTTTCGTGCTCGTGACCGGTCTTAGCGGGTCTGGTCGGTGTCGCAGTACTTGAACCACGACCAGAAGCGTTGGGTGGGCTTGGCGTTGTCCATGTGCTCGTTGATAATGAAGTAGCGGTTGCGCGCCAGCGAGCCGACGTAGGGCACATCGGCGATCACCATGTCGCGCATCTTCTCGTACATCGCCGTCCGCTCTGGGCCGGGCTCCATGAGCCGCGCCTCTTCGTACAGCTCGTCGAACTCGGGTCGGTTGTAGTTACCGTGGTTGCTGCCCGGGGAGGCGTTGTCGGAGTAGAACAAGGCCAGGTTGTTCTCCGCGTCGGGGTAGTCGCTTGCCCAGGCGAAGCCGAAGAACGGAACCTCGCGTCGGTTCACGCGGGCGATAAGGTCGGGGAAGTCAACCAGCACGGACTCCAGGCGGATGCCGACCTGCGAGAGCTGGCGGACCAGCATGTCGGTCATCTCCTTGTTCTGGCCGCCGCGGCTGGTGACATACTGGATGGGTGGGAGGCCCTGGCCGTTGGGGTAGCCGGCAATTTCGAGCTGTTCGCGGGCCGCTTCGAGGTTCGGGCCCATCCAACTGTTCTCGACGCGGTGGCCCTCGGGGTGGCCGTCCAGGCCGGGGGGGATCGGGCCGTCGTAGATGGTGCACAGGCCGGCGTAGAACGACTCGTTGATCTCGTTCAGGTCGGTGGCCAGGCTGATGGCGCGGCGGAGGGCGACCTTCTCGGGTGTGTAGCCACCCACGAGCTCGTCCTCCATGTTGAACGTTCGGAAGATGAAGTCAAGCTGGGGCTCGACCACGTAGGTAACACCGTTGCGACGCAGCCCGCGATCGATCCGCTTGGTCCGAGCGTTGAAAGCCTTCTCGAAGAAGTCGTAGGGCAGCTCGATGTAACCGAGCTTCCCGTTCTCGAAATCGAGCCAGAGGGGGTTGTTCTCGACGTACATCGCGAACTCGAGACGATCGACCATCGGGATGCGTTCGCCGGCCGCATCGGCAAGCCCTCGCTCGATGTCCTCGGTCGACCATCCCTCGCTGGGGTAGTAGGCCTCGCGATACTCGGGGTTCTTCACCACCACGAATGATTGCTTGGGCCGCCACTCGCGGAACATGAACGGGCCCGTGCCCACGGGATTAGCCGAGAAGCCATTCTGCCCATTGGCGTTGTAGTGCTCCACGGCCTCGCGCGGCACGACGGAGGTCTGGAACATCTGGAGCACCCAGATGAAGCGGTACACCGGCTGCTGGAGTACGACCTCGAACTCGGTGTCGCTGAGCTTGCGAAGGCCCTCGACCGGTGCGTCGTAGTCGAACTCGGGGGCTTGGTCCTGGCGGGCCTTGTACTCGTCGAACCCAACGATGGTGTCCTTGAGCAGCCACCAGTTCTTGCCCTCGCTGGCACGCTGGTCGGCCAAACGCTTCCAGGAATAAAACACGTCGTCGGTGGTCACCTGCCGGCCCTCGCCGTCAGGGAAGCACTCGTTGTCGTGGAACATGGCGTCCTCACGCAGCTTGAACTTCCAGACCTTGCGGCCCTGGTCGTCGGTGTAGCTGGTGGGCATCTCGGCCAGCAGCAGCGGCTCGAGCTCGTTGGGATCGGTGTACTTGGGCTGGAGCAGCGTCTCGTATACCTGTGAGATGGCCATATTCTCGTAGGTGGTCGAGCCCTGGGCGGGATCGAGCGTGTTGGGTCCGGCCGTGCGCATGGGCAGACGCAGCACCGTTTGCTGGGCCGGGGCGAGCGACGCCACCAGCGTCGCGGCCACCATCGCCATTATCGATAGGATTCTGTTTGTACTCACCGCTGGCCTCCTTTTCGGAAGGGGAGTCGGTCGGGCCCACTTGGGCATGATCCAGTTCCTGGGGATGCAGGGTACCGGCCCGCCCCGTCCGCGCCAACTTCGGAAATCAAAACGGGTTTGGACTGGCTCCCGGTCAACAATACCGCAATGAGCGAGGCGTGGATCCTGGGGATATCCCAGATCCACCGCCACGCGAGTCTCCGCGGCCGATGGTCGATAACGGAACGGGATCAATCTGAGGAGGTGGGCATGAAGGGTGTGATCTTGGCGGGCGGGCTCGGGACGAGGCTTCGGCCGCTGACCCTGGTCACAAACAAACACCTGCTACCGGTATACGACCGGCCGATGATCTACTACCCCATCCAGTGCCTGCTGAACGCCGGCATCACCGAGGTCCTCATCGTCACCGGCGGCGAGCACGCCGGCGACTTCCTCAAGCTGCTCAAGAACGGCCACGATTTGGGCGTCAAGCGCCTCGCCTACGCCTACCAGGAGGGCGAGGGCGGCATCGCCGACGCCCTGCGCCTGGCCAAGGACTTCGCCGACGGCGAGAAGATCTGCGTCGTGCTGGGCGACAACATCATCGAGGGCAACATCAAGAAGGCCGCCGGCGACTTCTTCACCCAGAAGAGCGGCGCCAAGCTGCTGCTCAAGACCGTCGACGACCCCGAGCGCTTCGGCGTGGTCCGCTTCGAGGGCGAGGGGGGCGATGCCAAGGTCGCCGAGATCATCGAGAAGCCCAGCGACCCGCCCAGCAACCACGCCGTCACGGGCATCTACTTCTACGACGCCGACGTCTTCGACATGTGCGACGGGCTCGAGCCCAGCGCCCGCGGCGAGCTCGAGATCACCGATGTGAACAACTTCTACCTGAAACGCGGCGACCTGAGCTACGAGACGCTTGAGGGCTGGTGGACCGATGCGGGCACCTTCGAGAGTCTGCACCGCGCGTCGAACATGGTGCGCGAGGGCGGGGCCAACCACGCACGTCTGCCCGCGGGAGCCAACGCATGACCAGTTCGATCGCCGACATGCCCACCGCCGCCGAGGCGCGCAAGCCCGAGCCCATCCGATCGGTCTCACTCTCACCCGCCGAGGCCTTCGAGATGGCCAAGGAAGAGCTCGAGCCGCTGCTGATCCCCGCGTCGATCTTCGCCGACGATCGTGGTTGGTCGGTCATGAACCTGATGCAGGGCGTGCTCGGGCCGACCGGGCAGATCAACTACTCGGTGATGTACCCGAACGTCATCAAGGCCTGGCACCGGCACACGAAGCAAACCGATTTCTGGCTCTGCATCAACGGCCATGTCAAGACCGGCGTCTTCCGGGAAAGTGACGGCCGTCGCTGGATGGCCGTCGTCGGCGAGCGCCGGCCGGGCGTGGTGATCATTCCCCCACCACTCTGGCACGGCTGCGCAACTGTTGGCCACGAGCCCGCCGGCCTGCTGTACTACGTCACCCACCAATACGACCCAAGCACGCCCGACGAGTGCCGCATGGGGCATGATGCGGTCGAGCAGTTCCCGTGGGGCGTGCAGCACGGATGAGCGACACGTCGATCTCCGCGTTAAACTCCAGTGGAAAGCTGCCCGTGCCAGTTGCAGTACTGGGCAGTTCGGGCATGCTCGGCCGCGCCATGTGCGCCGAGTTACGGTCTCGGGGCTACGAGATTACCGAGCTCACGAGGCACGATATCAATCTCGCCGACCCGGACAGCATCAAGCATGCACCCAGGTGCGAACTGCTGGTCAACTGTGCAGCCTGGACCAACGTTGATGGTGCTGAGCAGGAAGAAGGCCAGGCCACGCAAGTCAATGGTCACGCCATCGCCCAACTGCTGCACGCGGACAAGGCGGGCACGCTCGTCACTTTCGGGACAGACTACGTTTTCGATGGGCAGGGCACCTCACCGTACGATATCTCGCATCCACGCGCTCCCTTGAACGCATACGGTCGGTCGAAGGCCGTCGGCGAAGAAGCCCTTGAAGCGGCAGACAGCGACCGCTGGCTTCACGTGCGAACAAGCTGGCTGTACGCCCCTTGGGGCAACAACTTCGTGCTCACGATGCGCAAGCTCATGCTGGAGCGCGATAAGTTGAAGGTTGTCAACGACCAGCGAGGCCGACCAACATCGGTCGAGCACCTGGCCCGCACCACTCTTGACATCTATGAATGCGGCAAAGGTGCCCACTGGCACGCCACCGACGGCGGTGAGTGCACCTGGTACGAGTTCGCCCAGGAAATCAAGCGGCTGATCGGCGCCACCGCGACCATCGAGCCCTGCACCAGCGACCAGTTCCCACGCCCAGCCAAACGCCCGGCCTACAGCGTGTTGGACATCAGCCAGACCGAGGCCGAGCTCGGTCCCATGCCCCATTGGAAGGACAACCTGGCCGACGTGCTGCGTCGCGTGCCCGAGGGAATCACCCATGCCTGAACAGCGAACCTTCAAGCACCTGCTCGTCACCGGCGGCTGCGGCTTCATCGGCTCGAACTTCGTGCGCTCGGTGCTCGAATGGCGCCCCAACGTGCGCATCACCAACCTCGACGCGCTCACCTACTCGGGCAACCTCGAGAATCTTGCCGGCATCGAAGACAACCCGAACTACACGTTCGTCAAGGGCGACATCACCGACGGCCCGCTCGTGCAATCGCTCATCGCCGACTGCGACGCCGTCGTGAACTTCGCCGCCGAGAGCCACGTCGACCGCTCGATCCAGGACGCCTCGCCCTTCATCACCAGCAACGTGCTGGGCACGCAGGTGCTGCTGCAGGCCTGCCGCAACGCATGGGACGACGACGGCAGGGCCGGCCGATTCCTGCAGGTGGGCACCGACGAGGTCTACGGCTCGCTGCCCATCGACAAGCCCGAGGAACTCTTCACCGAATCGACACCGCTCGACCCGTCGAGCCCATACTCGGCTTCCAAGGCCGCCGCCGACATGCTCGCGATGGCCTTCCACCGCACCTTCGGGATGGACGTGCTCGTCACGCGGTGCAGCAACAACTACGGGCCCTACCAGTTCCCCGAGAAGGTCATCCCGCTGTTCGTCACCAACCTGATGCAGGGCGAGCCCGTGCCGCTGTACGGCGACGGCAAGAACGTGCGCGACTGGCTGCACGTGGTCGACCACTGCGAAGCGATCCTCGCCGTGCTCGAGGGCGGCCGCTCCGGCGAGGTCTACAACATCGGCGGCAACAACGAGCGCAGCAACCTCGATCTCACCCATGCCATCCTCGACATCATGGGCAAGGGCACGGACATGATCCGCCCCGTGGCCGACCGCCTGGGCCACGACCGCCGCTACGCCATCGACGCGAGCAAGATGAAGAATGAGCTTGGCTGGCAACCCACGCGCAGCGCCTGGCCAAAAGGCCTGGAAGACACCATTCGCTGGTACCAGGACAACGCCGAGTGGTGGCAGCGCGTCCGCAGCGGGGCGTACCGCGACTACTACGAGAAGATGTACGGCGCGGCTTCGTCCTGACTCAGGGCCGCTGAACGATCAGTTCTTCTGCGACCGCCGCCGCTTCAGCTCGGCGTCGATGAACTTGTCGATCTTGCCGTTGAGCACGTCGGTGGGGTTGCCCTCGACGTTCGTTCGGTGGTCCTTCACGCTGTTGTAGTAGAGCACGTAGCTGCGGATCTGCGTGCCCCAACCGCGATTCAGATCGCCGCCGGCGGCCTCCTTGATCTCGGCGTTGCGCTTCTCCTCTTCCATCTGCTCGAGCTTGGCCTGCAGCAGCGTGAGCGCCTGGGCCTTGTTCTGCGGCTGGTCGCGGTGACTGGAAGCCACGTACATCAGCCCGGTCGGCTTGTGCACCACGCGGCAGGCGCTGGCAACCTTGTTGACGTTCTGCCCGCCCGGTCCGCTCGACCGCGCGAAGAACGTAATCTCCAGGTCCTTGTCGGGAATCTGCACGTCCATGTCCTCGAACTCGGGCGTCACATCGACGGTGGCAAAGCTGGTCTGACGCTTGCCCTGGGCGTTGAAGGGGCTCACGCGTGCCAGCCGGTGCGTGCCGCGCTCGCAGTTCAGGTAGCCAAAGGCGAACGGCCCCTTGATGTGCAGGGTGATGTGGTCGATGCCTGTCTCCACGCCGTGGCCCTTGGAGACTTCCTCCACCTTGAAGCCCATGTTCTCGAAGTAGTAAAGATACATGCGGAACAGCATCTCGGCCCAGTCGTTGGCCTCGGTGCCGCCGTCGCCCGCGTGGATGGTGAAGTAGCAGTTTCGGTGGTCGTGCTTGCCGCTGAGCAGGCTCTGCATCTCGACCTTGTCCATCGACTCCTGGAGTTCGTAAAGCGCCTGGTCTGCCTCGGCCAGCAGGTCCCTGTCGTTCCCCTCACGGGCCATCTCGTAGGCGACCTGGGCCTCCTCGAAGGCCTCGACGACCTTGTCGAGGGGGGTAAGCTGGGCCTTGATGACCTTCAACTCGCCCACGGTCTTCTGGGCGGCGTCGGGGTCGTCCCAGAAGCTGGGCTCGCCCATCCGGGTTTCGAGCTCGGTAAGCTTTTCGTGCTTGCTGTCGTAGTTAAAGAGAGTCGCGGATTGTCAAGATCCGCGCCTCAAGGTCATCAATGACCGGCTGGTGGGCGTCAAAGTGCATGGTCGTTCCGTCCTGGGATAATCACGTGTCGGAGATTGGTAAGGGGGATGGTAGCGGGCCGGAGAAGAAAATCTGTTCTGGTCGCGCCGCGCGGGAGTAGCGGCTCCGTTTAACTGTATGGGCAGAACGTTGCCCCGAACCGAACCCGAAGGAGAACGACATGCGACGCATTGCAGCCTTGACCGCCGCCGCCCTGCTCGTCACCACGCACGCCCAGCCGGTACTGGCTCAGCGAACCCAATCCGAAACTCAGCGGACCCAACCCCAGACCCAGCGGAGCCAGGCGTCGAGCGGTGCCCGGCCAGCCGAACAGCCCCACCTCATCACCATCGACTTCGAAGGCGGCACGCTGGCCGATCTGGTCGACGCCCTGAAGGCCGCCTCGCCCCAGCGTCCGGTCAACATCCTCTACAGCTCCGAGGCGGCCAACATCCCCATCCCGCCCTTTGAGGTCGCCGACGCGGAACTGCGCTCGACGCTGCAGAGCCTGGCCTACACCTCGGCGGGCAGCCCGACGACGCTGAGTGCCGGCCGCACAGTGCGTTGGGAAATCGCCCCGGTCGGCGATGGCGTCTACGCCGTCACGCTCGATAACACCCCGCAGTACATCTCTACGCCCAGGGGCCGGATGCTCGTGGGCCAGACCGACCGCATCACCGCCGTGCATTCCATCACCGAGCTCACCACCGGCGCGGGCGCCATGTCCGCCGACGACGTGCTGAGCGCCATCCAGGCGGCGCTGGAGATTCAGGGGGCCGACCAGGACACGAAGATCCGCTACCACGAGGAGACCGGCCTTGTCTTCGCCCGCGTCACGCACGATCAGGGCGGCGTCATCGAGCAGACGCTGAAAAACCTGGAACGCTCAATGGAGGCCCGCAGCGAGCGTGAGCGGCGCGAGCCCTTAGCGCAAACCCTCGAGATGGTTGGTGCCAAGGACGTTATGGATCTGATCTCAAAGGTCAACCGCGCCGACAGCCTGCGCAACCAGGTGCTCGAACTGCAAAGGATCAACGCTGAGCAGCAGACCCGCATCATCGAGCTTCAAGACGAGCTTGCTCGATTCAGACAGTCGGCCTCGCAGCGCCATCAGGACGGCGACAACTAAGATCTGATGCCGCCCGAGGCCCCAAGACACACCGTCACTAGCCCGGGCGCTCGACTCCCCGACGCCCGGGCCATCACCATGCGCTTCGCCAGGGGAGACCAGGAAGCCTTCGCCATGTTCTACGAAGCCACCTTCGACGACGCCTTGGCCGACGCCCGCCGCCTCACCGGCCGCGACGAAGCGTTCTGCCTCGACGCCGTGCAGGACGCGTACCTGCGGGCCGCGCGCAAACTGCCGGCGATGGATTCCTGGGCCGCGTGCCGGGTGTGGCTGCGCACGGCCATCGCCAGCAGCGCCATCGACCGCATCCGCGCCGATGCCGCGCGTGCGAAGCGTGAGGCCGTCCCGCGACTCGCGGCCGACGAGCGCGAGCACGACGAGCGCCTGCACGCCATGGTCGAACGCCTCCAGACCCAGCTCGACGACCGCCAGTGGCACGCCGTGCGCCTGCACGTCGGCGGCGGCTTGCCGCTGTCGGCCGTGGGGCGGGCCATGAGCCTCAGCCGCCACGCCGTGCACGGGCTGGTGCGCCGGGGCCTCGCGCAACTGTCTGGAGAATCGTCGGGGGGAGAAGGAAAGTCCAATGAGTAGCATGCACGCACTCGAACAGCGCAAGGCCGAGATTCTACGCCTCGGGCGGCAGGCCGTCGCGCAGCGTGGCGCCCGCCGACGCGCCCGGTGGCACGGCGTGCTGATGGTCTCGCTGGCCGCCGGCGCGACGGTGCTGGCCTACGCGATCGCGCCCACGTCTATCGCGCCCTCGAGCACGCCCATCGCGACCGGCCCCGACCATGCCGCACCGCCGGCAAACGCCATCGCCCGCATCACAACCACCCCAGGGCTCGCCACCGCTCTGGCCGCCGCCGCCACGGCGCCCGTCGAGCGCGTCTCCCCCGCCGCCACGATCGCCCGCGTGCGGACCCAGCCCATGGACATGGCCCAGAGACTCACCGACCAGCAGGCGCTGGCCCTGCTCAAGGAGGCCGGCACGCCCGCGGGGATCATCAAGATCGGGGGCCGCGTGACGCTGGTGTACCACGAGCGGCCCGGCGCGGACCCGGGCCCCAGCGGCCTCCTGCCCGAGCACGGGCGGCCAACCCTGGCTCTGCTCGTGCCATACCGTCCCATGTGATCGTCACGATCTCCAGCCTGCTCGCGCAGACCAGCCCCCCCGACAGCCCGATCGCCCGCGGCTGGATCATGCTGCTGGGCCTGGCCATCGCCGCCATCGTGCTCACGGTCGGCCTGCTCGTGCTCGCCAGCCTTCGCCGAACACGCCGCAGCCAGGCACCCACCAGGACCCCCTACGTCGACGCCTGGACCGAGTCCGGCAAGCGAGCGACCCTCGAACCCAGAACGCGCGACAACCTCGACGAGGGCGACGATGAGCGATGAGCGCTCCGTTGCACTGATCACCGGCGGCGCCAGGCGTGTCGGCGCGGCCATCGCCACCGAGCTCGCCCGCCGCGGGCTCGACCTGTTCATTACCTACAACACCAGCGGCGACGAGGCGGGCACGCTCTCGAAGAAGCTCGAGCGCGACCACGGCGTGCGCGTGAAGACCTTCGCCTGCGACCTGGCCGATCCCGATGCCGCGGCCAGGGCGTGCGCCGACGCGGTGCGCGATGCCGGCCGGCTCGACGTGCTGGTCCACAACGCCTCGGCCTACTTCCCAACGCCCCTGGACGGCGACCTCGAATGGGCCACCACGCAGCGGCTCTACGCGATCAACGCCGCCAGCCCGCTCATCATCACCGCCGCGCTGGCCGACCGGTTGCGGGCTTCCACGCTGCCCGGGGGCGGCGCCGTCGTCGCGATGGCCGACATCCACGCCATGGGCCGCCCACGGAAGGACTTTTCCGCCTACGGCATGTCCAAGGCCGCGCTCGTCGACCTCATCTACACCCTGGCACGCGCGCTCGCGCCAGAGGCACGGGCCAACGCCGTCGCCCCGGGCGTCGTCGCGTGGCCCGAGTCGGGCTACGAGAGCGACGAAGACGCCCAGCGGGCCTACCTGAAGCGCGTCCCCCTGCAGCGCGCCGGCACGCCCGAGGACGCCGCGAAACTCGTCGCCGCCCTCGCGCTCGACCACACCTATCTCAACGGCGAGGTCATCCGGCTGGACGGTGGCCGCTGGCTGGCGTGACAGTACGTTTTACTGAACAATCTGGGCAGGCTGGGCTTTGTAGGAACCACAGCCAGGACCCAAACTCATCCCCATATGTTCGGGCCCTCTTGCGAACACGCTACGCTCGGGGTACGCTCGCCTTCCGCCGATCGGGCACCACACAAGGGGACAACTCATGCCGCGTCGGATGCACGCTTTCCTTGCTCCCTTGCTGGCCATCGTGGCCACGCAATACCTTGCGTCCCCGGCCGTGTTCGCCGATCCCGCAGTGAGGCTCCTCGACCTCGTCCAGGCGTTCCCCGGCCGCCTGAACGGGGAGCCCGGGTCGCCGGAATACGAGCGCATGGGAGACTACCTGCTCGGGGTCAACGACCAGCTCTTTGTCATCGATGCGTCCGATCCCGCGCATCCGCGCCTCGTGCGTTCGTTCCGACCGACCGACGCGGGGAACATCGACTATGTTGAGGTCGCCGGCAACATCGCCTGGCTTGGTGGGGACCGCCTGATCGCCATGGACCTGAGCGATCCGCTGTCACCAGTCGAGATCGCCCGGTTCACGCCACGCTTTCGAACCGACGACATGGCCCTCGGGGTCGTCGGCGGGCGGGTGCTCCTCGTGCTCCGGAGCGGCCGCCTGTTCGAGATCCTCGACGTGACCGATCCCCGTGCGCCTGTGTACCGGGGCGACTTTGAGGGCGACTCGTTCGCCCTGATGGCATTCGCGGGCGGCCACCTGCTCCTGGCGAGCGGCCTGCTGGAGATCTACGACCTCTCCGACCCCGACAGCCCGGCATTACTCGGGCAGCTCACGCTCGACGACATGGCGCGGAGCGTGGACTACAACAACGGGATCGCGTTTGTTGTCAGCGAGCCCGATGGCCTCACGATGATTGACGTCTCAGACCCAACGACGCCGAGCGTGCTGGGTCGCTACCGGGCAACCAACGCGCATTTCGTGCGCGCCTCGGGCGGCGTTGCCTTGCTGGGCGCGACCTCCGCGCCGGACAACCTCGTCGTCGAGGTCCTGGACGTACGCGATCCCGCCGAGATCGCGCCAATCCGCAGCTATCCGTCGACGTGGACGCGGGGCGCCACGCTCTTTGGTCGCCACGCGCTGCTTGCCAACGGCCGGAGCCTGGGCCAACCGACGTCCATCACCACCCTCAACCTCTCCCACCCCGGTGGCTCGGCGGTGTTGGGCGAGCCGTGGCAGTCTCCCGTGCTCATCCGCCAGGACATCGCCGCCCGTGGCCGCTTCGCGTTCGTGGTCGTGAGCGGCCGCCCCGATACGCTCACCGTTCTTGAGTATCCCGCCGCGCCCGACCCGGGCGATCCCGTCGTCGTAGCCACCGTCAACCCCCAGGACGTGTTCGAGCGCATGGAGATCGCCGGCGACCTTCTCGTCCTGCAGACGATCGATTCGCTCGAGATCTGGTCGATCGCCGACCCCGCCGCGCCCGTGCGGCGCTCGGTCACGTTTGTGGGCGGGAACCCGGACTCGCTGGCGGTCGAGGACGGCCTGGTCTACGTGGTCGACGGGGGCGACAACGAGTTCCTCGTGCTCGACATCGCCGACCCGCCCGACCCGGTGCTGCTTTCGGCCACCAGGGGGCTCCGCCCGCGCGACATCGACGCCGCCGGGCCGATCATCGTGGGCCGTTCGGGCCGGGCCGTCCGCGTGATCGACGCGACGGATCCGGCCGCCCCCCTGCTCGCCGGTGAGTACCGATCCGACCAGGCGATCGACGCCCTGCTGGCCCACGACCATCCCACGCTCGGACCTATCGCCTACGTGGCCACGTCGGCACGCCTGCTCACCCTCGGGCTGGCCGATCCTGCCAACCCCATCGTGCTGTTCGAGAGCCCGGCGCTCTACCCCGGCGACGCGATCACGCTGCACCGCCAAGGCGACGTTGTCCTGGTGAGCCCGACCGACCGCCGCGAGAAGTACCTCGTGGACGTGTCGGATCCGGCCGCCACACGGCTCATCGGCACGCTGTTCGATCGCGACGCGTTCGACGCCGCGTGGCTGGACGACTCGCTCCTGTTGAGCAGCCCGGGGAACACGATCCGCCGCCTGGACTTCCGTGCGCCCACCTCGTGCGACGCCGATCTGGACGGCAACGGCCGGCTGGACGTGTTCGACTTTCTCGAGTTCATCAACCGCTTCAACGCCCAGGACCCCGCGAGCGACTACACCGCCGATGGGCGGTTCACGATGCTGGACTTCGCGGCCTACCTGAACCTGTTCGATGGCGGATGCAGGTGATCCGCCTCGATGGCGGCCGCCAACCGGCCGCTTACGCCTTCCACCCCTTCAGCGCCTCGCCCGCCTCCGCATCCCCATCGATCACCCCGATGGTCTGCCGCGTGGCCGCGTCCTCGTCCAGGCTGGCCACCATCACCGCCGCCGTGTTGGCCCGGCTGGTGCGCGGCTTGCTCAGGCCCTTGCCGTCGGGCGACACGAGCTCCACGCCCGTTGGCTCGTCGTCGTCGTCGTGCAGCGCGCCCGGGCAGACGATGGTGTACTCGAGCCCGTCACCGTCGAAGGCCTCGGGCATCGTGCGCACGAAGTCGTCGGCCCGGCCCTTGGCCCGCCGCCAGTGCGGGATCGGGTCCTGCGTCGCGTCGCGGTCGGTGTTGAGCCCGCTGAGCAGCACGAAGCGCTTCGCGCCGGCGCTGTGCGCCGCGACGGCCGCGCGGATGGCGCCGAGCTGGTCGATGAGCACCGTCATGTCCTTGCCGGTCTTGCCGCCCGAGCCCGCGGCGAACACGACCGCCTGGCACCCCTCCACCGCGTGGTCGATGGGCAGCAGCAGGTCGCCCAGGACGGTCTGCACGCCGATCTTGTCGAACTTCGCGTTCTGGCCTTGCTTGCGGATCATCGCCACCGGCTCATGCCGGCCGCCGGCCTTAAGCTGCTGGACGACCCTGAATCCCGTGTCCCCGTTGGCCCCGATGATGAGCGTGCGCATGTCGATCTTCCTTTCTGCTGGGGTCTCGTAGGGCGGCCGGCGGCAGGAATCGCCAGCGCGAAGGAAGTTTCATGCAAGCACTGGGACCGCCGCGCGCCTTGGATTGCCGCGGAGGTGCGTCATCGAAAACCCAGACACCATCCGTGAAACCGAGCGCACCCACGAGGACGCCGCCTACCAGCCGGTGATCCTGAAGCGCACCGACGGCGCCCTTCGCCACCCGGACGACACGCTGCAACTGGCCATCGAGCAGGGCGTCGAGCAGGCCGACCGGCGGTGGGTCTCGCTGCTGCTCAGCTCGGTGGGCGCTGGCGGCACCATGGCCTTCACCGCCCTGGCCGTAGGCGTGGTCGCCGCCGCCACGTCCACGATCGAGCCCGACCTCGCCCGCCGCGCGATCGTCGCGCTGGCCTACCCGCTGGGCTTCGTGCTCTGCCTCATGAGCGGCACGCAGCTCTTTACCGAGCACACCGCCCTGGCGGTCTACCCCGTGCTCGACAAGCGGCTGCGGGCCCGCGCGCTCGGCCGCCTGTGGGGCACCGTGCTGCTGGGCAACATGATCGGCTGCCTGCTGGGCGCCCTGCTGCTGGCCGGGGCCGAGGGCGTCACCGGCGCCGGTGAGGGCTACGCGTGGGCGGCCGAGCATTTCCTCGAGCCCACCGCGGGCACGACGCTGGCCAGCGCCGTGCTGGCCGGCTGGCTCATGGCCCTGGGTGGCTGGCTGGTGCTGTCCACGCCCGCCGGGGCCGCCTCGCTCATGCTGATCTACCTGGTCACGCTGGTCATCGGCCTGGGCGGGCTGCACCACTCCATCGCCGGCGCGGCCGAGCTGATGGCCGCCCGCTTCACCGGCGCGCCAGTGCCGCTTGGCCCGGCCGCGATGTCGCTGGCCATCGCCATCGTGGGCAACCTCCTGGGCGGCTCGATCTTCGTCGCCCTGCTCAACTACGGCTCGATCCGACACACGCGCAAGGGCGAGGATCAGGAATCGACCGGGCCCTAGCGTTTCTCGCACACCGACGATTCATGGAGACCGCCCATGCGCATCAAGCTCGAGAGCGTCCCGGTCAGCGACCAGGACCACGCCCTGCGGTTCTACACCGAGAAGCTCGGCTTCGTGAAGAAGCAGGACATCCCCATGGGCGGCGACGTCCGATTCCTCACCGTCGTCAGCCCCGAGGATGCCGACGAGACGAGCCCCACCGAACTCATGCTCGAACCCGCCGGCGAGCACCCGGCCACCAAGGCGTATAAGGCCGCCCTGGTCGCCGAGGGCATCCCCATCACCGCCTTCGAGGTCGACGACTGCAAGGCCGAGTACGAGCGCCTGAAGAAGCTGGGCGTTGCGTTCAAGGGCGAGCCCGCCGAGATGGCCGGCACGATCATGGCCACGCTGGACGACACGTGCGGGAATTTGGTGATGATCTACCAGAAGCCGGCGGAATGATGGCTGGGTGCAGTGGGGCGCTTTCGCTTGCGAGGGCCCTCATTGCTCGAGCTAAGAGCAGCCTGCGGCGAACTCATTCTGGAACACCAGAAAGTCAAACAGCGTCAAATCTCCGCTTCCATCGAAGTCGGCACGAAGATCGCCCGCTGCGAATAGATTCTGGAACTCGAGGAAGTCGAACAACGTCGTTTGCCCGTCGCCGTCAAGGTCGACCCGGCACACGGTCTCGCACTGGTTAAACAGCACGCTGGCACGCCTCGTGCCCTCGCTGTAAGTGAAGATGTCAGTTGAACCATTCGCGTCGAGGTCTTCCATCAGAACACCGCTGGGCGATGCCCCGACACGGAATCGCAGCTCGTCGGCGAACAGCATCCCGCCCTTGTTGAGCAGGATACTCGCGTCCGAATGCGTTTCGTTCGAGGTCACGACGTCGAGGCTGCCGTCGCCATCGATATCTTCGATCGCAACGCCCACCGGCTGATCGCCAACCCTGAGCACGGTCGAAGGTGCGAACGCCCCGCTGCCATCATTCTCATAGATCCGCACGACGTCCAGGCTCGTCGCCGCCGCGATGTCCAGGTCGCCATCACCGTCGAGGTCGCCCACAGCTACGCCTTGTGGCTCCAGGGCCACGGCATAGTTCACTGTGCCGGCAAGCGTGCCATCGCCCTGGTTCAGCAGCACGCTTATGTTGTTGCCGGCTTCGTTGGCCGTCACAACGTCGCTGTCGCCGTCGCCATCAAGATCACCAATCGCGACATCGATCGGACGGTCACCAGCCGCGAACCGCATCGCGGATGAGAAGCCACCGAATCCGTCGTTGAGCAGCACCCGAGCATCGTCGCCGCCACGGCTCGTAACGATGACATCGACATCGCCGTCACCATCCATATCGGCGATCGCCGCAGCGCCGATCAGCGAACCGGCGTCGAAGAACGAGCCCTCCACATATATGCCGTCACCGCTATTGAGCAGCGTGATGCCCCCGCGTCCGGTCCTGGTCCCGATGAACATGTCCGAGTCCCCATCACCGTCGAGGTCGCCCACGGCAAGGGCGCTCGGCCCGTTGCCGACGGTGTAGCGCTCCGATGGCTGGAACGTACCGTCACCATTCCCGATCGCGACACGCGCCGCATGAGCATCATCGTCGACCAGGAACAGGTCGAGAACGCCATCCCCGTCTGCGTCCGCGAGCGTGGCATCATCTGGTGAGCCGCCGATCCCGAACTCGAGCGGCGCGCCGAATGTACCAAGCCCGTCGTTGACGAGCAGGCTCGTATCGTGGCTCGCGGAGTTGCTCGTTGCCGCATCCAGGTCACCATCGCCATCGAGATCCGCCAGGGCTATCCCAGTTGGCTGGCTACCGGTCGGCGCCGGCGTCCGACGCGCGAACGAACCGGCGCCATCGTTGATCAGGATGGTCGCCTGGGCATCCCACTCGTCCGCCGTCACCATGTCGAGATCGCCATCGCCGTCGAGGTCGCCGAGCGCGACGCCACTCAAGAGCTCGCCGAAGGGAATCGTTACCGGCGGGGCAAGAGCTCCCGTGCCGTCATTGAACAGCACCGCCACACCCTGGTTCTGGCCTCGCGTGACCACGAGATCGGTGTCGCCATCGCCATCGATGTCTCCGGCATCCAGCGTTCTCGGCCTGAAGCCGGTGGCGAACCTGGTTTCGGGGCCAAACCCACCCTCGCCATCGCCTAGCAGCAGGCTCACGCTGTCGTCGTCCACATTCGCCGTCACCATGTCTGCCACGCCGTCGGCATCGATGTCCGCAAGCGTGACGGCTTCCGGCCGCTCGCCAACCTGGTAGAGCACGGGCCCTGCGAACTGGCCCGTGCCATCATTGATGAGCACGCCCGCTCCCGGTGAGCCGAAGGACTGCTCGGCAATGACCAGATCGAGGTCGCCGTCGCCATCGAGGTCGCCGATGTCGATCCCCGCCGCCCTGGGCGTGCCAGGCGTGAAGTCCATGCGTTCGAAAGAGCCGTCGCCACGATTCAGCAGCAAGCCGACTTCATTGTCGCTGAAGGACACGAGAGCGGCATCGAGATCGCCGTCGCCGTCGATGTCGCCGAGCACCACCTCGGAAGGCTGGCGGAACAGCGGAGGAAACGCCGTGGTCTGCGACGATGGCTGACCGGCAGGGTCGAGCACGTGCACGGTGTAGTCAGAGAAGTTCGCGACGAAGAGGTCCGCAATCCCGTCGCCGTTCAGGTCTCCGGCGGCAATCGCGCCCGGCCCGATGCCGCACAGGAGATTCTGTCCCGGATAGGCAGACTCCGGGCAGTCTTGAACGATCGCAACACAGGGCGCCGCAACCAACAGCACCTGACACACCAGCAAGCCGCTCAGCTTCCACATCTTCGTCTCCCTTCGATCCACCTGTGCGCATCACCGAGCATCGGCCGCGTGATGGAGATGGCACCCAGTGTACCAGACTCTTCGAGCGCGAAGGAGACGATTCGACTTGTTTTGTAATGCGTTTACAAGTTTGCACGCTTTGTACGGCACGCATTCAGCCCGCCGAACAAGTTGCGTTCATAAGGTCTTCAAGCCAACAAGCGCATCATGCGCACCGCGCATCGAACGCGTCCTGGATTCGGGCACGTCGATGATGGTCAGCGCCCGGTCGCCCCTGGAGATCGACCGGGCAGACCGCACCGCCCATGACGAGCGCCCGGTTGCCCATCACCGCCCTCGAGGTCGACGACTGCCGGGCCGAGTACGAGCGCTCGAAGGAGTTGGGCGTGTCGTTCAGGGGCGAGCCGTCACGACGACGGGCTCGCCCGGATCGAGGGCTCAGGGCCCCCGCGAAGGCCCTCGTTCGCCGGGGGGTTCCCCTTCGCCGCCGCGCCTGGATTCGGATAACCCTCGCGAAACCCTGCCCGCCTCGGGTATACTCCCTTCACCATGGCCCCCACATCCACCCGCAGCCCGGATCTCGGCCGCCGCATCCTGGAGCAGCGCGAGGCGATCATCGCCGAGTGGGAGGCCCAGTCGCTCGCCGAGCACCCCCGGGCCAGCGGGACCGAACGCCAGGCCCTGCGCAACGCCCTGCCGGAGTTTCTCGAGCAGCTCGGCCGCGCGCTCGGCCAGAGTCAAGACGAGGGCGACGGCCAGATCCCCGCCGACTTCGCCATGGAGCACGGCGTGCAGCGGTGGAAGCTCGGCTGGGACGTGGCCGCGCTGGCCCGAGACTTCATGATCCTCCGCCGGGTGCTCGTCGAGCAACTGTGCGGCGTGGCCGACCTGGGGGCGCGCGACACGGTCGCCATCGCCGCCACGCTCGACGAGGCGGTCATCCGGAGCGTCTCGGCCTACACCGAGCACAGCGAGTCGCGGCTCAAGGCCCAGAACGAGGCCCTGGCGCGAAAGAACTACGAGCTCAAACGCTTCGCGCACATGGTGGCCCACGAGGTGCGCAGCCCGCTCAGCCTGGCCACGCTGGCGGCCAGCTCGCTGCAGCGCCGCATCGATCGCCTGCCCCAGAGCGCCCGGGCCCAGCTCGAGGACGCCGGCGAGCAGCTCTCGCTGATCACCCAGGCCCGCCACGAGATCATCGAGGTCATCGAGAACCTGGTGGGCTTCGCCGACAGCGACGGCGACACCCTCGAGCACGAGGACAACGTCCAGCTGGCGGCGGTGTTCGACCAGGCGGTCGGCCACCTCAAGTACTTCATCAAGTCCAGCGGCGCGTCGATCACGCGCGGCGACCTGCCCGCCGTGCGCGGCAACGCCGTGGCGCTGCGGTCGGTCTTCCAGAACCTGATCGAGAACGCGCTCAAGTACGCCGGCGACGGCCCGCCGCGGGTGCGCGTCACGGCCGAGAAGGAAGGGGCTCCCAAGGGCGGGGCCGGCGCGGGCGACCAGAACGGCCAGCCCGCCCAGCCCATGTGGGCCATCCACTTCCGCGACGAGGGCATGGGCATCTCCGAAGAGGACCAGCAGCGCATCTTCGGCTTCCTCTCGCGCGTGAACGTGAAGGAGAGCATCCCCGGCACGGGCGTGGGCCTGGCCCTGTGCAAGCGCGTGGCCGAGCAGCACGGCGGCTCGATGGGCGTCCGCAGCGCCCCGGGCCGGGGCAGCACGTTCACGCTGCGGCTGCCGTGCTCGTCTTGACGCCTCGCCGGCGGTGGTTCGTTTTGACGCTTCGCCAGCGGTGAGTTTTCTTGACGCTTCGCCAGCGGGGCCGGGCGCGGGCTGCGCCCGGCGCGGGGGCCTTCGTGCTGCGGTGGTGCACGGTGGGGCGTGCGCCCCCCTCAGCCCAGCTTCTCCTGTATGTGGTCCATCACCTCACCGTGCTCGTGCTCTGGGCTGAACATGACGATGTCGGTGTCCTCCTCGGCCCGCACGCTGTGGCCGGGGGGCCAGTAGAAGACGTCGCCCTGGCGGCAGGTTTCTTCGGTTCCCTTGAGCTCACCATCGGTATACATCGCCGTGATGGCGCCCTTGATCACGTAGCCCCAGTGCGGGCAGTGGCAGCAGTCTCCGTCCAGGCCTTCGAGCAGCGCCGTGATGTCCGCCCCCGCGTCGAAGCTGAAGCGTTCGGCCCCCATGGTGGTGTAGCCGCTCACGTCGCCGAAGCCGGTCTGCTGCCGCGCCGTGGCGCCGGGCGCGTCGATGCGGACGGGGATGTCGGTGCTGGCGATGCGCATGTCGGGCCTCCTTCTGGGTTGGGTCCTGGTGGGTTGGGTCCGTGTTGGTTGGGTGGGGGTTCGATTCCTCCGGGGGGTGTGCGTCGGGCCGTGCCGATCTGGCTGCTGGCCCTCCCGCGCGATTCTCGCGCCGCGCCGCGGCGTGTCAACCCGGCGGGATCGCGGCTCGCCGCCGCCCGCCGTGGGGCCTGCCCAGGGCGTGCGGAGCGGCGTTCCGGACGCGTCGGGAGGGGCTCCCGGCGTGCCGGGAAGCGTTCCCGGCGTGCCGGGAAGCGTTCGGGGTCCGCCGGGAGGAGTTCCCGGGCCGCCGGGAGGTCCTGACGGCCCGCCGGGAGGAGCTCCCGGTGCGTCGGGAGGAGTT
>JBITAF010000141.1:0-8263 GCA_044440025.1 Phycisphaerales bacterium JB060 | reverse complement strand
CGGCCTTGGAGACGCTGATGGCGTCGGTTGGGCGTGCGGCCTGGGGGGGGGCTTGGGCGGCGCTGGGGGGCGTGGGGGTGATGCGGATGGTGCGACCGGCCCCCTGGAGGGCTGCGAGGGGGTTGGAACTGTTCACGCCTGGCACGTCCGACATCGGTGGGCCCTTATCGACCGACGAAAGCCCCGGGCTTCACACGGAGCGGTGTCTGTGGATGGTGGTGGGGTGGTAGGTTCGTGGTTGGGTTGGCGGGATTGGTGGGGGTGGGGTCAGTTGCCCGAGGCCTCGCGAAGCATGTCGGCGATGGGGCCATCGGCGCCGGCCCGGTCCAGCGCCCCCCGGCCGCTGGCGTCGACCGCGTCGGGGTTGGCCCCCCCGCCCAGGAGCACCAGCACGGCCTGGAGGTGCTGCCCGGCCGCGGCGTGCATGAGGGCGGTCACGCCCTGGTCGTCAGCATGGTTGGGGTCGGCCCCAGCCTCGAGCAGCAGGGAGGCGGCGCGGTGGGAGCCACCGCGGGCGGCCAGCATGAGCGCGGTGCGGCCCTGGGCGGTCTGGAATGAGGGATCGGCCCCCGCGCCCAGCAGCGTGACGACGGCGTCGTTGGGGCCCCGCTCGGCGGCGTGCATCAGCGGGGTCAAGCCCGAGTCCGATCGGGCATTGGCGTCCGCCCCGGCCTCGAGCAGGGCCTGGACCGTTGCCTGATCGCTATCGCGGGCGGCCAGCATCAGGGCCGTCGCGCCGACCTCGACCCGGGGCGATTCGATGGCCCGAGCGTCGGCCTGGCTGGCGGCGGCGTCGGGCCGCACGCCCATGCCAAGCAGGTTCTCGATGGTCGCCACATCGCCGGCCGACGCGGCCCGCAGCAGTCGGACGTGGGCGGGCTCGTCGGCGGGCTCGATGCCCCCGGGCTCGCCGCCGGCGCCGCTTGGCTGGCCCTGGGCGTCCTGGCTACCGCCCGGCGCGTCGGCCTGTCCGTCGGCCTGTGTCTGGGACTGGCCGATCGATTGCTCGTCGCCCTCGGGAAGGGGGACCTCCTTTGGCGGCAGGAGGATGGCGACCAGGATGAGCGCCACGCCGACGATCGCTACACCGATGAGGACGAGATGGCCCTTGAGATTGTTCATAGCGCAAAGCCCCCTGCGGACAGCGGCCGCGATGGCGGCCTCGTGTGGGTTGACAGGCGACGGTAGGACGCCGGCCGGGAGGCTTCCCCCCGTGTCGGCGCGGGCTGTCGGTTGCGGGTAGTGGGCCCGGTGGGACTCGAACCCACACTGGAGTTGCCTCCAAGCGGATTTTAAGTCCGCCGCGTCTGCCGATTTCGCCACGGGCCCGTGGATGCGCCATCGTACGACGCCCATGAGCCAGGATTCAGGAGCCGTTCATGGCGGGCTCAGGACCGGGTGCCACCCTGTATCGATGGAGTTCCCACGCCCTTGACAGGCGAGCCGATGGAAGGGAGCCGCGCGTGCGTGCGATCTGGAAGGGCCACATCTCGTTCGGGCTGGTCAGCATCCCGGTCTCGCTGTTCCCCGCCGAGCAGCGGGCCGACCTGCAACTGCACATGCTCGACTCACGCAACTTCTCGCGCATCCGCTACGAACGCGTCAATGCCGAGACCGGCGAGGAAGTGCCCTGGGATGCGACCGTCAAGGGCTACGAGTACGAGAAGGGGCAGTACGTCGTCATCGGCAAGGACGAACTGCAAGCCGCAGCGCCGGAGGCAACCAAGACGGTCGAGATCGAGGCGTTCGTGGAACTGGACGACATCGATCCGCTGTACTTCGACAAGCCCTACTTCCTTGAGCCCACCAAGCAGGGACGCAAGGGCTACGTCCTGCTGCGAGACGCCCTGCGCGAGTCCGGCAAGGCGGGCATCGCCACCGTCGTCATCCGCACGCGACAGTACCTGGCCGCGCTGGCCCCGCGCGGCGACGGGCTGGTGCTGAACCTCATGCGGTACCACCAGGAACTGCGCAGCCTCGACGACCTCGACCTGCCAGGCTCGGCCGACGACGTGGGCGTGAAGGCCAAGGAACTCAAGATGGCCCGCGACCTGATCGCTTCGATGGAGAGCGACTGGGACCCAACCGAACACCACGACGAGTACCGCGAACGGCTGATGGCGTACATCGAGGAACGCATCGAGTCGGGCGAGCTCGAGCGTGCACCCGACGTGCATGAGCCGGACGAGGGCGAGGCCCCGCCGCCCATCAACCTGATGGACGCCCTGAAGAAGAGCCTGGGCGGCTCCGACGAGAAGAAGACCAAGAAAAAATCGAAGAAGAAGTCCTCGAAGAAGGCCGGCTGATCCTGCATCATGGGGCTCGAGGCGTATCAACGCAAGCGCGACTTCTCAAGCACGCCCGAGCCGCGCGGCGACGGCAACAGCACGAAGTCCGCCAGGCCGGTCTTCGTCGTCCAGAAGCACGACGCCAGCCGGCTTCACTACGACTTCCGCCTCGAGATCAGCGGTGCCCTCGCGTCGTGGGCGGTGCCCAAGGGGCCCTCGCTCGATCCCAAGGACAAGCGGCTGGCCGTGCACGTCGAGGACCACCCGTTGGAATACGGTGACTTCGAGGACGTGATCCCAAGGGGCTACGGCGCGGGCACGGTCATGCTCTGGGACCGCGGCACGTTCGAGGCCGAGAGCGACGCGGCCAGGGGCGTGATGAAGGGCAAGCTCTCGGTCACGCTGCACGGCGAGAAGCTCAAGGGTGGCTTCACGCTCACCAGGATGCGCAGCACGAAGGACGACGGCGACAACTGGCTGCTCATCAAGCACGACGACGAGCACGCCGACCCCGAGCGAGACGTCCTGGCCGCCCAGCCCACGAGCATCAAGACGGGGCGCAGCTTGAAGGAGATCGCCGCACAGGAGGCGTCCAGCACAAGCAAGCCCAAGTCCAAGTCAAAGCCCAAGCCAAGGTCATTGACGAGCCGCAAGGATTCATCGAGGCTCCCCGCATTCGTGCCGCCGCAACTCTGTACGCTTACCGACAAGGCGCCGGATGGTGACGACTGGCTGCACGAGATCAAGTTCGACGGCTACCGCCTCGTCGCCCTTCGCGGCGGCGACCGCGTGCGCCTTCTGACGCGCCAGGAGAACGACTGGACCGATCGGTTCAAGCCGATCGCCGCCGCCGTTGCGGGGCTGCCGGCAGACGCCGTGATCCTCGACGGCGAGGCCTGCCTGCTCGACGCCCATGGCCACACGTCGTTCCAGGATCTGCAAAACGCCATCAAGGCCAGGAGGTTCGATCGCCTGGTGTTCTTCGCCTTCGACCTGCTGCACCTGGACGGCCACGACCTGCGGAAGCGCCCATTGGCCGAGCGTAAGGCCGAGCTTGCCTCGCTCCTCGCCGATCTGCCCGAGGACGGCGTTATCCGCCTGAGCGACCACGTGATCGGCCAGGGCGAAGCCATGTTCACCAACGCCTGCGAGCTCGCGCTCGAGGGCCTGATCAGCAAGAAGGCGAACGCCCCCTACACGTCGGGCCGATCGCGAACCTGGCTGAAGGTCAAGTGCTCACGGCGACAGGAGTTCGTCGTCATCGGCTGGACGCCGCCCGGCGGTTCGCGCACGCACTTCGGCTCGCTCCTGCTGGCCGCGCGCGACGGCGACGACAGGCTGATCTACACCGGCCGCGTCGGGACGGGCTTCAATGCACGCTCGCTCGAGGACATCAAGAAGCGACTGGACGCCCTGGCCCGAAAGACCTGCCCGGCCGACCAGCCGCCGAAGGGGGCCGAGGCCAAGGACGCCAAATGGGTAACTCCGCAACTCGTCGCCGAGGTCGCCTTTACACAGTGGACCGACGACGGCCGCCTTCGGCACCCCTCGTTCCAAGGATTGCGGGAAGACAAGCCCGCTAGCGGGGTGCACATCGATGAGCCGGAAAGGGTGAACGCCGTGAGCACGAAAACCTCCAACGAGCCGACGGTCGAGGGCGTGCGCATCAGCAGCCCCGACCGCGTCGTCTTTCCGGATGCCGGCATAACCAAGCTCGAGCTTGCCGAGTACTACGCGAGCGTGGGCGAGCGGATGCTGCCGTTCGTGAAGGATCGACCGCTGAGCACCGTCCGCTGCCCGCAGGGTCGCCAGAAGAAGTGCTTCTACCAGAAGCATCACACCGACACCTTCGCCGATCCGGTGCGCTCGATCCGCGTGAACGAGAAGGACGGCAAGGCCGACTACCTGGCGGTCGACTCGGTCGCAGGACTGGTCGCGCTGGCCCAGTACGGCGTGATTGAGGTCCACCCCTGGGGATCGACGAAGGGAACACTCGACAAGCCCGACCAGATCACCATCGACCTGGACCCCGGAGAGGGTGTCGAGTGGGACGATCTGAAGACCGCCGCCCGGCGTGTGCGCGACATGCTCGGGGACGTGGGCCTTACGAGCTACCTCAAGATCACCGGCGGCAAGGGACTGCACGTCGTCGCGCCGCTCAAGCCGGAAGCCGGCTGGGACCAGGCCAAGGCATTCTGTCGTGCCGTCGCCCAGACGCTGGCAAGCGAGTATCCAGAGCAGTACACCAGCACCGCGAGCAAAGCCAGCCGCGGCGGCAAGGTCTTCGTACTACCTGCGCAACGCCCAGGGCGCCACGTCCATCGCCCCCTACTCCGCCCGCGCCCGGCCGGGCGCGCCGGTGGCCGTGCCGGTGCGCTGGGATGACATCTCGCGGTTGGATGCGTCGAACACCTACACGATCGCGACCCTGCCCCGCCGGCTCGCGCGCCTGAGGCGCGACCCGTGGGAGGGGTATTGGAACACGGGGCAGTCGTTGCCCCAGGATGAGCCTACTTCTTCTTGACGCTCGCGAGCAGCGTCTCCAGCTTACCCCGCGTCTTGTCCACCTGCGCCCGGCAGATCGTGTGCGGCAGGTCGGGATACTGCTCCAACTCCACCTGGGCGTTCATCGCGCGCAGCACCTTGGCGGTCTGCTCCACCCGGGCCCAGGGCACGCGGAAGTCCTTCTCGCCGCTGGACAGATCTACCGGCGTGCCCTCCAGATCGCCGTGGGGCTGGAAGACCTGCTTGTTGTTGCCGATGAGCCCACCGCTGTAGCCCACGATCATGCCGTAGCGGCGCGGGTAGCGGTAGGCAAAGTGCGTCACCAGGCACGCCCCCTGCGAGAAGCCGCCCAGCACGCAGCGCTCCGGCGGCAGGCCCAGCTTGGCCAGCTGGCTCAGCAGCGACTCGACGACCGTGAAGGCGCTCTCGATCATCGGCTCGTTGTTCTTGAAGTCCATCGTGAATGGCTGGGGGTACCACGAGTTCTTCTCGCTTAGCAGGTCGCCCGCGGCGGGCGCCAGGTAGCACACGCCCTCCAGCGCGTACGCGTCGGCCAGCGACAGCACGTCCCGAGGCCCCGCCCCGCGCCCGTGCAGCAGGATCATGGCGATCCTCGCGTCCTCGGGGGTCGCGCCCACGTGCATCACAGCGCCCCCGGCATGCGGCGGGGTCTCCAGCGAGGTATCAAACGGGGTGTCAAAGTCCGGCGCGTGCGTGGCGTCCATGGGTCAAGGTTAGGGCAGCACGCCCCCCAGCCGCCGCGCGATGTCGCTGGCCGCTCTGGCCCGGTGGCTGCGGGTGTTCTTCTCGGCCGGCGTCAGTTCGGCGCTGGTGCGGTCGTGGTGGGGAGCGACTAGGAACAGCGGGTCGTAACCGAAGCCGTGCTCGCCCCTGGGCTCGTGTCCGATCCGGCCCTCGAACACGCCCTCGCCGCGCGCCAGCACCTCGCCCCTGTGGCTGGCCAGCACCATCACGCACACGAATCGTGCCGTGCGCCGCTCGTCGGGCACGCCCTCCAGCTCGCGTAGCAGCCGCGCGTTGTTCGCCGCGTCGCGCTCTGCGCGGGTACGGCTATCGTCTGCGCCGCCGGTGCTGTAATGGCTCGAGATCACCCCCGGCGCCCCGTCCAGCGCGTCGACCATCAGCCCAGAGTCGTCGGCCAGGCACAGCGTCCCGGTCTGCCTCGCGTACGCCAACGCCTTGATGGTCGCGTTGGCCTCGAAGCTGTCGCCGGTTTCCTCAGGCTCCGTGGTCGCCGCGTCGAGATCGCCCAGGCCCACGACCTCGATTCCCAGCGAGGCGAAGATCGGCCGCATCTCGGCGACCTTGCCCGGGTTGGCGGTGGCGATGGTGATCCGTGCGGGGCCGGGGGCGTTGGCCATCCTGTGCGTGGGGGTGCTGGCGGGCATGACACAGGGTACGGCCGTGCGAATCCGCAGCACGTCGGGGAGCACGTCCGGGAAGCGCCCGACCCGGATGCGAGCGAGGGCCAACCGGCGCCCGTCCCCCTCGGATCGCCGGTCCCCGCGCGAGTCCTTACAGCCGGATTCCTCGGGCAGGCAATCTGAGGGGCACGCCCTGCGCTCGTGGCCTTCTGGCGCGAGCACCAGATTCCCCTTGGTGTTTCCCCACGCTTCGGTTACAGTACACCGATGCAACACCTCCAGAAAGCCCTGAGCGTTTCGGTCCTCGTGGGCTGCGCCCTGCCCGCCCTCGCCCAGACGGCCTGTCCGGTGCAGAGGTTGGAGGGGCCGGAAGAAGTTCGCAGAGGTTTCGGCTCCTCCTTGGGGCTGAATGCACGCCACTTCGTGACAGGAGACCCCGGAGCCACGTCCGTGTGCACCGGCGCCCCACTTGCTTGCAGCGCTGGCGCTGTCTATGCCCACCAGCGATTTGACGGCCAATGGGTGCGCACCCAGATCGTGCTGCCACTTGACATCGGGTTCGGGGATAACTTTGGCACCTTGTCCCTCGATGGCGACCGCATGCTCGTTTCAACCATGCGACATGACCTTCTGCCGTCGCAGGGCCGGGGACACATCTTCGAGTTTACCGGTGAGGAGTGGGTCGAGACGTCGCGATTGCTACCACCGGCCGATGCTCCCGATCTTGGGCTGTACGGTACCACCGTGGCGCTGCTCGGCGGCACCGCCCTGGTGCGCCACTACGATCGTATCTACCACTACGAAGAGAACGCCGAAGGCTGGGGGCTCGAGCAAGTCCTGCTGCGCCCCGATGGCGTGGAGTCTTCGGACAACTTCGGCTTCCGCATCAAGATCTCTGATGAATGGGTCTTCATCTGCGCTGTGTATGACGGCGCGCACATGACGCGGTCGAGGGCACGGCACGGATCGGTGTTCGTGTACCGCCGCAGCCCCGACGGCTCGCTCGAATACACGCAGAAGCTGCTGCCGCCCGACCTGGACGGCGAGCACGACGCATACTGGATGCATTTCGGCACGGCGATGGACTACGACGGGCGGACGCTGATGGTGTCCGCCGGACATGCCGATCGCACGTTCGAGGACCAGGGGGTTGTGTTCGCCTACGAGCTCGACGGCGACCGCTGGACGCTCCGCCAGGAGATCACCGCCAGCGGTGCGCGGGAGCGCCACGGCTTCGGCTTCGGCCTAGGGATGGGCAATGGTGTGCTCATCGTCGGCACGCAGGACGTGCGGCACAACGTGGTGTACGTCTACCACCGCATGGCCGACGGCTCCTGGCGCGAGGTCGCCATCATGGAGCCCGGCGCGGCCGCCCCGGCGGTACCGGGGTACTTCGGCAAGACCGTGGCGATCGAGGGGGACACCGCCATGATCGGCGCACCCGAGGAGGGCGTGCCGGGATTTCCGGCGATCTTCATCGGTGCCGCGTACGCCTTCGACCTTTCCTGCGAAGTGTGCCCGGCCGACCTCGACGCCGACGGCGCCCTCACCGTCTTCGACTACCTCACCTACCTCAACCTCTTCCAGGACGGCGACGCCCAGGCCGACTTCGACGGCGACGGCGCGCTGACGATCTTCGACTTCCTGGCGTTCCAGACGGCCTTCGACGCGGGCTGCTGAGCCTAGCGGTCCAGCCGCTGGTCCATGGCCTCCAGCCGCTGGCGGTGGATGTCCCGGTCAGGCTCGATGATGGTCAGGGCCGCGACGTGCTCCCGGGCCCGGGTGAACTCGCCAGCGCGCCAGGCGATGGTGGCGGCCAGTTCGCGTAAGGGCGCGTCGAAGGGCTCGATGCGAACGGCACGATTGGCCTTGGCGAGGGCCTGGTCCGCTTCGTCACGCTGCTTGTACAGGCGGGCGAGCTCGGCCGCGTAGGCACCGGTGTACTGGGCCCGGGCGTCCAGGTGCTCCAGGTAGCCAATCGTCGTCTCATCGGCGGGGTCGATGCCGTCTTCGCGGGCCATCAGCACGAGCCTGCGCCGCGGCGCGTCGGCCACGGGCACGGCGGTCGCCCCGCGCGTCAATATA
>JBITAF010000140.1:0-17737 GCA_044440025.1 Phycisphaerales bacterium JB060 | reverse complement strand
CTCGCACATGACCTCCGCCCCGCCGCCGTCCTCCTCTGCGGGTTGGAAGATGAACAGCACGTTGTTCGGAAGATCCTCGAGCGATGCCAACGCCCGTGCTGCGCCAAGCAGGATGGCCGTGTGCCCGTCGTGCCCGCAGGCGTGCATCACGCCGGAGTTAGCCGATGCGTACGGCTTGCCCGTTGTCTCGGAGATCGGCAAGGCGTCGATGTCGGCCCGCAGTGCGATTGTCTCGTCGGTGGCCGTGGTCGCGGGCAGGTAGGCGATGATGCCGGTGCCGTTGCTGGCAAGCCCGGGCTTCACCTCGAGGCCGATATCCCGCAGCTCGCGCTCGATGCGTTCGGCGGTCTGGTGCTCGTGGTTGCTCAGCTCGGGATTCTTATGAAGCTCACGACGCAGGCCGGTCAGCCGGGGCAGATCGGCCATGATCGTGCGCGAGATGGATTCGGATGCGGGCATGGAAGAAGTCGTCATCGTCGCATTGTATCGGCGGCGAACAGGGCGGCCCCGATGAGCCCGGCGTCGTCGCCGAACACGCTCTGGCGGACCGACAGCGCCCTGCCCGGCGGGAAGGCGTCGGCGCTGGCCGCCAAGCCCACGACTTGCGCAACGGCGGGGCCGATGGCCTCGACCAGCGCGCCACCCACCACCACCACGCTGGGCCCCAAGATCGCACACACGCAGGCGGCGGCCGAGCCGATGAGCCCAAGCGCGTTGTCGACCGTCTCGACACACAACCCGTCGCCCTCGCGATACCCGCGGGCAACATGCTCGGGCGTTGCATCGCGCACGGTACTGGCCCGGCCCCCGTCGAGCCCGGCCTGCAGCGCCCCCACGATCGCCCGGCGCGAGCAGCACTGCTCAACCGTGCGCGCTCCGGCTGGTCCGCGTGCGTTGATGATGATGTGCCCGGCCTCGACCGCGACGCCGTCGATGCCCTGGTACACCTGGCCTCCCAGCACCGCCCCGCCGCCCACGCCGGTGCCGATCCACAGCGCGATCATGTCGGTCTCGCCCTTGGCGGCGCCCAGGCGTTGCTCGGCCAGGGCCGCGGCGTTCACGTCGTTGATGAGCACCGCGGGCACGCCGAGTTCCTGCTGCACCATGTCCCCCAGCGGCACGTCGCGCCAATCCAGGTTGACCGCCGCGCTGATGCGATTCCCAACGACCGGTCCGGGAACACCCACGCCAACGGCGTGCGAGGGCTCGGCGCCCGCCTGCCTTGCGACGTCGCGCACGGCGGCGGCGATCGCGCGGGCGGTGTCGGCCGGATCTCGCGGCGTGGCCCGCTTGCTGCGTGAGACAACGCGTCCCCGGCCGTCGACCACTCCCGCCCGCAGGCCCGTGGCGCCCAGGTCGACGCCGAACAGAAGCGCCTCGCTCATACCAGCCGTCCTTCGATGATCGTGCATGGCCCGCCGCCGTATGCACCGAGGGTGAAGAGGGCTGAGCCGCTGCCGGTCATATGCACGGGCGCCTGCCACTTTCTCACGAGCTCGTCTCGCAGCGCGGCAAGCTCGGGCCGGACCGACATCGCCGGGCGTTCGAGATCGTTGAACAGCGTGGCAACCATCGGCGACTGCATTGCCAGCGAGCGGACCTCGGCGGCGCGCAGCGGGCCGGGCCCGAGCGTGTCGAACGCGGCGTATACCTCGCCGGTTGCGCAGCCGAACGGCGGAACGGCGAGCGTGACCTGCACGGGCTCACGCTGCGATGCGAGCCGCTCGATTGTGTCCCCGAAGCCGCCGACGATCGCGGGCCGGGGCGGGGTGTCCAGCGTGGCGTCGGCGTCATCGATGAAGAACGCGATGTCGCTGCCCAGGGTCATGGCCATCTCGCGCAGTCGTGCGTGGCTATGCCCAAGGCCCAGCAGGACGTTGGCGGCCCGTAGCACGGCCGCCGCGTCGCTGCTGCCACCGCCCAGCCCACCGCCGTCAGGAATACGCTTGCGCAGAGTGATACGCAGCGGGGCGGCCTCGTCGAGCGCCTTGGCCGCGCGTAGGGCCAGGTCCTTCCGGGCGTCCCATGCCATCGGCTGGCCGGCGTGCACCGGCGCATCATCGGCCCAGCGAGCGTCGAGCACCGGGCCGTCCAGCGATCGATCCACCTCGACCGCCACGTCGTCGTGCAGATCGATGGCGTGCATCCACGAGCAGATACGATGCCAGCCCCGGCGCGGACCCTGTGCCTCGGGCGGGGCAACCGCCAGGGCCAGGTTCAGCTTCGCGAAGGCTCGCAGGTGCATCGCATCCATCGTTCAACCCTATCGGCCGATCGGCCTGCTGGGGAGGTACGATGGCCCATGGCAACCGTGGGAGAACTCATCGACGCGCTCGAAAGCTTCGCGCCCCTCCGGTACGCGGGCGACTGGGACAACGTGGGCCTCATCGTGGGCTCGCGCAGCCAGGCCCTGACTGGTCCGGTGCTGCTGACCATCGACCTGGCCCCCGACGTGCTCGAGGAGGCCCGGGCCGCTGGCGCCTCGGCCATCCTGGCCTACCACCCGCCCATCTTCCACCCCATCAAGAGCCTGACCGATGAGACGGCCATGGGCAAGATGCTGCTTGAGGCCGTGACGGCGGGCATGTCGGTGGTGAGCCCGCACAGCAGCCTGGATGCCGCCCCGGGGGGAATGTCCGACTGGTTGTGCGAGGCCATCAGCGGCTCGAAGACCGAGGGCGCCATCGCCGGCGATGTCCGCGCCCTGACGCCCCATCTGGACCGCCCCGGCAGCCGCGAGATCAAGATCGTCACCTTCGTGCCCCACAAGGACGCCGACCAGGTCCGCAACGCCCTGGCATCGGCCGGTGCGGGCATCATCGGGGCCTACACGGCCTGCTCCTTCGGTGTGGACGGCAAGGGCACGTTCTTCGCCGATGGCGAAGCGAATCCGGCGGTGGGCGAGATCGGCCAGCTCGAGCGGGTGGAAGAACTCAGGCTCGAAATGGTCTGCTCCAGGGCCGCCCTGCCCATCGCGATGGAGACCCTCCGCCAGTTCCACCCCTACGAGGAGCCGGCCGTCGACCTGTACGAGTTGCAGCCCGAACCCGTGCGGCACGCCGGCGCGGGTCGGCGGCTGGTGCTCGACCGCCCCGCCGCCCCGGCCGAGATCGCAGACCGGCTTAAAACCTTCCTGGGCATCCCGGCCGTCAAGGTGGCCGCGGTGGATAACGACGTACACAAGCCCGTGCGGACCGTGGGCGTGTGCCCCGGGGCAGGCGCGTCGCTGAGAAACCACGCCCTGGCAGCCGGCTGCGACTTCTTCGTGACCGGCGAGATGACCCACCACGAAGCCCTCGAGCTTCTCCGCAAGGGCACCGGCGTGCTGCTGGCCGGCCACACCAACCCCGAGCGCGGCTACCTGCCCCGCCTGCGCGACCGCCTGGTCGACCTGATGCCCAAGACCGAGTGCATGGTCTCGACGCGGGATCGGACGCCGTTTACGTGGATGTAGTCGGGGAAGGCTGTTCAATCTGCCGCATATTGCGATGAGCCGCCTTCGTCTCGTGCTCGCAGATAGCGCCCGGGCAACATGATGCGAGTCCCCTGGATCGTGACGCCAAACAAATGGCCGAAGTGTTGCTTATCGCCCGTCAAGAGGTGTGTTGAGCCGGTATCCAACGCCGCAAGCAGGATCGGCCAGTCTTTGTCGGGCAGCGAAACATCGCTCTGGATATACAACGTGCCGGCACGCCCATCGGTGTCGTAGACGACAACTGTCGTGTTACTGAGTAACGCCAAGACCCGGTCTTGATGCTCCGAATCCAGGGCGTTGCGCGCCGCCGCGGCGTATGTTGAGGTCAGAACGGTCGTGTTCGGAAGCCCCCACAACCGCAAAAGCGATGAACCTTCCCGGTACGCCGCGGAGAACAGCACGTTGGCATCGAGGAACAGCTTGTCGATCAGGATTACTTGGAGGGCTGAGCAACATGTTCGATGGTGTCTGGATCAATTCCCATCCGAACTGATTCCTGACGGGCCCAAGCGTAGTCCTCTTGCGTCACGGCTGAATTCAGTAGAAACTCGGCACGGCGAGCCGGGCTGTAGTCCTCTGTGTCCCTTGGAAGTGCGACCGCTGGCCGGATGAACACGCCGCCATCTCGTTGCTCGACTATGACCAACGAGCCTTCCCGCAATCCACAGGCATCTCGGAGTGCCTTGGGAAGCGTCAGGCTTCCTCGGCTTCCGATGGTTCCGGTGGTTTGCATGGCGCTCATGGTCGGTACTCCTCTCAGGGAGTATAACGGCAAACGACAACCTGTTGTTCAGAAGTTCAGATTTTCTGCATTTCCGATCACGAGCTACCAGGGTTTGTACCAATAAAAAAAAGCCCCGCGCCGTTAGAACACTACGCTGGGCCGGTGCAGGGGGATGCGGCCACGACTGCCCAGACGCTGGGCACGGCCAAAGGCCGATGGCCGAACACCAACAATGTCCATTGCAAGGCCCTCTTCGCCCACCGCTTGCGAATTGTTTTGATCCGCCCCGGAGGCCCGGCGCCCGCACGATTCGTCCAGCCGGTGCCCGCGGCGGTCGGTTCTGGTACGATGGCCGATGCCCGGCCCGCATGTTGCCATCTATCCGGGGTCTTTTGACCCGATAACCTTTGGGCACCTCGACGTCATCCGCCGCGGCCGAACGCTGTTCGACGAGCTGATCGTCGCCATTGGGAACAACCCCAGCAAGCCTCAGCTCTTCACCGCCGAGGAGCGGGCGGGCATGGCCCGAGATCTGGTGGCCGAGTTATGTGCCCAAGAGCCCGAGCATGCCCCGGTGCAGGTCGAGGTGTTTACCGGGCTGACGGTCGACTTTGCCGTCTCCCGCGGCGCGGCGGCCCTGCTCCGGGGCGTGCGGAACCTCTCGGACCTCCAATACGAGGTCCAGCAGGCGGTCACCAACCGTCAACTGGCCGGGCTGGAGACGGCCTTTATGGTGGCCGGCGAGAGTTTCGCGTACATCAGCAGCAGCCTGATCAAGCAGATCGCCGCGATGGGCAAGGATCCCGATGTGCTGCGGAGCATGGTGCCCGAGGCGGTCATTGAGGCCATGTGGGCCAAACGCGACGACCCCATGCTGACGCGGCTGCGGGCCGACCACGACCCGGCAAACGGCGAGGGCTGATGCGTGCGTCGACGCGTCGTGGGCGCGTTGGCGAGCCATTGAGCGGCCAGGCGGCTTGATCGGTGCCCCCGGGTACGCCACCATACCCCCGATGCCCAGTCGGCTTGGGAGCTTGAAGATCAGCAGTCTGAGCCGATGGCTGGTCATCGGGGCCCTGTCGCTCATCGGGGTGCTCACGCTCGCTGGGGTGGTCGCGTTCTCGCTCTCCGAGCAGGCACCGGCCTGGTGGCGCACGGTCCGGCGCGAGGACCCAAAAACCAAGCAGACCGCCATCGCCATCGAGAACGGGCTGTGGAACGCTCTGTACCAGCGGCGCGAGCCGGGGGAGGAACGCTGGCACGTGTGGGTGGGCGCCAGCGACGCCAATGCCTGGCTCAACACCACCATGCGCGAATGGGTGGCCGCCCAGTGGGAGCTCGTCGGTTGGCCGCAAGAGCTCGAAGAAGTCCAGGTCGAGTTTATGGACGGCTTTATCGCCATCGGCCTGCGCGTGGGTATGCCCGATGGTGTGCGGTACGTGTCGGCCGTCGTCGAACCCATCATCGATGAGGACGGGGCCCTGTGGCTGCCCGCCCGCACCGTGAGCGTCGGCCGCCTGACCCTGCCCGCGGGCGTCCTGCTGGACTACCTCCGCCGAAACCAGGAGCAGTACGTGCCCCCCGCCCTGCTGACCCTGCCCGAGACCAAGGCTATCTTCAGCGCCCTGGAGGGCAAGACCCCGCTCATCGAGGACGCCTCGCAGTCGCTGGGCGACGGCCGGCGTGTGCGGCTGATCGCCATGCGGCCCATCGGCGCCCGGCTGGAGCTCTGGTGCATGACCACCCAGGACGACTCGGGCCAGGACGACGACAACCTCCGCCGCGTGCGGGCCCAGAGCCCAGCAGCTATGGCTTTGGAGCGCGAATCGCAGGACCCCGGCTGAGCCACCCGCCCCTACAATCGCGGCCCATGAACCAAGCCGCGACCGACCAGACGCCCGCCCAGCCAGACGCCGACAACGAGTTCGTGCGCCAGCGCCTCGCCAACCGCCAGGCCGTGGCCGATCTGGGCATGAAGCCCTACGGCGTGCGCGAGGACGGGCTGGTGGAGCTGGCCCGCACGCACGAGCTTTACGACGCCGATGCCGACGCAGCCCACCAGCAGGCCGAGGCCGACCGCAAGGCAAAGCTCAAGGAAGATCCGAGTGCCGACATTCCCCCGGCAACGGACGACCGCGCGCGTGTGCGCGTAGCCGGACGCGTGGTGCTGCACCGCGACAACGGCAAGCTGGTCTGGCTCAACCTGCGCGACGCGACGGGCGATTTGCAGATCGCCGTCAGCAAGCGCGACTGTACCGAGGCGGGCTTCAATCTTGCCAAGCACACCGACCTGGCCGACGTGGTCGTGGCCGAGGGCCCGCTCATGAAGACCCGCGCGGGCGAGCTGACCATCTGGGCCACCGACCTGCGACCGGGCGCCAAGAGCATCGAGCCCCCGCCCGAGAAGCACGCGGGCCTGAGCGATCCCGAGGCCCGATTCCGCCGCCGCTACGTCGACCTGTGGAGCAACCCAGATGCCATGGCCCGGCTCGTGCTGCGCGGCAAGGTCGTGCGCGACGTGCGCGCATTCATGGAAGAGCGCGGCTTTGCCGAGGTCGAGACGCCCGTCTTGCAGGCTCAGGCCGGCGGCGCAGCGGCGCGGCCATTCGTGACACACCTCAACGCTCTGGACATGGACATCTCGCTGCGCATCGCGCCCGAGCTGTACCTCAAGCGCCTCCTCGTCGCTGGCATGCCGCGGGTGTTCGAGATGAGTCGGAACTTCAGGAATGAGGGCCTCAGCCGCCGGCACAACCCCGAGTTCACCTCGATGGAGGCCTACCAGGCGTTTGGCGACGCCCACACCATGCTCGAACTAGCCGAGAGCATGGTCCGTCGGCTGGCCGAGATGGTCTGCGCCGACCCGGCGTACCAGGGCCTCTACCCCGACGCGACGACCTGGGCCATGCCGTGGGAAGGCCTGGAGATCAACTACGCCGACCCGTTCGTGCAAGTGGAGTACGGCGACCTGTTCGACAAGGCCGTGGACTGCTCGATGTTCGACGAGGCAGCGGTCCGCAAGGCCGCCGTCGACGTGGGCTACGACGACGCCAAGACCACCGACCACTGGCTGCTGGTCGACCGCCTGTTCGAGGACAAGGCCGAGGAACTGATCGACAAGGCGCGTCCGACGTTCGTGCTGCACTACCCCAGCGCGACAAGCCCGCTGACGCGCCCGCTCGAGGATCGCCCCGAGCTGGCCGGCCGGTGGGACCTGTTCATCGCGGGCATGGAGATCGGCCCGGCGTATACCGAGCTGAACGACCCGCATGTCCAGGAGGCCAAGTTCCGCCAGCAGCTCGAGGGCGCCAAGGCCGACGACGATACGTTCCGCACGCTCGACGAGGACTTCCTGCGAGCCCTGCGCGTGGGCATGCCCCCGGCCGGCGGCATCGGTCTGGGCATCGACCGCCTGGCGATGCTGCTGACCGGCGGCGCGAGCCTGCGGGAGGTCATTCCCTTCCCGTTCATGCGGCCCGAGGGCTGAGCATCACGCCGGCAGCGCCATGCCCCCGCCGGCCCAACCGATCTCCCCGTCCAGCGAGATGAGCATGCCGGTGATGGGCTGGCTCGATTCGAGCACAACCGCCAGCGGGAAGTCGGCCGAGCGATCGCGCACCGACATGATGGCGTCGATCTCGACCGAGCCGAAACTGCCGGCGCTGACCTGCACGCTCTGCTCGATCTCGTTCCCGCTCAGGAAGAGAAAGCGCACTGTCACGCTTGCGTCGACGCTGCTGGGGTTGTGCAGCCCAAGGCGAAGGGCGGTCGTGCCGTCGCTGGCGTCGAAGGAGCCAAGCGAGAACACCGTGCTGCTGGCGGCCGCGCCGGTCGGGCTTGCGCTGAAGGTTTCCTCGGCAGTGCGCTGCACGAACTGCACCACGCCCACGACGCTGGTGAACTCGTAGCGATACCCCAACGCGTTGGGCAGCATGAGTGCGCTGTTCGTGCCCACCGGCACGAATCGTTCGGACAGCATCTGGTCACCGCTGCTGGTCGTGCGAACAAGCGAGAGCCGCGCGACCGACGTGCCGGGGTTGAACACCAGAACCTGGGTCGTCGAGTCGGGTATGTCCGCCAGCGGCACGGTGCTGGAGGCCGGAAGCGTGCCGGGCGTGCCCAGAACGGTCCAGCCAACACCGTCGTTTTCATCGAAGTGGGTGAGCCCGGCGACGATGCCGTCATGATCGCTCTGGTCGGCGGGGTTGGCGGCCTCGCTGGTCAGGATGACGCCGAAGGCGTTGCCCGCAAGCGACGCGATGTCGCCGACGCTCCACCCACCGCGCGCTCCGGCCCGCACGACCTGGGTGAGTGACACCTGTCCCGCGCTCGAAACGAACGACACCTCGACCCGTGCCTCGTGGGCGTTGGGGTTGTGGTATACCAGGAAGTCGGAGATTCCCGTGAACGCCTCGACACGCGGGAAGTGCCAGGTGTCGGCGGTCTGCCGGGTGAAGTCCTCGCTCGTCGTGATGCGCTGCCCGCCGAACACGTCTGCGTGCTCGAGGGCCGCGCCCAGTGGGGCGCTCGAGGTGAGCACGATCGAGTACGGCTCTCCGTTAAGGATAGACCGCATGGTGAGCACGTCCTGAGCGAAGGTTCTGTTGCGGATGATGTCGACCGTCACGATCTGCCCGGGCTCGATGACACGCTCGAAGGCCACGGTGTCGACATCGCGGCCCAGATCGTCACGCTCGTAGTGCAGCGACACGCTAAAGAGCTGGGCGCTGTCGGTGGGGTTCGAGACCGTCACGGCCTGGTCGATCTCCGTGGATGAGTAGCCCTCGGGGTAATAGGCGAACTGGTCCAGATCGTTGTTGGTGACGGCCAGGTTGTACGTTGTCGCCGAGCCGGCGATGATCTCGATCGTATAGAACTGGTCTGTCGCCGAGATGCCGATGCCCGTGATGGCGTCCGCGTCGGTGTTCTCGGCCACGAGCAGGCCCTGGGAATCCCACAGGCGGAGCATGACGGGGTTGACGCTCTCGATGCGAAAGTCCAACACGCCGGCCTCGCGGGTGTCGATCCAATGCAGCCCGGGCGCCTGCGGGGAGGCGCTGCCAGAGGCCACGCCCCGGCCGGCCGAGCTGATTGCCAGCGACGATCCGCGGCCCGGCCAGCGCAAGGCTTCCAGCTCCCACCCGATGTCCTGGAGTGCGGCAAAGTCCAGCGGGGTGATGAGCTTGCGCGTGCCCCGCAGGAAGGTGGGGTCCATGATCGTTTCCTGGCCGGCGCTGCTCAGGCCCTCGCGCCAGTGCGCAAGGTCTCCGGAGCTCAGCTGCGTGTCATCGCTGAGGGCCATCGTCGCGGGGCCCATGAACTCGCCGCTGGGCGAGATCAGGTTGGCGAAGGCGGGCGTGCCGTCGCTAAAACCCAGCACGTGTACGAGCTCGTGCAACGCGACCGAGTAGAAGTCGTGCTCGTTGTTGTTCAGGCCGTCGGTCGTGAGGCCGAAGTGCCAGTTGGTGTCGATGTCGAAGGCGATGCTTCCGCCCCACAGGCTCGTGTCGCTCTGCCCGCCCTCGGGCCCGGTGGCGCCGCTCTGCCCGCGTCCCTCGATGTTGTTCAGGAACGCCCCGCTCCCGCTGGCCTGCCAGCCCCCCGCCCCGCCAAGGCCGAGCGTGTCGCCGGCAATCTCCCGCCCGCCTACGAACAGCAGCAACTCGTCCTCTTCGATGACCGGGTTGTTGATTTCCGCCGCCGTGCCAGTGGACGGGTTGGTGAACTGGATGCGCCACTCGTTGCCCCCACCGGGAACGATGGCGTTCAGCGAATCGTTCAGCAGCCCGCCCAGGTAGTCCGCCGCAGCTTCGATTATTTCACGGCGGGCCGGATCATCGAAGAAGCCGTTGGCGTCGTAGCTGTAATCCAGCTCGATGCTGATGCTCAGCAGCACTCGGGGCTCGAGCGATTCGCAGACAAAGGGCTCACGGTGGGACATGCCTCGCTCCTTCTTCAACTTGGCGGCCGCGGGTCGAAGATCTATCGGTGATTATCGCCGCAGAACCGCACGCACGGGGCTCGCGTCGAACCCCACGAGCTTCAAGGGCAGGGCGATCAACTCCCAGATGCCCGGCTGGGCATCCCCCAGCACCAGCCCCTCAAGGATCGACACCCCCCCAGCCGCGCACGCCGCGTGCCCGATCAGGTCCTTCGCGTCGGCAAGGTCCACGCTGGGGGTGTCCACACCCAGCAGCCGCACGCCCCGGCCGACCAACGCCTCGATGCATTCGGGTGTGGGGGCGGCCAGATCGGTGGGGAAGGCCTCCGGCTGGCCGCCGGTGCCGGTGGCCAGCAGCAGGCGGCCGGGCTGGCCATTGGTGACCAACCCCTCGATCGCGTCAAGCCACCTGTCGTCGATGGCCTCGATGCCAAACCGCTCCCCCCGCGTGGCTCGCACCGGCGCGACCACGCACGGGCCCAGATAGAGATCGATCGGATGCTGGTCGATAGCCCGCCCCGCCGGCTTGTAGTGGCTCTCGGCATCGGCGTGGCTGCCCACGTGTACGGTGGTGGTCAGCGTGCTTAATGTCAGGTGGTCGCCCCGGGCGGTATCCATCAGGACGTTCCGGGAGAGTGGGGTATCCCCGGGAAAGACGGCCGTGGCGGGCGAGAGCGGCGGTGAGATATCAACGAGCATGGCCGAGGCTACGCCGGCTTGACTTGGACCATCACGGCCGCAACCCTTCAGGTTCCCGCGAACGGGCCTGGTGGAATGGGCCCGACGCTGGGATTGGAGGTTCATGCTCTTATGGCGATCCGCATCAAATCCCGCGGCGGGGAATCCGTCGAACAGATGATGAAGCGCTTCAAGAAGCTCTGCGAGAAGGAAGGTCTTACTAAGGACATCAAACGCAAAGAGTTCTTCGAGAAGCCAAGCGAGCGCCGCCGCCGTGCCGCCCGCAAGGCCGTGAACAAGCGCATCCGCGAGGCCACCGGCCCGCGCCGCTGAGCCGGTGCTGATCCAGCATCCGCCGGGCCACCTCTATGGCCAAACGCCCCGACCTGTCGGCCAACCAGCAGAAGATCGTCGGGCGTTACTACGCCAACAAGGACGCCATCGTTGAGACACGCCTCGCCGAGGTAGTCTCCGAGCTTTATATTGCCACCGCCGAGGGCAAGCAGGCCCCCATCAAACGCCTGTGGAACAGCGCCCGCGCCGCGCTGAAGCAGAAGGGCGTGGCCCAGGCCCAGATCGACGCCATCGTCGACAACCAGGACATCAAGGCCCTGGCTGCCCTGGCCGGCAACGTATCACGCTGAGAACTCAGTCCGCGTCCAGCCGGCCCTCGAGATCAAGCCGCATCCAGACCACCGAGTGCAGCACCGGGTGCTCGATGCGCACGCGGAACAGGACCATGTCCTCGACGTTCCAGCCAAGCCGCTCGCCGATCTGACGGATCATGCCGGGATACGCCGGCAGTTCCGGTGCGCTCACCGCCCCGCTGCCCCGCCCGCCGCGCACCAATCGTTCGGCCACCGGCAGCACCACGCCCGCATCGTCGCCGGGCCACACGGTCGCCTCGGGCCTTCGCGCCAGCACCCGCAGGCTCGGGTGGGCCGGGCCGAACGCGTCCTCGGCCAGCAGGCTCGGGTCCACCAGCATGTCCTGATAGAGCACATGCGCGGGTGTGGCGACCTCGTGGATGTTGCCAATCGCCGCGGTGCCGTCGGGCGACCGGATCAACAGGCCGCGCGTCATGTCGCACAGGTAGCAACTCACCGCCGACGTGGTGCCCAGCCGATCGACCTCGGCCACGAACCTGGTGTAACCGTCCTTTCCGACGAGGGCCGAGATCGAAGGCAGCGGCTCGGACGAGAACGCCTCGACCAGCCCCGCCGGTCCATCCGCGGATGCGTCGTCGAATACTGGTTCGCGCGTGCGCACGTTCCCCTCGCCCTGATCGAAGCGGTGCCGGGAGATCTCCAGCGGCACGTCTGGCCTGAGGCGGCGCAGGCCGGCCAGCCCGCGCAACGAGCACATATCCATTTGGCCGGGCGTGTCCGATCGTCGCACCAACAGCGTGAACAGGTCCACGTCGCAGCACCGGCCCACGAGCTCGCGGTTCGCGCGATACGCGGTCCGCTTCAGTTCGGCGTCGTGGCCGACGATGCCGTCTCCGCTCACCGATCGCACCATGAGGTCGAAGCTACTGCGGTCGTCGGCGTGGTGGCTGACCACGGCGTGGAACCTCTCGGTCGCCTCCCGCACGCGATCGGTCACGCTCGCGGAGACCCCCGCCCTGCTGGCCGCCAGCAGCACCTGCCGGGTCGCGGCCTTGCCCGGCACGCGGGCCCCCGAGCCCAGGGGGTCGTCGGACGTCGCGACCCGATAGACCTGCCACGCCAGCTTCTTGCTGATACCCAATGCCCGCTCAACGCCGATGGCCCCCGGGCCTTCACGTGGGACGGCCGATAACAGCTCGGCATACGCCGATCGGACTCCGGTCACGGCTTCGACCACGGCTGCATCAAGGAGTTCGGCCGCGGCTGGGCTGGGATCGGCGGCGGTCACGCTCCATTTATAGCACGAATCGCCACTAGGTCCGATCGAAGCACAAAAGATTTCTAGAAATATTTAGGAAATCTCTTGTGCTGGCCTGCCGAATCCGTTAGAGTGCCGCGAAGCGTCTCGCGGGCGTCCGATTGCGAGCGGCGCCAGCCCAAACCCCACGCACTCTGTCGGAGAGGAAGAAGAACATGCTTACGCCCAAGAGAGCCGCGCTCTGCTGTCCCACCTTGCTGGCCTTGGCCGGTCTGGCCACCTCGGCCGCGGCCCAGGTGCCCGGCTTCGAGACCCGCGACGGCTGGCCCCTCATCATCGCTCCGGGCCCGTCGGTCGACGGCGGCATGATGGTGAACATGGACGCCGACCCCGAACTCGAGATGGTCCACGTCGTGCAGGACCGCCTGTTCGCGCTCAACCTCGATGGCACGAACGTGCCCGGCTTCCCGCGTTTCCTCACGCCGGGCCAGGGCACATTCGGCGCGCCGGCGTTCGGTGACATCGACGGCGACGGCGAAGAAGAGATCGTCGTGCAGACATTCTTCTTCGGCATCCGCGGCAATGTCTTTGCCATCAACAAGGACGGCTCGACCGTCCCGGGATTTCCGGTTTCGGTCGGCGGCCCATTCAAGAGCCCGGCCCTGGCCGACCTTGACGGCGATGGCGACCTTGAGATCCTCGTTAACGCCAACTCGGGCGGCGTAGCGCAGCTCTCGGCCCTGGAGGGTGACGGGTCTCAGCGCGCTGGCTTCCCGATCTTGCTCGACAACATCTCCAGCGGCGCATCGCCGGCCGTGGGCGACATAAATGGTGACGGCGTCCCCGAGATCATTGTTTCGTCGTTCTACACGGTGTACGCCTTCGATGCCGACGGCAACACGCTGGCTGGCTTCCCGTACACGCCGAACGACGGCGGCACGATCCAGACGCTGAACTACAACTCTGCCGGCCTGGCCGACCTGGATGGCGACGGCGCGCGAGAGATCGTGTTTGCGACAACCAACGAAGTCGATCCGTTCACTGGCCGCGTCTACGTGCTCGACTTTGCCGGCAACCTGCGCCCTGGCTGGCCCACCACCACCGAGTTCTCGATCTTCACGCCGCCCAGCATTGCGGACATCGATGGTGATGGCAACCTCGATATTGCCATTGGCGATCGCACCCTGACCCCCACGCCCGAAGCGAGCATCCAGGTGTGGGACCGCGACGGTGTGCCGCTGCCGGGCTGGCCGGTCACCGGTGCCGTTGGCGCAGTGCACGCCCAGATCATGGTCGCTGACGTCGATGGCGACGGATTCGTCGAGCTGCTCGTCGACGACAACACCGCCGTCACCCCGCTCTATGGTTTCAACCACGATGGCACGCAGATCGCCGGCTAGCCCCTGCCGGTGGGCGACGCCTCGTCGTTCCAGCAGTCGCCCAGCATCGGCGACTTCGACGGCGACGGCTTCATGGACCTCAGCGTGAGCGGCAATGACCTGGTCGATGACCAGACGTACCTCTTCCAGATCACTTCGGACACGATCGTGTACGACCCAGCGCTCGCGCCCGTACGCACGTACCAGTACAACGTGCGCCGCGACGGCGTGGCCGACACGATCGAGATCAGCCCCTGCCGTGCCGACTTCGATGCTGACGGGGCGCTCACCATCTTCGACTTCCTCGCATTCCAGAATGCTTTCGATACCGGCGATCTCGGGGCCGATTTCGACGGCGACGGGTCGCTTACGCTGTTCGACTTCCTCGCATTCCAGAACGAGTTCGATGCCGGCTGCGAGTGATCACATTGGTTCGAGCAACGCGTCGGCCCGCTCCTGCGCGCAGCCTTCGATGGCCAGCGTCTTGAGCGGGCTTGTTGTTCCATGAGCAACACGCACGCTGCGCGGGTCGACGCCCACGGCCGCGGCCACGAGTTCGCACACCGCCTTGTTCGCCTTTCCGCCCTCGGGTGGTGCGCTCACGCGGATCTTCAGCCGGTCTCCCAGCGGACCGGCGATCTCGTCGCGTGTTGCGCCGGGCACCACCTTCACGCGCAGCATTGCGGTCATGCGTCCGCGACCGGTCGCCTGCGACGCGGCTCGAAGATCGCCGTTCCGCGTGCCGGCGCCCGCAGATCCCGCACCGGCCCCTTGCGCACGCGCTCGATGGCGCTCTTGGCCATGTCGGGTGAGTACTCGCAGCCCACGTAGCGCCGGCCCAGGGCCGTGGCGGCCACGGCGGTCGTGCCGCTGCCGGTGAAGGGATCGAGCACCAGGTCGCCCTCGTTGCTCGTGGCCCGCACCACGCGGGCCAGGTAGAGCTCGGGCAGCTGGTTGTCGTGCTTGTCTCGCCGCTCGGCGTTGTTGCCCTGGATGCGGCCCCAGTACTGCCCGTACCAGACATCCATCGGAAGGCGCATGCCGGCGGGCATGCCGTCCTTCTTGTCCATCGTGCGCGGGTCGAAGTACGTGGTCGCCCGGTCGCTGGGCTCGAGCACTTCCCCGGGGTTCCACGTCCGGTTCTTCGGATCTTTGCAGAAGTACAGCGCGTGCACCTTGCTGTTGATGAACCGGCTGGTGGTGTTCTGCCCGAAGCGGTAGTGCCACACGCACCAGTTGACCATGTGCAACCCGCGCTGCTTGAGGTGCACCACGATCTCGGCGGCCCAGTCGTCGGGGATGTTGATCCAGAGGCTGCCGCTGGGCTTGAGTGCCTGAATGCACAGGTCGATCCACCGCTGCGTAAACGCCGTCACCTCCCCCGCCGGCCCGAAGCTCTGCCGCACGTCGCAGTACTGCTCCTCGGGCATCTTGTCGTCCCACTTGTCGTAGCCACGGGCCCAGTTGAAGGGTGGGTCGGCGAACACCAGGTCGACCCGGCCCTTGGCGCACTCGGGGATCTTTGGCAGCAGGTCCCGGCAATCGCCCACGTACACACGGCAGTCGGGCGCGTTCTTGCCGCGGGGGCGCAGGGGTGGGGGCAGCTTCGACCGGGGCGGTGTTGCGGGCTTGGTCGTCGTAGCGGTGGGCATCGAAGAGTGTACCGCGCCATCGTGCAAAGCGCCACCGTAGGTGTTGGACAATCGACGCGCGCGCCGATAGCTTCTATCCGGTCCGCTGCTGTTACCCGGGCCAAGTGGGTTGTAGAGAGAGGCACTCGTGTCGAATATCTGGCGTAAAGAAATAGCCGGGCTGTGGTCCAGCCCGGCCGTTCGTGCCACCCGGCTCGGTGGCTTGTGCGTTGTCGCGGCTGTCGGCCTGATCGCCGCCGGCGGGCTGGTGGCTCGCCGGCCCACGCCAGAGGCGGTTTGGCTGGGCGTCTGCCTGCTCGTGCTGCCAGGCCTGACGCTGGCAAGCCTGGCCCTGCACCGGGCCATCCGAGTCAGCCGCGGCTGACCATCACCTGGCCCCGGCCGTCTCCAGCTTGGGCGCCTCGGGCAGGTCGACGTCGGTTTCGTTCACGTGGTTGAAGAAGTTCGTGTAGAAGTTCAGGCCCACGTTCGCGATGGTCTCGACCACGTGCCCGTCGTCGTAGCCGGCGTTCTTAAAGGCCTTCAGGTCGCCCTCGTCAGCAAAGCCCTTCTTCTCCAGCAGAGACCTGGTGAAGGTCGCCAGGGCACCGAGGTTCGCGTCGTCCAGCTCGCCCCGGCGGGCGGCGATGGTCTGGGCTTCGGTCAACCCCGCGCCCTTGCCCATGTGGGTGTGGGCCGCCAGGCAGTACTCGCAGTCGTTCTGCTGGGCCGTCACCAGAGCGATCACCTCGCGCTCCTGGGCCGACAGCTTGCCTTCACCCAACGCCCCGGCCATGCCCAGGTAGGCCTGGAGGCCCGCGGGAGAGTTGGCCATGCCCTTGAAGATATTCAGGTGCTTGCCCTTCAGCGGGCCGTCGAACAGCTCCTTGGCCTTGCCGGTGGCGGTGCTGGGGTCGATCGTGTTCAGGCGTGCCATGGTGTCTCCTTTTTCTTTGAGGGTTTGGATTGGTACTGGTCCCAGACAAACCCGAGAGCCGCCGGCTCTATTCTTGTATCTGCATGGAAATCTGCCGGCCCACGAAAAAACCGGCCTCCGAGGGCCGGCTTGTGCTGGTGGGCTGGGCCGTCCTTGGCTAGGCCAGAAGGGTCGATTCAGGCGGCGCGGCGACGGCCCGTCGAGCGACGCGAGGCCAGGGTGTAGCTCCGCGTCGTCGAGGTCGCCCGGCGGGCCGGGCTCTTGCGAGCACTGGGCTTGCGGGCCGTGGTCTTGCGACCGGTGGTCCGGGCCTGGGTGCTCGAAGCCTTGGCCGTCGACTTGCGGGCGGCCGGCTTGGTCGTCCGGGCCTTGGTCGTGCGGCTGGCGGTCTTGCGAGCCGAAGTGCTCGGCGTGCTCTTGCGAGCGGTGGTGCGCTTGGGCGCGGTGCCGGTCTTGCGTGCGGTGGTGCGCTTGGCCGTGGTGCCGGTCTTGCGAGCGGCGGTGCGCTTGGCCGTTGTGCCGGTGTTGCGAGCGGCGGTGCGCTTTGCGGCGGTGCCGGTCTTGCGAGCGGTGGTGCTGGGCTTGCCCGTCACGGTCCGCTTGGTCGTGGTACCTGTCTTGCGAGCCGGGGTCCGTTTGGCAGCCGGTTTGGCGGTCTTGCGGGCCGGGCTCTTGCTGGTGGTGGTCCGGGCGGTGCTCTTGCGAGTGCCGGTCCGGGCGGTGCTGCGCGTGGCGGCGGTCTTGCTGCCAGTGGCACGGGTGCGGCGCGACGGCGCGGTCCGGGCCGCGTGCGTGCGGCTTGCGGTCCTGGCGGTCGAGCGGCGGCGAGTCGATGCTGTCTTCTTCATAACCTGAGTCTCCAAACGGGCCGCGGGGTGGTTGGTCCCGGGAGGACCGGTGTGGTCCTGCGAAGCCGGGCGATATGGTTTGTGCGGCCTGGTCCAGTTCGTCCGGCCGCCGTCAGTGGCGGATAACCCCGAACGCAAGTTCCATCGACGCAACGCCCCATGTCCATAAGCGAAATCGACGAGAAAGATAAAAACTGACTCCAGAAGCGCAAAAACCGCGCGAAGAAGGCCCCGCCGTGCCCGACACCACCGCCCAGA
>JBITAF010000139.1:0-28283 GCA_044440025.1 Phycisphaerales bacterium JB060 | reverse complement strand
CTTGAGCGCCTCCCACTCGGTCTTCAGGTCGGCGGCCGCCGACGCCTGGGTCCCAAGCTCGGCCACCCACAGGGGGTCCAGGCCGATGGCCAGCCCCGCGGCCGCCCACACCGGCACGCGAACCTCGACCCAGTCGATGGCCTCGGGGAGTTTCTTGGGGACCGTGCTCATTGTGCACCGCCTTCGTAAGAATGCGAACGGGAAACACGGCCGCGGGCGCCGCACGACATATCGATGCTGTTCTTCATAAGAACATATCTCCTGCGGGCCTTGCTCGCCCGCCGGCCGGTTGGCCACCACGGCCCCCGTGCCGGGTGTGTCATCGACGCCCTGGGGGTCGGCCTCCACTGCGAAAGTCATTTCCGATGAAAATACCCGCCGACGCGCAGGAACTGCCGATGCCCCGGCCCGGCGAACTGCGCGGAACCACCCACAACCCGCCCCGGCGCCCCCGCCAGCGGGGGGGACGGGCCGGATGTGGGAGCGGCAAAGCGGGATTGCGGATCAGTCAAGTGGGATGTGGGAGCAGCAAAGCGGGATGGCGGATCAGTCAAGCGGGATGTGGGAGCAGCAAAGCGGGATTGCTGATCCGCAAAATGGGATTGCTGATCAGTCAAGCGGGATGGCTGATCCGAAAAGTTGGATGGCTGATCCGAAAAGTGGGATGGCGGATCAGCAAAGCGGGATGTGGGAGCGGACATCGGGGAAGTGGGACCAGCAATCCCCGATGGCCGAGCCCGAGCGTGGCCTGGCAGAGCCGCCCGGCCCGTCGGTGGAGCGGGCGGGCGTGTGGGCGGGGCGCACGGGCCAGCGGGCGGCCCCCCCGTGGCGCGCCCGTGACCAGAAAGTGGCTCGGATCGAAGCGTTTTGCGATAGAATGGCCCTGTTGCCCCCTTGGAGAACCCTGCCATGCCCCCTGCCAGCACCCTCGCCCACGCCCTGCTCGCCGCCGCCCTTCCCTCCGCCGCCGCGCTCGCCCAGCACTGCGACCTCGCCGGCGCCGTTGGCGTCGAACGCCGCGTGGCCGTGGGCGATGGGCCCAACGCGGTGGTCGCGGCCGACTTCAACGGCGATGGGCTCATGGACCTGGCCAGTGCCGACGCCATCGGCGACCGGCTGAGCGTGCTTCTCGCCACCGCGCCGGGCCGCTTCACGCCGCCGCTGGTGCTCGCCGCGGGCAACTTCCCCGCCGGGCTCATCGCCGCGGATCTTGATGGCGACGGGCACGCCGACCTGGCGGCTTGCAACATCTCCGGCCGCGACGCGACGGTGTACCTGGGCAACGGCGACGGATCGTTCGGCGCCGAGCGGCGCTTCACCGCCGGCCGCGGGCCGGTGGGCCTGGCGGCGGCCGACGTCGACGGCGACGGCGCGCTCGACCTGGTGGCGGCCAACCGCGACGACAACACCGTCTCGGTGCTGCTGGCCGACGGCGCGGGCGGGTACCGGTCGCAAAAGATATTCCCCGTGGGCGAGCGGCCCGAGGGGCTGGCCGCGGGCGACCTCAACGGCGACGGGCGGGCCGATGTTGTCGTGGCCAACAGCCTGGACGATGACGTGTCGGTGCTGCTGGGCACGGCCGAGGGCGAGCTGTCCAGCGTCGGCCGCGTGGCGGTGGGGGCTGCGCCCTTCCGCGTGCGCCTGGCGGATGTCGATGGCGACGGCCAGCTCGATCTTGTCTGCCCCGTGCGCGGGCGGGACGCCATCGCGGTGGCGTTCGGCCGCGGCGACGGCACGTTCACCATCGCCGCGAGCTTCGAAGCCGGCGGGCTCGCGCCCTGGAGCGTCGCGGCGGCGGACCTGGACGGCGATGGCCGCGTCGATCTCATCGCCGCCAACGCCGACACCAGCACCATCGGCCTGCTGCGCAACGTCGGTGATCGGCTGTTCGCCCAGCCCGTCGTGCTGGCCACCGGCGCGACGCCCCGCTGGGTGCTGGCGGCCGACCTCACCGGCGACGGCCGGGCGGAAGTGATCACCGCCAACCGCGGAGGCGACGACCTGAGCGTCTTCATCAACCGCTGCACGCCGTGCGCCGCCGACCTGGACGGCGACGGCGAGCTGAGCCTGTTCGACTTCCTGGCCTTCCAGAACCTCTTCGATCGCCACTCGCCGGTGGCCGACTTCGACGGCGACGGGGTGCTGACGATCTTTGATTTTCTCGCGTTCCAGAACGCGTTTGATGCGGGGTGCTGAGGCGTGCCTACCCCGATGCTCTGGGTGGCCGCCATCGCGACCGTGTTGTCCTGCGGCGTGGGCATTTATGCCGGCGTGCGGACGCAATGGCGGGCCTTGGCGGTGGCGGGGGTGGTGATGGCCGCACTGGCGGGCGTGCCGGTGGTCACGCTGTGGGGCTGCATCGCTTCGGGCCGGTGGGGGCCGTGGTTCAGCCTGTTCCCGGTCTATGCGATCGGGCTCATCATCGCCATAACCATCGCGCTGGGTTTGCTGGTGGCCGTGATCCATGCGCTCGGGCGGCGAATCGTGGACGAAACTCCGCATCCGTTGGCCAGTTCGGCACTCCTGGCCCAGACACTCGTGCTGCTGGCCCAGCTTGGCGTGGTGCTCTGGATGGCGGGGGCGAACGTGCCGAACGTGTGAAACGTGTCTTACTTCGTCGCCTCGGCCGCCAGCCCGCCCACGCCGCCACCCTCGCGGATCATCGCGTGCAGGTTTGCGACGCGGTTGAGGTGCTCGTGCGCATATACCGGCATACACGAGGCTCGGCTCGCTCACTGCCGGTCGAACCATGCCTCGAACGACGCGCGGTGCGCGCTCATGGCGCTCTGGATCTCGCTCGACCGCTCGCTCGAGATCGCCGGGTCGCGCCGCACGATGCCGCCCAGTTCGTGGGGAACCGAGTGCAACTCGGAGATCTGGCCGCCTCGCTGGAGCTGGGCCGGATCCAGCCCCAGCACCATCGCCCGCGCGATCGTGGCGGCGGTCGCAGGATCGTCGGCGGCGCACTCGATGACCATCTGGCTCAGGGCTATGAGTTCCATGCCGCGCATATCCACGCCCCCCAACCGCGCCCGCTCGACCAGGAGCAGCCCCATGCCCTCCGAAGCACGCGCGTGGGCGACGTCGATGGGCAGGCTCCGCGGGCCGGCCGCCTCGATCTCGGCGGCCAAGTCGGTGAGCATCGGATTGGCGATGGCCGTGTCGGCCTCACGCGTTTGTACGCGGACACGGATCAGGTCGACAAGTTCGGGCGAGAGTTGCACGGCCGTGGCGGACTGTGCATCCGTGTCGGTCGCGACGGCGGCCTGGAGCGCCGTGAGCGAAGCCGTTGCGCGGTCGGCCGCACGCTCTCCGCAGCCGGTGAGCGTGCAGAGGGCCACGATAATTGCTAAGAAGATCGGTACGCGGATTCGAGGGTTCGTCGGCATCGCTTCCTACTCGGCCGCCTCCGCCGCCATGTCCTCGTCCAGGTTGTGGTACACCTTCTGCACGTCCTCGTTGTCCTCGAGCGCGTCGACGAGGTTCATGAGCTTCTTCGCCTCTTCGGGCGTGGGGGTGGCGATGACGTTTGGGATCTTGTCGATGCCGCCCTCGCTGACCTCGATGCTGGCCTTCTCGAGGGCCTGGCGGACGGCGTGGTAGTCGGTGCGCTCGGTGGTGATGACCCAGTAGCCTTCCTCATCCCCATCCGCTTCCGGCGCCTCGATGTCCTCGGCGCCGGCTTCCAGCGCGACGTCCATGAGCTGCTCTTCGGTGGTCTTGGAAGCCTCGATGAAGATGCGGCCCTTGGTCTCGAACATGAACGCGACGCTGCCGGCGTTGCCCATGCTGCCGCCGGCCTTGTTGAAGATGAACCGCAGGTCGTTGACGGTTCGAGTTCGATTGTCGGTCAGCGTGTCGACGATGATCGCCACGCCGCCGGGGCCGTAGCCCTCGTAGGTGATCTCGGCGAAGCCCTCGCCGTCGGCCGCGCCGCTGCCCTTCTCGACGGCCCGCTGGATCGTGTCCTTGGGCATGTTGGCGTAGCGGGCTTCGTCGATGGCGTAGCGCAGGGCCAGGTTGGTGTCCGGGTCGCCGCCCCCCGAGCGGGCCGCGGCCATGATGGCCTTGGAGCACTTGCTCCAGATCTTGCCCTTCTTCTTGTCCTGCCGCTCCTTGCGGTGGCGGATGTTCGCCCACTTGCTGTGTCCGGCCACGTGCTGCTCCCCGGCGGATGCCGATCTGGCGCCGATGTTCTGCGGCCGTGTGCGAATCCCGGCCCGTGCGTGCGTGTGATTCTAGTGCGCCGCGATGCCTTCACCCTGATGCCCGCACGACGCGGCCGGCGGCGGCTTCCAGGCGCAGGTGGAGCTCCCGGGCCTGGCCGGCGGGGCAGCAGCGGGCCAGCAGGTCGGCGGCCCGGGCGGTGGTGGCGTCCGGGGGCACGACGCCCCGACCGGCGAGCACGCCCAGCAGCCGGCCGTCGACGGGCACGCGGTGCTCGCCGAAGGCCAGCAGCAGCACGCGGTCGGCGGCGAAGGCGGGCAGGGCGTCGATGGCGCGCAGGTAGGGCCCGCCCTCGTGGGGGCCGGCCCGCGCGACGCGGTCGATGCTGACGGCGTCCTCGGTGTCGAACACGTGGGTGAGGGCGGCCACCAGGGCCCGGGCCCGCCGCGTGGCGTGCTCGTCGGCCAGGCCCACCGTGTGCTCGACCTCCTCGACCAGGGCCACGCGCAGCTCGTTGAGGTCGACAAAGTGCTCGGCCAGGCGGCGGGCGGCGCTGACCGCCGCGGGCACACCGGCCTCCCACACCAGCAGCGAGAAGACCAGCTCGGCGGTGGCCATGTCGGACGAGCCGGGCAGCAGCGCGGCGGCGTCGGGCGGGGGGGCCAGCGGCACGCCCTCGAGCCACGATTCGAGCCGGCGCTGGGCCTCGGCCACGGGGTGGTTCATGGGGTGGGGTCCGTGGCTTGGGGCGCGTCGGTCGCCTCGCCGCCCCCGGGCGTTTCGCCCTCGCCCTCGGCCACGCCCTGGCCCTTCTCGTCGAGCTCCTCGCGCACCCTGGCCAGCGTGGAGAGCACCTGGGCCTGCTTCTTGAGGCTCGAATCCTCGACGAAGCGCAGCTCGGGCATGGTGCGCGTGCGGATGGTGTCGGCGACCTGGCGGCGGATGTGCCTCGCGGCGCTCTGCAGGCCGTGGACGGTCAGCTTCTGGTGCTCGGCGGGCAGCACGCTGATGCCGATGGTCGCCTGCGTGCTGTCGCGGGTGAGCTCGACCCTGGTCACGGTGATGAGGCCGCGCACGCGGGGGTCCTGCAAGCCCCGTGCGAGCACCTGCTGCACGCCCTTCTCGAGCGAGGACGCCAGGCGATCGGTCTTGGTGCTCATGGGTTCTTGCCCTCGTCTTGGGTGTAGTGCTCGAGCATCTCCCGCTCCAGGGCCTGGGCATCGGGCCCGGATTCGTCCAGGCCCGGGGGTGCTTCGTCCTCGCGCGTGGGCACGACGATCTCGCGGCGCACGCTTCCGATCTGCCCGTCGCGGAGGTCCTTGAGCCGGTTCCACGCCCTGTCGAGCAGCTCGTGGGCGCGCGGGCCATCGGTGGCGACCAGGGCCGCGCCCATCATGGCGACGGTCGGGTTGTCGTGGGCCCCGACCTCGGCCACGCTGATGCGCAGCTCGCGGCTGAGCTTGTCGCGCACGGAGCGCACGACGGCCCGCTTGTCCTTGAGGGACTCGGCGCCGGGCACGAGCAGCTCGAACTGGAGGACGCCGATGACCATGGGTTACGCCGCCAACTTGATCAAAGGGTTCGCTTGACCTCGACCTGCTTGTAGCACTCGAGGATGTCGCCTTCCTTGATATCGTCGTAGCCGTCGATCTTCATGCCGCACTCCATGTTGGCGCGGACTTCCTTGGCGTCGTCCTTGAAGCGCTTGAGCTGGCTGAGCTTGCGATCGTTCTCGATGACGATGTCGCCGCGGGTGACGCGGATGAGCGCGTCGCGCTGCACCACGCCGTCGGTGACGTAGCAGCCGGCGATGGTGCCGACCTTGGAGACCTTGAACACCGCGCGGACCTCGGCGTGGCCCAGGACCTCCTGGCGCAGCTCGGGGTCGAGCATGCCCTCGGCGGCCTTCTGCATGTCCTCGGTGATGTGGTAGATCACGTCGTACGTGCGGATCTGCACGCCCTTGCTGTCGGCCAGCTTGCGGGCCTTGCCCGAGGGGATGACGTTGAAGCCCACGATGACGGCCTTGGACGCCTCGGCCAGCAGCACGTCGCTCTCGGTCACGCCGCCGACGGCCGCGTGGATGACGCGGACCTTGATCTCCTCGCCCGAGACCTTCTCGATCTCGTTCTTGAGCACGTCCACCGAGCCCTGCACGTCGGCCTTGAGGACGACCAGGATCTCCTTGAGCTCGGCCTCGGCCATCTGGCTGAACATGCGGTCCAGCGTCATGGCCGGCTGGGCGAGCTGCTCCTCGCGCTCGCGGCCGCGGCGCTGCTCGGCGGCGTTCTGGGCGTCCTTCAGGCTGCTGGCCACGAAGAACTTGTCGCCCGCGTCGGGCAGCTCGTCGATGCCCGTGACCTGCAGCGGCATGGGCGGGTGGGCCTCGCGGATGCGCTGGCCCTTGTCGTCGGTCATGTCACGCACGCGGCCGAACGCGCGGCCGGCGACGATGAAGTCGCCCACCTTCAGCGAGCCCTCTTGCAGCAACGCGTTCATCACGGCGCCACGGCCGGGCTCCATCTGGCTCTCGATGACCGTGCCGCGAGCGGCCCCGCCGAAGTCGGCCTTGAGTTCCAGGAGCTGGGCCTGGAAGTCGAGCGTCTCGAGCAGTTCCTGGATGCCCTGGCCGCTGATAGCGCTTGTGCGGATGACCTCGACGTCCCCGCCCCAGTCCACGGGGTTGAGCTCGTGCTGGGCGAGCTGGCCCAGGATCTCCTGGATCTTTGCGTCGGTGGCCTGCGGGCGGTCGATCTTGTTGAGCGCCACCACGATGGGCACGCCCGCCGCCTTGGCGTGGTTGATCGACTCGATGGTCTGCGGCATGACGCCGTCGTCGGCGGCGACGACGAGCACCACGATGTCGGTCACGTTGGCGCCGCGTGAACGCATCGAGGTAAACGCCTCGTGGCCCGGCGTATCGATGAACACGACCTGCTTCTCTTCGCGTTCCTTGTCGTCGCCCACATGCACGGGCACGCGGAAAGCGCTGGTGGCCTGCGTGATGCCGCCGGCCTCGCCCGCCGCCACGTTCGCGTCGCGGATCTTGTCCAGCAGGCTGGTCTTGCCGTGGTCCACATGGCCCAGGATGGTCACGATCGGGCCGCGCGGGCGCTCGTCGACAGTGGTGCGCTCCTCGAACTGGGCGGCCACGGCCTCCTCGGCGCTCTTGGCGGCGGTGACTTCGAGCTCGATGTCGAAGTCCATCATGATTTCCTGGGCCTTCTCGACCTCGATGCCGCTGTTGATCTGGGCCATGATGCCCTGCATGAACAGCTTCTTGACGATCTCGGCGCCCTTCACGCCCGTCGCGGCCGAAAGGTCCTTGATGGTGAACGGGGCGGAGATCTTCACCGTGCCGCCCTGCTGGGCGGGGCTCTGCTGGCGATTCTGCGCCCCCGCGCCGCGTGCCAGATCCTGGCGGCGCTTGCGCAGGTAGCCGCCGGCCTGCTGGAGCTTGGCCTCGCGCTCGATGAGGTCCTGCTCGCGCCACATGCCGCTGCCGCCCTGCTGGGGCTCGTTGCGGCCGCGCCGCCTTGAACTGGGACCGCCGCGCCGCCCGCCGTCGCCACCGGGGGGCATCGGGCCCGCGGGGCCGCCAAAGCCACCCCCGCCACCACCACCGCCGCCGCCGCGAGGGCCGCCGCGGCCACGCGGGCGTGTATCGACCTGCTCGGGCGCCTCGACACGCACGATCTTCGGGCCGCTGAGCTTCACCGGCGTCTTCTCGTGCTGGTCGATCATCGGACCGGCGGGCTTGATCACCGTCGGCCGCGTCGGCACGTTCTTAGGCGCTGGGGCCTGGGGCGTCTTGGTCGCCTCGGCGGCGCCAGACTGGCCGTTGCCCGTGCCTTCGTCGGCGTCCTTCGGTTCGGTGGCGGACTGGCTCTGGGGCTCAGCCGTCGCCTGCTCGGACGCGTCCTCGATCCCCGCCGCGGGGGCGGGCTGATCGGGCTCTTCGTCTGCCGGCGTGGTCCTGGTTTCGGTCTCGGGCTGCTGGGGCTCGGGCTCGGGTGCCTGCTCGGCCTGTTCGCTGGGAGCGCTGGTGTCCTTGGCCGAGTCGTCATCGGCGGGCTGCTGGGACGACGCGGCGGACGGGCGGCTCGCTCGCTTTGGCGGCTCGGCCACGGCCGTGCTGGTAGAGGTCTCGGCCGACTCACTCGCGGTGGCCTTCTTGGCGGCCGCCTTGCGTGCGCGTGGCTTGGCGCGGACCTTCTCCAGGTCGATGCGCTTGGACGTTTCGACCGAGGTCGCCGAGGGCGCTTCTTCACCACCGAACCACTCGCGGATGGTCGCTTCCAGTCCGACCGAAACGGTGGACATGTGGTTCTTGATGTTTGACTCGGGGATGCCTTCGTCGCGGCACTTCTGCACCACGGCCTTCGAGGCTACCCCAAGCTCCTTCGCGATCTCGAACACACGCTTTGCCAAACGTCACTCCATGCGTCCGAGCTCCGGCCCGTCAGGGGCAGGGCTCGATGGACGCGCTGCGTCAAAGGTCTCAGCCGCCGAGGATCTCCGCGGCCCGGCTGTCGCCGTTGCTGTCATTCCCCTCGCCTCGGGTCTGCTCCGAATCGCCATCGTCGGCCGACTCGGTTGCTTCCTGGGGCGAGGCCTCACCCTCGCTCGACGCCTCATCGGCGGGGGGCTGTCCTCCACCGATATCGCCACTGCCACCGAGAATGGCCGCCGCCGCGCTGTCCGCGTCGGGCGCGCCCTCGGGGCCGAGCAGGTCCTCGCCCGAGGCGATCCTGGCCTGCTCTTCCTGGCGACGCTTCTCGGCCTCTTCCTTCTCGCGTGCCTGCTCCTCAGCCACGACCTTCGCACGCTCGCTGGCCAGCTCGACGGCCCTGGCGGCCGTCTCGGGGCTTAGCTCGAGCTCGGTCGCCAGCATGTCGGCGCCGATCTCTTCCACGTCGAACACGCTGATCATGCCCAGAGCCGCCAGGCGGTCGACCATCTTCTCGTCGATCTCGTCGATCTCCTGAAGCGTGGTCGACATGATCTCCAGGTTCTTGGTGAACTCCTCGGGCGTGAGAATGTCCACGTCCCACCCGGTCAGCTTGGCGGCCAGGCGAACGTTCTGCCCGCGCTTGCCGATGGCAAGGCTTAGCTGATCGTCGCGCACCACCACGGTCGCGCGGCCGAGCTCGAAGCACAGGCTGATCTCGGCGACCTCGGCGGGCTTCAGGGCGTTCTGGATCAGGATCTGGCTGGATTCATTCCAGCGGACGATATCGATCTTCTCGCCGTTGAGCTCGTCGACGATGTTCTTGATGCGGCTGCCGCGCACGCCCACGCAGGCGCCCACGGCGTCGACGCGGCTGTCGATGCTGCTCACCGCGATCTTGGTTCGCTGGCCCGGCTCGCGGGCCATGGCCTTCACCTCGATGATGCGCTCCATGACCTCGGGCACCTCGACCTCGAAGAGCCGCTTAATAAAGTCGGTGTGGCCGCGGCTGAGGACGACGCGCGTGGCTGCGCCATCTCGCTTCACGTCCAGGATCATCGCACGGACACGATCGCCCGGGCTGAACTGCTCGCCGGGGATCTGCTCCTGCCGGGGCATCTCGCCCTCGCCGGCATCGAGCGAGACGACCAGGCGTCCACCGCGCTCGTATCGCTGGGAGGTGCCGGTCACGATCTGTCCCACGCGGGTGTGATAGCGGTCGTAGAGGCTCGTCTGTTCGTCCTCACGGAACTTCTGGATCATGACCTGCTTGAAGGTCTGGGCGGCGATGCGGCCCAGATCCTGCGGGTTGAGCTCCACGGGCTCGCCGTGGCGTGTCAGGCTGATCTCGCCGCTGAGCTGGTCGACCGAGCAGGCGAACTCTTCCAGATCGAGCGAGCCGAAGTGCTTGCGCGCCGCGCTCACCATGGCTTGCTCGAGGTCGGCAACCAGCACCGAACGCTCGACCTTGCGGTCGCGTGCGATCGAGTCGAGGATCCTGAGCATTTCGGGGCCGTTCAAAGTCCGCTTCCTCCGACGCCGCGATGGGCGTCACGTTCCAGATTACCAGCTTGTCGAGACCGTTCCGACGAATCCAGTTCCGACTTGGCGGGTTCTCCGCCAACAACAACCCGGGCCACAAGTCGCTCAATGCGCTCATGACCCGGCCACAAGCCTCACAACAGGGGGCCAACCACCCGTCGCTGGCGTGTAGATTGTGCCGAAACCTCACATCATCGGCAGCAACCCTTCCAGGCCCGGGCCATATCAGTACCAATTCCAACGCCGATAGACGGCGCAGGCAGGGGTCCGACATGAGTCCCGGCGTGGCTCATAGCAAAGACATCGTAGCGATCGACGCCCAGGAGAGTCAACCAACCACTCGGTTGGAACCTTCCGGGGGAGTGGCGGGCGGGGCCAGCCGTGATGAGCTATTCCCGATCCGTGCGCGTCACCGGCCGAACGATCCGCAGGGCCCGCTTGTTGCGGTGCTGGCCGATATGGGCCAGAAACTTGCGCTCCCCCTCCACGGCCAGCACCATGGGCCGGGTCGCGGGGGTCTCGGTCATGATGAGGTCGCCGGGCGCCATATTCGCCAGGTCGCGGAGGCTGATGGTCGTGCGTGCCATCACGCCTGCGACCGAGACGCCGGCCCCGGCCAATGAGCCGCTGAGGCACTTCTCCATGCCCGCGAATCTGGCGGCCTGGTTCGATGAGAACCAGTTCTGGGCGCTGACGGCACCCATGACCGGCTCGATGACGTTGTACGGGATGCACAAGCTCATCGTGCCGGCACGGTTGGACATCTTGATCTCGAATCCCACGACGACCACCACCTCGTTGGGAGGCACGATCTGCACGAGTTGGGGGTTGCTCTCTGTGGCCTTGATCTCGAAGGACATCTCCTTCACACCCGCCCAGGCCTCGCTGAGAGCGCCCAGGCCCCGATTGGTTACGTTGCTGATCAGCCGGCTCTCGATCAGGGTCATGGGCCGCTGGGGGATGAACAGGTCCTGGCTTGTGCCTCCCAGCAGGCGATCGATGATGGGGTAGATGATCAGCGGGCTCAGTTCCATGCAGATCTGGCCCTCGAGTGCGTCGCTCTCGATGAGGTTGAAACTGGTGGGATTTGGCAGGGCACTGATGAACTCGCCGTACGTCATTTGTTCGCATGTGGCGACCTTGACCTCGACGATGGTCCTCAAAAAGCCCGATAACGACGCGCCGAAGTTCCGCGCGAACTGCTCGTGAAGCGTCTGGAGCGCCCGCATCTGGTCCTTGCTCACGCGCTCGGGCCGCTTGAAGTCGTAGGTGCGGACCTCGATCTCTTCGAAATCGCGGCGATGACGGCTGAAGATCTGGGCCCGTGGGGGTTCTTCCTCGACCTGGTCGGTGTTCACCGCGGCCAGTAGGGCATCGACCTCGTTCTGGTCAAGCACGTCCATGGGAGTCTCGGGAGGGTGGAGCATCGCCGACGCCGCGGCCGGGCAGCGGTTGGATCGGTCCCGTAGCGGTTGGGGCTTGAGGATCGATCCGCAACCGGCGGGCCAGAATCGGTTTGGCCGGCCGGGAACACGCCTCCATCGCGGCGGATTACACTGGCACGCTCCGACTTTCCTTTGATCTGCGGCCCCGGGGGGCCACGGAGGGCACGCATGCGCAACGTCTCACTGGTGGGCCTGTTGGCCATTGTTTTCGGACTATTGACGCCGCTGGCGTCTGGCCAATCCATGGGCTTTGGTGAATCGGTTTCGATGTCGGCCAATGCCTGGTGGGCGCCTCGCCAAGCCGACGAGGGCCCTCTCGTCGCGATGGTGGCGGTCACCATGGACCATCCTGACGGCCTGCATAGCTGGCCGAGCGCCGACCAAGAGGTGCTGCCCGAGTCGGTGCGTGAGTTCGCGATCCGCACCGAGGTCTCACTGAAAGCCGGTGCCGCGGTGGTAGGGACTGGGCAGATCCAGTGGCCCGAGCCCAAGCCCTACCCAGTGCCCGACCCGACGGGTATGGGCGACCCGATCGAGGTGCCGGTGTACTCGGGTCAGGCGGTGGTGTTCGTTCCCGTCTTGATCGATCGGGAGGCGGCCGGCCAGGCCCGGACGCTCGAACTGGTCGTGAGCTACCAGGCGTGCGACGACACCGTGTGCTACCCGCCCGACGACGTGGATGTGCTGGCAAGCCTGCCGGCGTTCGGTTCGGGCCAGGCTCCCGCCGAGGCCTCAGGCATTGATTCGGCCACCATCGACAACGCCATTGCGCTGGCGGTGCAGGCCGCCAGCCGGGAGTCGCCCGACGGACCAAGCGAGCCGCAAGCCGATGTCACCGACGAGCCCGAGACCGAAGGCCAGGCCCCCGCGGCCGCCACGTCCGATGCCACGCGGAACAAGTTTCTGGGGTTCATCCCCGTGCCGAGCCCGGACTCTGCCGGCGGTATCCTCGCGATCGTGTTGTTGGGCGCGGTTGGCGGCTTCGTGCTGAATCTGACCCCGTGCGTGCTGCCGGTGATCCCGATCAAGGTGATGACGCTGTCGCAGCACGCCGGTTCGCCCGGCAAGACGCTCATGCTCGGGCTGTGGATGGCCCTGGGCGTGGTGGCGTTCTGGGTTGGGCTTGGCATCCCCGCGGCGCTGCTGGGCAAGGCCGTGGGCGCCATCTTCGGGATCTGGTGGTTCACCTTCGGCGTGGGCGTGATCATCGCGTTTATGTCCATCGGGCTCATGGGCCTGTTCACGCTGCAACTGCCCCAGTCGGTGTACAAGGTCAACCCCAAGGCCGACTCGCCCTGGGGCTCGTTCGTGTTTGGCGTGATGACGGGCGTGCTGGGCCTGCCGTGCTTCGGCCTGGTCGCCGGGGCGTTGCTGGCCAGTTCGACGGTCATTCCTCCCGTCGTGACGATGCTGATCTTCACGGCTCTGGGTGTGGGCATGGCGTTGCCGTACGTGATCCTGTCGATGAATCCCAAGTGGGTGGAGGTCCTGCCTCGCACCGGGCCGGCCAGCGAACTGGTGAAGCAGGTGATGGGCCTTCTGCTGCTCGCCGCGGGCGCGTACTTCATCGCCAGCGGCCTGCAGGCGCTGATCCTGGATATGCCCTGGATCGGTCGCCAGCTCCACTGGTGGGCGGCGGCGCTGTTCGTGGCGGCGGCGTGCCTGTGGCTGGCGGTGCGGACGATGCAGATCACCCAGAGCGTGCCCAAGCGGGGCGTGTTTGGCGTGCTCGGACTGGTGATCGCCGCGGGGGCCATCCTGTTCGCCCTCGACGTGACCGGCAACGCGAAGGTGGACTACCTGGAGCGCGAGGCCCGGCTGGCCGAGGCCCAGACCGCGGGCGACGGCGCCATCCTCACCAGCACCTGGGTGGATTACTCCCCCGAACTTCTGGCTCGCGCCCGCGAGGAGGGCTACGTGGTGGTGGTGGATTTCACCGCCGACTGGTGCATCAACTGCAAAGCGCTCGAAGAAAAGGTGCTCGGGGCCGAGCCCGTGCGATCTCGGCTGCGTGACAAGGACGTAGTGATGATGAAGGCCGACCTGACGAGCACCCGCCAGCCCGCGTGGGCGCTCATGAAGGAACTGAATCAGAAAGCTCCGCCCGTGCTGGCGGTGTACGGCCCGGGCATCGAGGGCGACGCGCCCTGGATGAGCAACGCGTACGACACGAGCACCGTGATGGACGCAATCGCACTGGGCAAGGGTGAGTCCGAGGCCGAATCCAAGGACATCGCTCAAGCGAACTGACCCCGCGTTTGCTCCAAAGGAGGGGCACGACGCGAAACGCCCCGCATCGGCGCTTGCCGGTGCGGGGCGGTCTTGTTGATAGGCGGTACGCGCTCAGCCGCAGCCGGCGACAAAGCGGGACTGGAAGAGGATAAAGTCGAACATGGTCAGGAGGCCGTCGCGGTCGAAGTCGGCCCGCATGTCTCCAGTGCTGAACGCCGCCTGGAAGGCGATGAAATCAAAGAGAGAAAGCTTGCCATCGCGATCGAAGTCGACCTCGCAGATCGGCGAGACGCTTCCGCCCTGGATGACCAGCGCGAAGTGGGCATCCATGTGTGGGGTGGCCAGGTTGGCGTCCTCGTTGATTTCTCGCGCGATAACCTCGACGGTCCACAGGCCTTGCTTCGCGCTGGCGACAAAGACGTTTTCGATGGTGTCCACCGAGTTGGCCTGCCCGCCCGGCTGGGAATAGATCCCCTCGCGCAGCCCGGCGTTTCCGTGGTAGATCTTGCCCGAGGGCGACGTGACGCGCAGGTCCAGGTCGTTGATGCGGTGGACCCGGGCGGAGGGGTTGCCCGCGGGATCGAGGTAGGCCATGGTCAGGCGCAGCGGGCCGGCCTGGGGCATGACGACCTCGAACTCGGCGCGATCGTCCGGTCGCATCAGCGGCCAGGACTGATCGACGATGAACAGGTTCTCGCGGGCGCTGTACAGGCTCGAGACATCGGGCGGGCCCCAGCCCTGCTCGTCTCGGGTGATGTCCTCGCTGATGGCCCAGGGCCTGGCGGTGTTGATCATCAGTGCCCGGGCGGTCGTGGCGCTGGGACGATTATCGAACACGTCGCCCGTGGGGTCGATGGCGTTGCCGAACACGCCCTCGGCCCAGAGCTGGTAGAGGATGCCGAAGTGCCCGGCCACGATGGGGGTGGATGCGCTCGTGCCATTGAAGATGGTGTATTCGCGCGGTCCGGCGCTGCTGGTGGTGTGGATGCTGTCGTAGAAGTGGGACAGATCCGGCTTGAATCGGCCGTCGTCGGCAGGCCCGGTGCTTGCCGACCAGTGGAAGTCGTCGCCGCGTCCGCGTGTGCTCTCGTGGTTCACGCCGCCGACGGAGATGATGTTCTTGGCCCACGCCTGGGGGCGAGATTCCCGGTTGCCCGAGTTCGACTGGCTCTGGGTGATGAGGATGTCGTTGAGAAATGCGATGTCATCGATCTGAGCGGAGATCGTGGTGTACTCGACCGTGCGCGGGTCGCCCCAGCTATTGGTCTGGAACACCGCGCGGTACGGACCCGTCGGGTCGACCAGTTCGGCGGTGTGCTCGTATCGGCCCGGGTCCTCGTCGAGAAAGCCTAACTCGGGATAGCTCGCGAAGATGCCCTGGCCCTCGGGCAGCATGCCGGTCAGGTCCGGGTCGGCATGACCGTCGCCGAAAACGATGCCGTAGACGGCGGTGCCGTGCGCGGTGACCGGCCCGTTTGCGTTGTGGATGATTGGCGGGCTTGCCTGAAAGTCCTCGTGCGTGGTTCGCAGGCCACCATCGAGCACTTCGCCGCGCACGCCGCGACCGGAGAAGCCAAGCGTGTGCATGGTGTTGCCGCCGCTGAAGGCGCGGACAATGTCCATGTCGTTCTCGGGCGCACCCTTGGCGTCGATGAACAGGACCTCGGCTTGCTGGGCGATGACGGCGAGTTGATCGGTGGTGAGCGTGGCCTCGAGCCGGTAGCCCATGGGCTCGAAGCCGTGCACGATACCCCCCGCTTCGGCGATGGCCTGTGCGACGGCGTGCTGATCTTTCGGTCCGCGACTGAGCATCTGGATCGAATACCGAACCGATCGGTCATAGGTGTGCCCGAGGACGATGGCCTGGAGCAGCGGCTCGTCGAGTTTGTACGCCGGGTGGTACGGCCCAACCCATCGCACGGGCTCGAGATCGGCTACCGCGGCGGCAGTGGTTGCGTCCATACGAACGATGTAGGCGTTGTGGGGAAGGAAGCGGCCGAGTCGGGCGCCCGTGCCGGTGATGGCGGCCCGGCTTGCTTCGGTGGCACGGTCGCGCAGTTGCACGATGTACACACCCGGCTCGGCGGGGGCGCGCAGCCTGCGAGGTACGGCGGGGATCGACGCGAGGGGATCGAACGCGGCGTATCTGAGTTGGAGGGTTTGGGGGTCGTGCAGAGAAACAGACGAGGGGCTGGCTCCGGTTGGTTGGCCGACCAGCGCGAGCAAGGCGGCAAGGCAGGCCGCCCGCGCTCGCAGCGCGGATGTTTCTGGATGCATGTTTGGAGGGATCCTCGTGCGGCCTGAGCGTCGGGCTTCCGAGCCGTTGGCCCAGGCCAGGGTGTTTCCCGGCGCGGGCGGGCGCGCCCGGGGCCGGGTGTTCGGGAGGTTGCTCAGGTTAACGAGCTTTCACCCCATCACGGATGAATTTTCCAGCATTATTGCGGAGAATTTAGGTAAACCCGGAGAGATGCAGAACTTGCAATGGGTAGAAACTGACGTGCGGTGTCGGACTTATCAGGGGCAGTCCGAACAGGGCCCGTCATGCGTTCTCGGCTTCCCTGACGGCTTCATGAAGCCGGGCGCGAGCGGCGGCGGCGGCCTGAGCAACGCGCGCCGGCGCGGTTCCGCCGAAGGCCGAACGCTTGTTGAGCGTGGCCTCGATGGTCAGGACGCCGAACACGTCCTGGTCGATCTGCTCGTGGACACTTCGCAAGGTTTGCAGTGGGAGCTCTTCGAGCGGAAGGCCGGCCTGTATGGCGGCGCGGACGGCCTTGCCGGTGACGTCGTGTGCCTCACGGAATGGCACGCCCTTGGCCACGAGGTAGTCGGCCAACTCGGTGGCGTTGGCGTAGCCCGCCGCGGCGCGCGCACGGCAGCGGTCCAGGTTGAAGCTGGTGGTGTCGATGACCAGCGTCGCGACACGCAGGCACATGCTGAGCTCGGCGGCGGCGTCGAAGAGGGCGACCTTGTCCTCCTGGTTGTCCTTGTTGTACGCCAGGGGCTGGGCCTTGAGCAGCATGAGAAGCTGGTTGTGCGCCCCGGCGATGCGGCCGGCCTTGCCGCGGATGAGCTCGAGCGCGTCGGGGTTCTTCTTCTGGGGCATGAGCGACGAGCCGGTGGTGACCTTGTCGCTGAGTTTCACCAGCGCGAACTCGCCGCTGTTGTAGATGATCATGTCCTCGGCCAGGCGCGAGAGGTGGATGGCGCAGGCGGCGAAGACGGCCAGGGCCTCCAGCGCGAAGTCGCGATCGCTGGCGGCGTCGAGGCTGTTGGTGCTGGGGCGGGCAAAACCGAGGTTGCGCGCCAGGCGGTGGCGGTCGATGTCATAAGCCGTGCCGGCGAGCGCACCACAGCCCAGCGGGCACTCATTGACGCGGTCGAGGGCGTCGGCCAGACGCGCGCTGTCGCGTGCGAGCATGGCCTCGTACGCCAACGCCCAATGGCCGATGGCCACCGGCTGGGCGGGCTGGAGGTGGGTGTAGGCGGGCATCGGGTCGGCGGCGTGCTTCTCGGCCAGGTCGATGAGCGCGCGGCGGAGTTCGGCCAACTCGCGTTGGCGTGCGTCGATGCAATCACGTGTCCACAGGCGGAAGTCGGTGGAGACCAGGTCGTTGCGGCTGCGGCCGGTGTGGAGCTTCTTGCCCAAGTCGCCCAGGCGTTGCACCAGCTCGTGCTCGACCCAGGTGTGCACGTCTTCCAAGCCGCTCTCGACTGGCGGGCCGGGGAGCGTGGCGGCGTGGTCGGCGATCTCGCGCAATCCGGCGGTGATGCGCTCGCATTCGTTGGCGGTCAGCACGCCGACGTCGCGGATCTCCTGGGCCCAGGCGATCGAGGCGGCGATGTCGTGCTGGACCATGTGCCAGTCGATGGGCAGCGAGTCGTTGAACCGCTTGAACAGCTCGTCGGGCGGCTCGTCGAATCGGCCGCCCCACATCGATGTGGACGTGTTGGGCGCAGTCACGGGATGATCCGGGCGGGCGCTTCGGGCGCCTTGATGTCGCGTTGGAGGCGCAGGGCCTCGACGCGCTGGGTGAGGGTCCACAGTCGGATGAACCCGCCCGCGTGCTTCTGGTCGTAGAGCGGGGTGTCGCTGAAGGACGCCAGGCCCGGGTCGTAGATGGCCGCCTCGCAGCGTCGCTGCTCAACGGTGGCGTGGCCCTTGTGCAGACGGACGGCGACCTCGCCGGTGAGGCGTGAGGCCATGGACTCCGCCGCGGCGCTAAGGGCCTGACGCAGGGGCGTGAACCACTTGCCCGCGTAGACGAGCTCGCCGAAGGTGGTGGCCATGTGCTCGCGATAGCGTCGGACGTCGCGATCGAAGGCGAGTTCTTCCAGGGCGCGCATCGCGTTGACCAGCACGGTGCCTGCGGGGGTCTCGTACAGGCCGCGGCTCTTGATGCCTACCACGCGATTCTCGATGATGTCCACGCGGCCCACGCCGTGGCGACCGGCGATCTCGTTGAGTTGCTCGATGAGCTCGACGCCGTGGGTGGGTGTGCCGTCCAGGGCGATGGGCCGGCCGTCCTCGAAGGTCAGGCGGACAACCTCTGGCTCGTCGGGCGTGTCCTCGATGTTGCGGGTCATCATCCAGACATCGACGGGTGGGGCGTTCCATGGGTCCTCGATGGGGCCGCCCTCGTGGGAGATGTGCCAGAGGTTGCGGTCTCGGCTGAAGATCTTGGTGGCGCTGGCGGTGCTCTTGATGTCGCGGGCGGCCAGATAGTCGAGCAGGTCCTCGCGTGATCGCAGGTCCCAGATGCGCCAGGGGGCGATGATCTCCATGTGGGGCGCCAGGGCGGCGAACCCGGCCTCGAAGCGAATCTGGTCGTTGCCCTTGCCCGTGCAGCCGTGGCACACCGCGTCGGCGCCGACCTCAAGGGCGTACTCAACCTGGGCCTTGGCGATGACCGGGCGGGCGATGGCGGTGCCCAGCAGGTAGGTCGTCTCGTAGTGGCAGCCGGCGATGAGCGTGGGGAAGACATAGTCCTCAACGAACTCGGTCTTGAGGTCGGCAACCTTGCAGCTCTCGGCGCCGGTCTTGCGGGCCTTCTCGATGACGCCCTCGAGCTCTTCCTGGCCCTGGCCGACGTCTGCGACGATGCAGTGGACCTCGAAGCCGTAGTTCTCGACCAGCCACGGCACGATGGCCGAGGTATCAAGGCCGCCGGAATAGGCAAGGACGACCTTGCGTTGGGTCATGGGTTCGCTCCGTTTGTGGTGTTCGATTCGTCGCCCAGCAGCAGGGTGAGCAGGGCGTTCTGTGCGTGCATCCGGTTTTCGGCCTGGTCGTACACAAGCGAGCCGGGTCCGTCGATAACCTCGTCGTCGACCTCGACGCCGCGGAAGGCGGGCAAGCAGTGCATGAACGATGGGCACTTGCCGCCGACCGAGGCGCGGTTCATGGATTCCGCGGTGACGCGGTAGCGTTGGAAGGCTTCGACACGCTCGTCGCGTTCGCTCTCGCTGCCCATCGAGACCCACGTGTCGGTGTAGACCACGTCGTGGCCGGCGATGGCGTCGGGGTCGGTGGCCAGCGTGACGCTCCCGCCGGCGGCCTCGGCCCGCTGTCGCGCCGAGACCAGCACGCCGGGCTCGGGCTCGTAGGCGCTGGGGGCGACGACGGTGACGTGGGCGCCCAGGGCGGCCATGGTGAGCACCAGGGAGTTGCAGACGTTGTTGCCGTCGCCGATGTAGGCGACCCTGACGCCGGCCAGGCGCCCGAAGGCGGTGCGGATGGTCAGGGCGTCGCCCAGGGCCTGGCAGGGGTGCTCGTAGTCGCTCAGGGCGTTGACGATGGGCACGCGGGCGAAGCGGTCGAGCTCCTGCAGCGCGCCGTGGCGGCGGACGCGGGCGACGATGGCGTCGGCGTATCGCTCGAGGGTGCGGGCGAAGTCTTTGATCGACTCCCGGTCACCCAGCGGCGAGGTGGACTGATCGAGATACGTCACGTGCGCACCCAGTCGGGTGAGCCCGACGTCAAAGCTGGTGCGGGTGCGCAGCGAGGGCTTCTCGAAGACCAGGGCGACGGCCTTGTGCTCGAGCGTGCGCGGCGGGGTGGGCCAGGTGTCGCGCAGCCGGGCGGCCAGCTCGATAATCGCGAGGATGGCCGGCCCGTCGAGCTGGGCCGAGGACAGCAGGCTCCCGGGCATGGCCCCGCCGGGCGGGCCGGCGGGGGGTTGGTTCGATGCGTCGGTGGCGATGGCGTCAGGCATGACCGGCTCCGAGCGATGCGGCGGGCTTTCCGTCGCGGATGATGGTGCCCCCCGGGGCGGTCGGGTCTCGCCACCACGCGGCGTCGGCGTCGGTCCAGGATGCGATGCGCACGGGCGCGTGCAGGCGGGCGGCCATGTCTACGGCGGCGCGGACCTTCACGATCATGCCCCCGGCGATGATGCCACCGTCGATGAGGCGTTCGATCTCGGCGCGGTCGAGCGCTTCGATGAGCCCGCCGTCGGCATCGAGCACGCCCGGGGTGTCGGTGAGCAGGACGAGCTGGCTGGCGCCCAAGGCGATGGCGACGCCGGCGGCCGCGTCGTCGGCATTGACGTTCAGTGCTCGGCCATCATCATCGACACCCACGCAGGAGATAACCGGCAGCACGCCCGCGCCCATGAGGGCCAGCACACCGTCGACGTCGTGGGCGTCCTCGTTCGGGTCGACCACGCCCACGCGGCCCAGATCGACGCCGTCGACGGGCCTGTGCACGTGGCAGTTGATGCCCGCCCCCGAGAGCGTGAGCCCGGCGCAGGTCACGTCGCGTGAGATGAGTGCGCCCACGAGGGCGTGGTTGACGTTGCCGCCCACGGCCGCGACAACCTCGTGCATGGTGGCCTCGTCGGTCACGCGCAGGCCCTGCACGCGTCGGGCCTCGATGCCCAGTTGTTCGAGGCGGGCGTCGATGGCGCCACCCCCGCCGTGGACGATCACGAGCCGCTCGTGGGCGGCCAGTCGGGCCAGGGCGTCGATGATGGGCTCTCGCGCGACGGCGGCGTCGACGCCCTGGCCGCCGAGCTTGACGACTACTGCGTTCATGCGATCTCCCCCGTGTTCGCGGTGGTGGTGCCGGCTGTCATGCCGGCGCGCTCGTCCAAACCAAGGCGGATGTTGACCGCCTGCAACGCCTGGCCCGAGGCGCCCTTGAGCAGGTTGTCCAGCGCGCAGGCCAGCACGGCGTGGCTCGAGGTTTCGTCGAAGGCGACGCCGATGTCCGCGTGGTTCGTGCGTTCCACGGCACCGACACTGGGCCAGCAGCCCCGGGGCAGCAACCGGACGAAGGGACTGTTGGCGTAGGACGATTCGAGGTGGCCGCGCAGTTCGGCCTCGGCCACGCCGGGCTTAAGGTCGATGTGCACGAGTGCCAGCATGCCGCGGAAGAAGGGCGCCACGCTGGGCGTGAAGAGCACGCGCGCGCCGGCGTGGCGTGAGATCTCGGGCTGGTGGCGGTGGGCGAAGACGTTGTAGGGCCGCAGGCTGACCTCGCCGAAGACGGTGTGCTGGGATGGTGCTCGGCCTGCGCCGCTGATGCCGCTGACGGCGTCGATGAAGGGCGTGCGATCGGGGGCGAGCAGGCCCGCGTCGAGCATGGGCCGGAGCGGCAGCAGGCTGGCGGTGGGGTAGCAGCCCGGGCACGAGAGCAGGTCGGCCTGTTCGATCGCCCGGCGGTTGTGCTCTGGCAGGGCATAGGCGGCCCGGCCCAGCAGGTCGGGGGCGGGGTGATCGAAGCCGTAGGCGGTGGGGTAGTCCGTGGCGGATAAGCGGAAGGCGCCCGAGAGGTCGGCCACGATCTCGCACGGCCCCAGCAGGGCGGGCGCGAGGGTGGCGCTGGCCTCGTGCGGCGTGCACAGGAAGGTCACGCGGGGGGCACAGGCCAGGATGCTCTGGGGATTTCCCGACGCAATGGCGGCGTCGGTGTGGCCGCGCATTTCGGGAAAAACCTCGTCGATCCGCTGGCCCACGCTGCGGCCGCCGGGCGAGGCGAACACGCCGGCCAGTTCGAGGTCGGGGTGGGCCAGGACGAGGCGGATGAGCTCGAGCCCGGTGTAGCCGGTGGCGCCGGCGATGGCCACGGGCACGGTCATGGGCCCTGGGCCTTTGGAGGATTGGTCGCTGGTTGGGTCGAGATGGGTTGACTCATCGCTTCGTAGCGTATTGGTGCTGGGGGCGTCCTGCAACCGGATTGCCAGGCGATGGCCGTCCTTGAGGAGCCAACATGAATCATTCTGCAAAGTTTCTGGCCATCGTCGACAAGGCGCGGGCCAACATCCGGGAGTGCACCGTCGAGGACGTGAAGCGCATGCGCGAGGCGGGCGAGGCGTTCGAGTTGGTCGACGTGCGTGAGGAGAGCGAGTACGCCAAGGGGCGCCTGCCGGGGGCTACGCACATCGGCAAGGGCGTGATCGAGCGCGACGCCGAGGCCAAGCTGCCCGATCCGGACGCGACGATCGTGCTGTACTGCGGCGGGGGGTACCGCTCGGCGCTTGCGGCGGACAACCTGAGGAAGATGGGCTACCGCAACGTGATCTCGATGGATGGCGGCTATCGCGGCTGGACTGAGGCCGGGCTGCCCACCGAGAAGCCCTAGGTCAATTCGTGGGCTGGCTTAGCGGTCGTCGCGGACCACGCGGGGCTCGTGCAGGGCCGCCGGCGTGGCCTGCCACACGGTGGGGGCGTACGCCCGAGCCTGCGGCGGGCCGTCGGGGCGCGAGGTGGACGAGCACCCTCCAAGCACGCAGCCGGCCGCGGCGACGAGGAGGAGCAGCCCGGACGCCTGGAGCCGGGAGCGGGCGTTGCGGATCGATTGTGGTCGTGTGTGTGCCGTGCTCATATAGATGAGTGCGTCCTCCATGGCGGGATCGTGCAGCAGTCGTGCTCGGAATCTATTGGTCGCCCGCGTACATGCCGGGAGCCTGGTTCAGATTCGCTTCCCCCCGAGGCCGAAGCCACAGCCGGGGGCCGTTCATCGGACGAATGGCCGCCTGGCCATCGTCAAAAATGGGAGAGATTGCCCCGCTTGTGGGCCCTGGTCTTCGTTGACCAGCCGGGGGCATGTCGTACGATCCATGCCGACGCGGTGTTCATTCGCTTCGCTAGGGCTATTGCTATGGGCAATATCCCTAGTATTGCCCGCGGCTCGGCGAGAGGACCGCCCCATGATTCGCACGTCTTTCAGCACGGTTGCCTGCCCGAAGTGGACGCTGGAGCGTGTCGCCCGCACGGCGGCCGACCTGGGCTTTGATGGGGTCGACCTGCGGACGTTCGGGTACGACTCGCGGACGTTCGTGTGCGACCCGCTTATGAGCAGCGCACGCAAGGTGGCATCGACCTTTAACGATCTGGGGGTCGATGTATGTGGGCTGGCGACATCGATCACGCTTGACAACCCGATCCGGCCGCACGTGGTCGGTCGGACGTTCCTGTTCGATCAGGAGCGGGTGACGCGGCAGGCGACCAGGCTGGTGGACTACGCCTCGATGGTGGGGGCTCCGTACCTGCGGGTGTTCGGTTTTGAGGTGCCCGAGGGCGAGAAGCGGACCACCACGGTGCGGCTTATCGCCAATCGGCTGACGGCCATCGCCGACCATGCCCGGCATCGTGGGGTGACGATCCTGCTGGAGAACGGCGGCAGCTTCCGCACCGCCGAGGATCTGCGCGAGATCATCGACATGGTCGACAGCCCGCTGCTGGCGGCTTGCTACAGCAACGCCGTCGGGCACGCCGCTGGCGACGATTTCGGCAAGGCGATCCGCACGCTGGGACGCCGCCTGAAGTTTGCGCGGCTGAAGGATGTGGGCGAGGACGGATGCGCGCCGCTTGGCACGGGCCGTAGCGATGCCGAGGGTTTCGTGCGGGCGTTACAGTCTTACAGCCACTTCGACGGCTGGCTGTGCTACGAGTGGGACCGTGCGTGGAATGACTCGCTCGCGCCGGCCGAGGACGTGCTGCCCGAGGCCATCCGCACGATCTACGGCTGGCTCGGCGCGACTGGCAGCAAGCCCGGCGCGCGGCAAGCGGCCGGGGCGGTCTGACGCCACGAACCGGGGCGAGCGCACGAGGCTGGTGCTTGAGCGTTGCCGGGAGCTCGGCTTTGCGTTGGCCGGTATCGCGCCTGTCGGGCCGATGCGCCACGAGGCAGCGATGCGCGAGTGGCTGGCCAAGGGCCGGCACGGCTCGATGGGCTACCTGGCCGAGCACGCCGACCTGAAGGCCGATCCTTCGCGGTTGCTCGAGGGCGCGCGGTGCGCCATCATGGTCGCCGACCTGTACGCGACGCGCGATGGTGAGGCGGATGAGATACCCGACGGGCACGGCCGCATCGCGCGGTATGCGCGCGGCGGCGATTACCATAAGATTATGAAGAAGCGGTTGCACGCGCTGTGTGATGAGCTGGCCGAGCGATGGCCCGAGGAGCGCACGCGGGCGTTCGTCGATACGGCACCGGTGCACGAGCGCGAACTCGCCCTCGCGGCAGGCCAGGGCTGGGTGGGCAAGCACACGCTCATCATACATCCGCGGGTGGGGAGCTGGATGCTGCTGGGCGGCGTGCTGACCACGCTCGAGCTTGACGTGAACCAGCGTGAGGAGCCCGACCACTGCGGCACGTGCACGCGGTGTATCGAGGCGTGCCCCACCGACGCCATCACGCCCTACAGCGTGGACGCGTCGCGGTGCATCAGTTATTTGACGATCGAGCGACGCGGGCCGATCGACCCGGAGTTGCAGCGCGGCATGGGCGCGTGGATCTTCGGGTGCGATGTTTGCCAAGAAGTATGCCCGCACAACTCGCCCCGACCGGGCGACGTGGGCGAGGCCAACCCGGCGTACGAGGGTGAGCGGGCGTCGTTCGATCTGCTTGAGGTGCTGGGCTGGGACGAGGACGCCCGGCGGGCGGCGTTCGCGAAGAGCGCGATGAAGCGGGCCAAGCTCGGCATGATGCGTCGCAACGCGGTGATCGCGGCGGGCAACGAGATCGAGCGGCTGGGGCTCGAAGATCCGGTCGCACGTCGGCTGTCGAGCGCGATTCGCGCCGTGCGGGATGATGACATGGCCGAGGAGGATCTCCGCACGCTGGCGGCTTCGACGCTGGATCGTGCGTGCCATTCGCTATGATCGATCATGGCTGAGGAGCGGCCCGTTGCGGTGATCGTCGGTGGCGGATTTGCCGGGCTGGCGTGCGCACGGGCGCTCAAGCGGGCGCCCCTGGACGTGGTGCTGGTCGATCGCCGGAACCACCATCTTTTCCAGCCCTTGCTGTACCAAGTCGCCACGGCGGCGCTCTCGCCGGCGAACATCGCGGCGCCGATCCGGCGGATTATGCGTAAGCAGCGCAACTGCGCCGTGGTGATGGGCGAGGTTGGAGCGGTCGATGCCGATGCAAAGACGATCCGCATCGCCGGCAATAAGCGGAAGTATGACTCACTGGTGCTGGCCTGCGGCATGACGCATAACTACTTCGGGCACGACGAGTGGCAAGGCGTGGCGCCGGGACTCAAGTCGGTGGACGACGCGCTGGAGATCCGCCAGCGGGTGCTCCTGGCATTCGAGGCGGCCGAGGTGGAGGCGGACGATGCGGCCCGGCGTGCGCAGCTCACGTTTGTAGTTGTCGGGGCCGGGCCCACCGGCGTGGAACTCGCGGGCGCGATCGCCGAGATCGCCACGCAATCGATCCCGCGGGATTTTCGCCGGGTCGATACCCGGACGGCGAAGGTCGTGCTTGTCGAGGGGGCCGACCGCGTGCTGCCAACGTTTCACGACGAGTCCTCCGAGCGTGCGAAGCGGAGCCTGGAGGATCTGGGTGTCGAGGTGGTGCTGGGTCAGATGGCCTTGGCGATCGACGAGTACGGCGTGACGATCGGCAAGGGCGACGATGCGCGGCGGATCGAGAGCCGGTGCGTGCTGTGGGCGGCGGGGCTGAAAGCAGAGTCGGTGTTGGAGAGCTTGGACGCACCCAAGGACAAGATTGGGCGTGTGAAGGTCGAGGCTGATCTATCGGCGCCGGGTCATCGCAACGTCTTCGTCGTCGGCGATCTGATGGCGCACGAGGATCCTGAGAGCGGGAAGCCAACTCCCGGCGTGGCGCAGGCGGCGATGCAGTCGGGGCGGTACGTGGGCGAGCTTATTGCGGCGGAGGCACGCGGTGCGTCACGCGGATCGATCGGGCCGTTCCGGTACAAGGATAAGGGCGCGATGGCGACGATCGGGCGCGCGCGGGCGGTTGCGGAGATTGGTTCGTTGCGGTTTGGTGGATTCGTCGCCTGGGTGCTGTGGTCGGTGGTGCACGTGTCGTTCCTGATTGGCTTTCGCAACAAGATCATGGCGCTCATTGAATGGTCGTGGCTGTACCTCTCGTGGAGCAGGGGTGCTCGGCTGATTACCGGCAACCGCGCACAACCCGAGCTGGCCGATCGTGTCGATGCGGCCGGGTCGGGCTGATAAATCGAGAAAGCGTGCGGGCCTCAGGGGCCCAGGGGCAGCGGCGTGGGATCGCTGGTGGGCTCAAGCGTGAAGGTGCGCTCGATGTTTCTGGCCTTCTCGGCCTCGTAGCGCAGGGTGAAGGTGTCGCCCTGGTCGCCCTTGATGATGTAGCGGAAGATGGCCTCGTCCATGCCACCGACGCCTTCGTTGAGCTGAATGCGGCTCGGCTCGAAGCGGACCTCGTTCATCTGGCGATCGTTGAAGTCGCGCAGGCGGCCGGCGGTGATGATCTGGGCCCCTTCGCCCTCGAAGTGCAGCAGATCGTTCTGGCCGATGTTGTTGCGGCGGGCGATGCTGAGGCGTGTGGGGATGTGGCGCTCGTTGCGGATGGCCACGTCGACCTGCCACAGGCCCGGCGAGCGTTGCTCGATGTCGACCCGGCCGAAGCGCAGCAGCGGCATCTGGCGGGCGTGGTACATAGTGAAGGCGAAGTTGCGGTGGGCCTCCTCTTCGAGCAGGAAGGGCGGGGTGTTGCGGCTGGCCCAGCGGTTGGGGCCGCCGATGAGCACGGTGCCGTAGTCGGGGTGATCGAACTCGGTGTAGTCGGTGAACTCATCGCCGAAGACCATGTGGTCTCGCCAGAGCCACTGCTGGTCCTCGCTCTCGCGGGCGGCCTCACCCTGGAAGCGCTTGTTGTTGGTCCACAGCTCGTTGGTGAAGCTGACGATCGCGAGGGTCTCGGCCAGCCAGTTCACCTGCCCGCCGTGCACGCCATAGAGGTCCTTCCAGATGACCCAGTCCCGGTAGTAGGGCAGCATCTGGGCGCCCTCGGCGGCGATGGCGTCGTAGACGCGTGAGTCGCTGCGGTCGTAGAGGTTGTCGCGGCTCTCGTCGCCGGGTCCGCGGAGGATCATGCCGCCGGAGTTGTGGTAGCTCTGCCCGGCGGCGATGTTGGGCCGCGAGAGGACGAACTGTCCGATGGCGAAGGTCTCCGGTGCGCTGAACGGGTAGGGTCCGGCACCAAACTGGGCGTAGCCTGGCTGCCAGTCGCCCGGCCAGTTGCGGTTCATGTCGTCGGCGAAGGGCGCGTCTTCGTTGATGCGGCCGTCGCCGTCGTTGTCCAGGCCTTCCGAGCCCAGGTACTCCCACTCGCCGAGTTCGTAGGGCCCGACACGCTCGAAGCGGCGCGGGTCGGTCTCGCTGCGGCGGAAAGGACCGCCCGTGCGCTTGCGCCACATCTGGGTGATCGAGCCGTCGCCGTCGAGGTCGTCGTAGCCGTCCTCGTCGCTTTGGCCATCGCTGTCGTTGTCGACCGGGCGCTGGTTGTGCCGGCTCGAGCTGGGCGTGTTGGGCTCTGCGAACCACCACGCGCGGCCGTCGGGGTTGGAGACGGGCACGAAGTAGAAGGTGGCGTTGTCGAGCAGTTCGGTGAGCGGCTCGTTGTTGCCATGGCTCTCGACGAGCTTCCAGAGCGAGTAGAGCACGACCTCGGCTGCCTGCACCTCGTTGCCGTGGATGTTGCCGTCGATGTACATGGCCGGCTTGGTGCCGTCCTCGCCCGTTTCGGGGTTGTTGGCGATGGCCAGCCAGACGTCGCGGCCTTGCAGGCTCTTACCCAGGCTCTTGAGAGTGACCAACTCGGGGTGGGCGGCCTCGATCTGCTTGAGCAGGTCGACGATCTGCTCGTAGTCGTAATAACGGTTCCAGGCGATGTCGACCTTGTAGTCGGGGTTGTAGCGCTGGGTGCCGTCTTGCGCCGCCGGGATGTCTTGCGCGAGCGATGGAGTCGTGGAAAGGGCGGCGATGGTCAGGAGTGTTTTGATGTTCATCGGTTGCCTCCCTCGGACAGTTCGATCTGGATGTCGGTGGTGCCGAACTCTTCGGTGCGGAGCTGGGCGTTCAGCGTGTCGCCCTCAGTGGCGAGCACGAGCCACTCGGCCCGCATGGTGCCGCCCGGGGCGATGCTGCTCTCTCGGTTGATGGTCGAGCCGCTGAGCAGCGTGTCCTGCGGTACGTCGAGTGCCAGGACGTAGGGT
>JBITAF010000138.1:0-4794 GCA_044440025.1 Phycisphaerales bacterium JB060 | reverse complement strand
GGGCGTGACGGCGATGCACTCGAGGTAGCGGATGAGCGTGTAGCCCGTGCGGTCCTGCTCGCGCACGTCGATGGGGACGAAGCCGTCGAGTTCGATCCATCGCTCGGCCCGGTTGAGGCGCAAACCTTCGCTGAGCGTAATGGTCTTGGGCGGCTCGGATCCGGATTGGGGATCGCCGGCGGGCGCGGGCGCTGCCTCGGCGCGGGGCGCAACGGGTCCGGGCTCGGGCGGGGCGGGGTCAATCGGCTTGGGCGGGGTGCACGCGCTCAGGCCGAGCAGCGATCCAGCGATGCACCAGATCCACAAAGAGCGCCCCGCGGGCTTCGTAGTTGGTGAACTGGTCCCACGAGGCGCAGCCGGGGCTGAGCAGGACGGCATGGCCCGGGCGCGCCTGCCCCACTGCTGCCTGGAATGCCGCTTCGAGTGTGCCATGGTGCGCCGCCTTTCCATTGGCTGCCAGCTCGCGGATGCGCGGGCCGGTCGTTCCGATGGTATGGAGCGAGCCGATGCTGCGCGCGAGGCTGGCGATCGGCGCGAGGTCCACGCCCTTGTCGGCCCCGCCGGCGATGAGGTGGATGTTCGTGCGGGGCGTTCGGTCGGCGAGGGCCTCGACGGCCAGCGCGACGGCCTCGGGCGTGGTGCACTTGCTGTCGTTGTAGAAGAAGACGCCGGCGTGGGTGGCGACGGGTTGCAATCGGTGGGGAAGCCCGGTGAAGGTAGCGATGGTGCTCGCAAGGTTGGCTCGGTCGTACTCGATCCCGTGGCGATCAAGCGTGGCGCTCGCGGCGGCGAGGGCCATGGCGGCGTTGTCGCGGTTGTGCGCGCCCGGGAGGGCGAGGGCCGGCAGGTCGTCGATCGGCCGCGCGCGCGTCGCGGTCGCCAGCTCGAGCCAGCGGTCGGTCAGAAGCAGGTCGCCCTGCTGCTGGTGCGCGGCGATGTGTCGCTTGCTCTGCTCGTAGTGCTCGAAGGTCTCGTGCCAGTCGAGGTGGTTGGGGGCGATGTTCGTGACCACGGCGGTGCCGGGGGACCAGCGGCGCTGGCCCAGCCAATGCAGCATGAAGCTGGACAGCTCCAGGACGACGAAGTCCGTCGGCCGGACGTCGGCCTCGAGCAGCGAGCCGCCGATGTTGCCGCCCAGGTGGACGCGCACGCCCGCCGCCTCGAGGGCGCGCGCGGTCATGGCGCTGGTCGTGCTCTTGCCGGCGGTGCCGGTGATGCCGATGACGCGGGTGCGGTCGGGCAGGCGGTCGATGGCCAGGCCGATCTCGGTGGTGATGGGCACGCCCGCCTCGGTCGCGGCGTTCAGGTATGGGTTGTTCCAGGGCTTGGCGACCGCGGGGCTGGCGACGACGAGGTCGGCACTCGTGAAGTCGGACTCCCGGTGTGCGCCCAGCCGGGTCTCGATGCCTTCGGGCAGTTCGGCCAACGGCTGCGCGAGGGCGTCGGCGGACGCCATGTCGGTGACGAGGACGCGTGCACCCCGGGCGTGCAGCCACTTCGCCACGCCCAGCCCGCCGCCGAAGCGGCCCAGGCCCATGACGGTGACGCGCTTGCCGTGCAGGCGATCCACTTAGCCGACCAGGGCGGCTTCTTTGGCGGCTTCCACCTGGCTCCGGCAGTCGTCCATGACCAGCTCCAGCAGGCGGCGGGCCTGCGGGCCGACGCGTCCGTCGCCTACCGGCTTGCCATCGATGCTCAGGGCGCTGGTGACGATACTGGTGGTTCCCACGAGCATGACCTCGTCGGCCCGCAGCAACTCGTCGACGCCCACCGGCCGCTCGACGATTGCCGGGTCCAGGGCCAGGCAGCGGGCACGCGTGGCGCCCTCGAGGATGGAGGCGCTGTCGAGCGACGGCGTGGCGAGCTGGCCGTCGACCGAGATGATGATGTTCGAAGCGCACGCCTCGGTCAGCAGGCCGCCCCTGTGCATGGCCACTTCCTGGGCGCCGTGGGCCTGGGCCTCGTAGGCGGCCAGCACGTTGCCCAGCAGGCTGATGCTCTTGAGGTGGCCGCGGTCCCAGCGGCGGTCCTCAACCAGGGCGAGGGTCGTGGTGGGCGGCTGGGCGTAGTGGTCGATCGCCGGCTGGGGCGTGGCGAAGGCGAAAACGGTGGGCTCGCCCTGGGTCTTCATGGTCCGGGCCCGCACGGGCTCGCCCGGGGGCGGCGTGCCGCGGGTGACCTGGACGTACATGAACGCGTTGGCCAGGTCGTTGCGGCGGCAGAGTTCGAGGCAGATGCCCGGCAGCTGGCGCGGGTCCCAGTGCACCCGGCCCTCGGCCAGTCCGCCGGCCATCCGCTGCACGTGGCGGTCGGGGCAGATGACGGTGTCGTCGAAGACGCGGACGCCCTCGTAGACGCCGTCGCCGAAGAGGAAGCCGCGGTCGAACACGCTGACGTGTGCGTCGGCGGCGGGGAGGTACTGGCCGTTGAGGTAGACGATCACGGGCAAGAGTATCGACACGGCGGGCCCGGGCGGGTGAACGATGGGTGGAGTTGTGGGGCGGGAGAGACTGGATTCGGCATCCGGCACTCGGTATTCGGGAAGAGGTCCGGGAACGCCCCTGCTCTCGTCTGACGATTGCCGATTGCCGAACCCCGATTGCCGTCCCCCCCGAGCCTCCCCGACCATGAACGAAAACCAACCCAGCGATGAACGAAAACCGTATCCGGTGGACGCGGGTACGGTTTTCGTTCAACCAAAAACCATTTTCCCAGCTGGGAAAACGATTCTCCCAGCTGCCGAAACGGTTTTCCCAGCTGCCGGAACCGTTTTCCCAAGTGCCGAAACGATCTTCCCAGCTGCCGGAACGGTTTTCCCAGCTGCCGAAACCATCTTCCCAGCTTCCAGAACCGTCTCCTCAGCTGCCCCAGCCGTCTGCCCGGCGGATCGAGCCGGCCTTCCGGGCTCCTTGCGGGCCGTTCTGGGACCGGCCAATACGGAAGGCCCGCGATCGCGGGCTCTCGGGGCGCGTCGCCCCCGGTTGCAATGCCGCGTTCGATCGCGCACAATGGAGATATGAGACGCGCACCACTCATCGTGGCCGCGGCGCTCGGGTGCGTCGCGCCGGCTCTTGCCCAGTGCGAGGCGCAGCGGCTGACTCGCCCGGTGCATGAGGTTCCCAACTTCGGCATGCAGATGGAAATCGAGTCCGATCGCCTGATTGTCGCGGCTTGGGCGGCGTGGACGGGCTGCCCCACGCCCGACCCGTTCTCTTGCGGGGCCGGCGCGACGTACATATACGAACACGACGAAGGGCAGTGGGCTTTCAGCCAGATAATTGTTCCACCTGATATCCAGTCATTCGACAGCTTTGGAGCCTTCAACGCTCACGGTGACCGGATGATGATCTCCTCGGCGAGGAAGAACCTGGGGCAGAGTCCGGGGCTCATCCACGACTACCGCTACGACCACGCCTCGGGCCAGTGGGTCGAGGACAGCCGGTTTGAGGCCCATGTCTCCGGCCCGCCTGATCCGTCGTACCCGTTCGTCGGCCGGCCCTCATGGTCGACCACCCTCCTCTTCTTCCGCTTCGGCGACAACATCCAGCGATTCGTCGAGGACGCCGAGGGCTGGCAGTACAAGGAGACCATCGTGCCGCCCGATCCCCTGGTCGGCACACGATTCGGCGACGACATCGAGGTCAACGACCGCTGGGTGGTCTTCAACGCGCCGCACGACAGCACCTTCGGCGACCGGCTGGGCTCGGTCTACGTCTACCGTCGCAACACGGACGACTCCATTGAATTCTTCCAGAAGCTGCTGCCCCTGCGCGGTCCCGGCCCGGGGGGGTTCAACCGGTACTTCGGCGAGAGCATCTCGCTGGACGGCGACCGCCTGGCCGTGGGCTCGGTGGGCGTGACCGATACGGTCCCCGGCCAGGGCGCGGCCTATGTCTACAGCTTCGACGGCTGGCAATGGGTGCTCGAGCAGGAGGTGTTGCAGGCCGAGCCGCGTCTGGGCTCGAACATGGGCCAGAGCGTGGACCTCGAGCGGGATGTGCTCATCGTCGGCGCGCAGCGGCGAAACGACCGCCACGCCGACGTTTTCCGCCGCGGCGCCGACGGCACATGGCGGCAGGCGGCCGTGCTTGAGCCGCTCACAGGCCTCGAACCGCCAGTCCAGACCGACGACTTCGGCCGCGATGTTGCCACCGACGGGCGGTTGCTCACGGTGAGCGCGCCCGGCGAGCGGTTGCTCGACATCGACAAGGTGCCTGGCGCGATTTACGCGTATGACCTGGCGTGCTTCGACTGCCTCCCCGACCTCGACGCCGACGGCACGCTCACGATCTTCGACTTCCTGACCTTCATGAACCTCTTCGACGCCGGGAGTAGCGAGGCCGACTTCGACGGCGACGGGGAGTTGACCATCTTCGACTTCCTGGCGTTCCAGGATGCGTTCGACGCCGGCTGCCCCGAGTAGGCCCTCCCGCGGGTCCCCCCGCGCAGCGGGTTACCAGATGCTCACCGGATCGACGTCGATGGCGACGCTGGCGTCGCTGACCAGGCCGTGCTTGGCGCGGATCCTGAGCAGGCCGTCTCGTAATATCGCGGCGCTGGCGGCGTAGACCTCCAGGCCCACGCGGTACTCGTCGTGGGCTCGCTCCAGGGGGGCCGGGGCGGGGCCCTCGATCCGGGCCCGGTCCTCGAACGCCTCGGCCAGCAGGCCGGCGATCTCGAAGGCTCTCGCCTCGGCCTTCTCGTAGAGCCGATCGCGGGCGACGATCCAGGCGGCCCGGGTGTAGGGCGGCAGGTGGGCCTGCTGGCGTACGGCGAGTTCATCGGATGCGAAAC
>JBITAF010000137.1:0-2607 GCA_044440025.1 Phycisphaerales bacterium JB060 | reverse complement strand
GTGGTGACTGCGATCCGATCGAGGTGGCGGGCGGCCACCCGATCGGTGTCCACGGCGGCGTCGGTGAGGAGCTTCGTCAGTCCGACCGCCTCGGCCGGAAGCGACGCGAGCTCCGCGGCGAAGGACCGGAGGCGGGACTCGAAGGACTGGGCAGGGACGACCTCGTGTACGAGGCCGATCCGGAGTGCTTGCTCGGCGTCGACGGTCTGACCCGCCATGGACAACCACTTGGTCCAGTGCGGACCGATCACCCGCGTCAGCCGGCTCACGCCGCCGCTGCCCGCGATGCTTCCCATCCGGACCTCTGGGACCGAGAACGTCGCATTTTCGGAGGCGAACCTGAAGTCGCACGAGGCCGACATCTCGACACCGACACCGAGGCATGGACCCTGGGCGCCGAGGATGATGGGCTTCTCAATCGCCTCGAACTCGTCGAAGAGCCGATGGAGCTGCCGGTACCGGTGGCGGAACACCAGGTCGGGATGATCGGGACCGAGATCGAACAAGCTCCTCGACCAGCGGTTGTGGAGGTCGATCCCAGCGGAGAAGTACGTGCCCCGTGCCGTGATGATGAGCGCTCGTGCCGTAGGGTCCGCGGAAAGCTGGTCGGCGGCGTCGCGCAGCGCGTCGATCATCGCGTCGTCGACGGCGTTGCGCTTCTGCTCGCGGTCGAATGTGACGGTGAGGATGCCGCCGTCCCTTTCGAGGTGCACGGTCGGTTCGTCGGTGCTGCTCATGCCAAAGTCTCCAATGTGGGCGCACAGCGGTCGACGCGGGACGCCACACGTTCGGATGTTGGGAATTCGTGATTTGTAGTATGGTTGTGCAGGCTCGCGACGGCGGCTATGGTGGCCATGTTCGCCGCGAGCGGACGCCAGGAGTGTAGACCCGATGGACGAGCTGGACGGGCGGGGCGCGGTCGTGACCGGTGGGGGCAGCGGGATCGGACGTGCGATCGCCATGACCCTTGCGCGCGAGGGGATGCGAGTCGCCGTCTCGGACGTACGCCGCGAGTCGGCCGAGGTCGTCGCCGCCGAGATCGCCGCCGAGGGCGGCGCCGCGATCGCCGTCGAAGCCGACGTCACCGACCGCGCCTCGGTGGAGCGGCTCGCCGACCGAGCCTTCGCCGAGCTTGGCGGGGTGCACGTACTCTGCAACAACGCCGGAGTGTTCGTGCGGGCCCCGGCGTATGAGCCGCACGAGGAGAACTGGCGCTGGACGATCGACGTCAACCTCTTCGGCGTCGTCTACGGACTGCAGACCTTCCTCCCGCGCATGCTGGAGCAGGGCGTGCCGTGCCACGTGGTGAACACCGGCTCCGCGGCCGGGCTGTATGGGGTCGCCGGCGCCAGCGCCTACACGGCCTCGAAGTACGGCGTGGTCGGGGTGACCGAGGGCCTGCGCGACAAGCTCGCCGGCTCGCCAATCGGCGTCTCGGTTGTCTGCCCACACAGCACCCGTACCGAGGTGTTCCACAACTCCGCGGTGGGCCGGCCCAGCCGCTACGGCGGGGCGCAGCGCTCGCCCGGCACGCTCGAAGAGTTCGAGTCGAGCGGCCGCCTGATTCCCGGGCTGAAGGATCCGTTCGAGGTCGCCGCGCGGGTGTTGCACGGCATCCGCGAGAACTCGCTCTACATCATCACCCACACGAGCGCGGAGCAACGCTCGCGCGTCGAGGACCGCTTCCATGAGCTGATCGCCGCCTACGATGCGGCGGAGGCCTTCGAATGGCAGCCGTAGTCGTCGCGGTCAGACAACCGTCATTCTGGGAACAGCGGATTCCCTCTAGCGCGCCGTCGACCTGGGCGAGCCAATCGCTTCGCTGCCGCCGATTGCGATCGCCATGTCCAAGCAGATCGTGCTGCGCGGCTACGACAAGTCGCTCGAGGACCAGGTCGCCTTTCAGTACCTTGGCACCTTCCTCAACCAGAGCTACGCCCGGGAAGACCTCGAGGAAGCGGTGACGGCCTTCAAGGAAAACCGCAAGCCTTCCTTCAGAGGGCGGTGAGCGATGAAGGCATCCATCACCCATTTCTCGAGCACGACATCATGAAACTTGCACTGGATATCGGGCCGGGCATGACCCGGTAATACGCGCTTCCGATCAAGCGCATCCTTCGGGCGGAGGAACTGGGCTTCGACTCGGTCTGGTCGGCGGAGACCTACAGCTCGGACGCCATGAGTCCCCTGGCCTACATTGCCGCGCTGACGAAGAGAATCCGCCTCGGCACCAGCATCGCCCAGCTCGCCGCGCGCACGCCCGCCAATCTCGCCATGACCGCCCAAACCATTGACGCGCTGGCCGGCGGCAACCGCATGATCGTGGGCCTCGGCGTCTCGGGTCCGCAGATCGTCGAAGGTTGGTACGGCCAGCCCTGGGGCAAGCCCAGCGACCGATTGCGCGACGCCGTGGCGATCTTCAAGGCGATCCTAGAGGTGGTCCGATTTTCTTGGACACCGATCTTCGATTCTTAAGTGGACAAGCCGCTGGGGTTGAGGGTTATCCACGGAGCCGAGCGCAGGCCCGGCCAAAGGCCAGCGCTCGATCGGTGGGTAACCCGGCCTTCATGCCGCCATCGCCACCGGCTGGAAGTACACCGTGTCCGG
>JBITAF010000136.1:0-46441 GCA_044440025.1 Phycisphaerales bacterium JB060 | reverse complement strand
GGGCGTGCTGGGGTCGGTGGCCAGCACGACGGGGCCGGGTTCGCTGCCGCTCGCGCGGATGAGCCAGACGCCCGACTGGTCGGCGACGTACATGCTCTGGCCGTCGGGGCTGATGGACAGCGTGTCGATGTTGGTAAAGCCGGTGGCCCAGGTGGCGTGCGTGCCGCCCGCATCGACGGTCTGGATCTCGTTGGTGACCTGGTCGGTGATGTAGATGACGCCGCCCAGGGGGCCGCCCTCGGCGATGGCCAGGTCGCCGTAGAAACGCTGGTCGGTCGCCACCGCACCGCCGATTGGCCGGTACGACGCCAGGCCACCATCGACACGCAACTCGTAGATGGCCGTGATGTCGTCGTTGTTGGGGTCGCTATCGGCCAGCAGGATGCCGCCTCCATACGCGCCGCTGACGTCTCGGTGGAAGCCGCGGACGTCGGTGTCTGTTCGTCCTATGGGTAGCGAGTCGCCGTCGATGACGGTGACCTCGAAGCCGGTCGTCATCGTTGCCAGCGAGGTGCCGCTGCCGACATCCTGATCAAGCAGCACGGCCGCCGCATCCGGCGTGCCGCCTGGGGTCAGCTCGAAATCGTACGTCACATTGTCCGTCGACCCGCCCCGTCGCCACCGTTCGGCGATGCCGCCATCGGCACGCAGCGTGAGGTAGGCCGTCTGGTTCGCCGTTGACGGGCCGAACCTGGCGGTGGCATGCAGGCCGCCACCCAGCGTGCCCAGCGTGTCCAGCCGGACGCGGACCACGTCGGTCAATGCGCCATCGGCGAACACCCCGAGCGTCCGGATCGTGCCTCCCGGTTCGATCAGGCGGAACGTGGCGATGCCGCCGCTGGCCGTCGCGCTTACCACGCCGGCGCCAAAGCCCCCGGGATCGACGATCGCGTGCAACTCAGGAGGCGCCCCATCCAGCAGCGGCGCGATCCGCCGGATGGTGAACCCATCGGGCACCTCCGGATGGGCCAGCGCGGCGGCGGGGGCCAGTGTGGCCAGGCAGATGGTCAGGCGGGTGGCAAGGCGGGGGGCCGGTACGGTGGAGATCCTGGGCATGCGTGCGCTCCTATTGCCGCCAGCATACCCCAAGCCAGCGCGGCCCGCAAGGGCATCTGCGGCCGCCGGCCCGCCGGCGCGTCAAGCGGGGCGGGCTGGGGGCTACGGGCAGCCCGCGTCGAAGGCGTTCTGGAAGGCCAGGAAGTCGAAGAGGGTGAGCGAGCCGTCGCCGTCGAAGTCGGCCTGGCAGGCGTGGGTGAAGATAAGTTCGGCGTCGCCGCCGGCCACGCCGTCGCGGTCGCCGTCCAGGGCCTCGCCGGTGGTCACACTCGTGACCTCCTCGCTGATGGTGACGGTGTAGGCGTCGCCGTCGAGCGGTTCACCCAGGCCGATGAGCATGAACTGGCTGCCCGAGCCCGAGGCGTCGAAGGCGACGGGGTCGCCGGCGTTGTTCGTGATGGTGACGTCGGCGTCCACGAAGTCGACCGGCTCGTTGAAGATCACGCGCAGGCTCGTGACGGGCGCGCCGCTCAGCGTCGAGCCGGTGGGCGTGCTGGGGTCGGTGGCCAGCACGACGGGGCCGGGTTCGCTGCCGCTCGCGCGGATGAGCCAGACGCCCGACTGGTCGGCGACGTACATCGATTCGCCGTCGGGGCTGATCGAGAGCGCGTCGATGCCGGTGAAGCCGGTGGCCCAGGTGGTGTGCGTGCCGTCGGGATCGACCGCTTCAACCACGTCAGTCGTGAGGTTTGTCACATAGGCGGTTTCGCCCAGCGGACCGCCGGCCGCGAGATCGAGATCTCCGTAACGGCGAACACTCCACGTCGTCGAGGATCCAATCCTCCTGTATACACCACCGCCATCGACATCGCGGAGTTCCCACAACGCCGTGAACCGATCGGCATCGTTGCTGTCCGCGAGAAGGATGCCACCGCCATATCGGCCCGAAGTGTCACGACGCATACCTTCCACGTCCGTGTCGGGTCGGCCAGGCGGCAACGAATTCGGGTTCGTGACGGTCAATTGAAAGTCGGGCCCAAACGTCGACAACCGCGTGCCATTGAATGAGTTGTAGTCCAGCAGTGTGAGCCCTGGTTCCACGCCCATGGATGAGATGATGCTGATCTCGAAGTCGTACGTCTCGCCTTCTGCAAAGCTGGCCGAGCGATAAAGTTCCTCGACGCCGCCATCCACATCGATGGAGACGATGACGGTCTTGCCGCTCCCATCGCCTGGCAGGTTATCGAGGGTCGCGAAGAGACCGCCGCCGAGTTCACCACTCTCATCGAAACGGATTCTCCGTACCGCGGCGTTCGGGCCGGGCTCGCCGAATACCGCGATGACGACAATCCGCCCCGAAGGCTCGATGAGCCTCACGGTAACAAGGCCATCACGCACGACGCTCGTGACCACCCCGATGCCAAACCCACCAGCATCGTCGATGGCTGACAACTGCGGCCGCACCCCATCCAGCAAGGGCGCGATCCGCCGGATCGTGAACCCGTCGGGCACCTCCGGCTGGGCCAGCGCGGCGGCGGGGGCCAGGGTGATCGTCAGGGCGGCGAGCGTGATGGTGGTGGTGATGGGGGTCGTGGGGGTCGGGGCGGTCCTGGGCATCGTGGTTCTCCTCCTGGCACCAGCATACCCGAAGCCGGTGTGATCCGCAAGGGCATTTTCCGGCCCCATCGCCGCGCACCACGGGCCGCCGGCGCCCCGCGCGGGGCTCTGGTCTTCCCATGGGATGGCGGCGCCGCCCCCGGGGTGGACGAGAGCGACTCATGAGAAAGTCGCGCCGCGCCATGGGCGGGCGAGCGTTTCTCATGGGTGGGTCGCGCCGCGCCATGAGTGGACGGGAGTTTCTCATGAGTAGGTCGCGCCGCGCCATGTGCGGACGGGAGCCACTCATGAGTGGATCGCGCCGCGCCATGGGAAACTCTTGTCCCGCGTGCCCCCGCCGGGGCCATCGGCCCCCCTGGCGCGGCCGTGGGGGCGGTTTTGCCGAACGGAGTGCGAGCGGAATCGGGCCCCGCGGGTCCGGCCGCGGCCATGGGGGAAAATGCTGACCCAGAATCCTCGCAAGCCGACTGGAGCCGCGTCCGGGAACGCTCGATGTTGTTCTCGGCCCCGCTGCTGTGGCGGGGCGCGATTCTCGGACAGCGGTCGCCCGCTCGTGGATGCTCGCAGGGCGCGGTCGCCGCAAGGAGTCACGCAGATGCACACCGCATGTTGCTTGCAGCCGTCGGCGGCCCGGCCCGTTCTGGTCGCCAACACCCGCACCCCCAACGCATGCCCCGCGGCCGCGCACTGCGCCGGTCTTCCGGCGCATGGGCCCGCCGCCGAGGCGACACAAGAAGGAGCGCAGTCATGAGCACGATCCCCACCCAACCCGAGCAATCCATCGACTGGGTCCAGGCCCACATCGGCCCGTGGACCACCAACGCCGAGACCCTCAAGCTCGACCCGCTGGTGATCGGCGAGCTGAGCGCCCTGGCCAGCGCGGCGGCCGACGCCCGCACGGCCAAGATCAACGCGAAGAACGCCTACCGCAACTCGGTCACCACCTTCGACGCGGCCGTCAAGTCGATGCGCACGCTGGCCGGCGGCCAGGTGAGCATCATCCGCTCGACGGCCAAGAACGCCGAGAACCCCGAGGCCATCTACACCGCGGCCGTGGTCCCCGCGCCGGCCGATCGCACGGCGGCGCCGGCCCCCGGCACGCCCACGGGCTTCAAGCACACGCTGTCCATCGGCGGCGAGCTGACGGTGCGCTTCGCGTGCCCCAACCCGCCCCGCGTGGGCCCGGTGACCTACCGGGTCGACCGACGCGTGGGCGGCACGGGCCAGCCCTTCATCCCCTTCGTGACGCTCAAGGAGCGCGAGCTGACGGACACGGGCATCCCGCTGGGCACGCCCGAGGTGGCCTACCGCATCACGCCGCAGACGTCCACCAAGGACGGCGGGCTGGCGCAGTTCGCCATCCAGTTCGGGGCGGGCAACCAGGCCACGCTGGTCGAGCAGGTGCCCGATGGAGTGGGGGTGGGGGCCGGCGAGGTGAAGAAGGCGTCGTAGGGCGCCCCGATCAGGAGGGCGTCGTAAGACGCCCGGTGATCCGACAACTGGTGATTCAAGCGAGGGGGGGCGCGCGGGCGTCCCCCCTTGCCGTGCGCTCAGGCCGGCACGCCGGCTCGCGCCCCCGCGCGTGCGTGCCCGAAGGTCTCCACGAGCACCTGCTCGCCGTTGCCCCTGGCGCGGGCCAGGACCTTCTCGTGGGGGTGGGTCAGCTGGCTGCGGCCGCTGAGGACGCCCGCCCGCTTGTCGTCGCCCTTTTCTCGAGAGCCCACCGCGCCGGCCGCGTTGCAGTAGGCCAGCACCACGTCGGCCTCGAAGGCCCGCGCCAGGCACAGGGCGTCGATCAGGTCGCGTTCTTCCTTCTTCTCGAGGAAGCCCGTGGCCGCCCCGCGGGGCAGCGACCAGTAGGTGGGCGAGACGACCAGCTCGGCCCCCATGGCGGCCATGGCCTGGAACTGGGCGGGGTGGGCGATGTCCCAGCAGATCGCCAGGCCGACCGGGCCGTGCCGCGTGGGGACGACCACCGGCCCCGGGCCGGGGGTGATGGTCGCCTTCTCGGTCTCCCAGAGGTTGGCCTTGCTGTAAGAGCCCGCGAGGCTGCCGTCGCTGTTGATGTAATACGCGGTGTTGTACAGGGCGCCCGCGTCGGGCACCGACCACGAGCCGGGGACCAGGTCGACCCCGTGCGCGGCGGCCATGGCGGCGCATCGCACGAGGAACTCGCCCGCGTGGTGGGCGAAGGCGGTCTGGTTGTCCATGGGGCCGGTGATGGCGTCCTCGGGGAAGACGACCAGCTCGGCCCCCTTCGCGGCCGCCCTGGCGACGAAGCCGTCCATCCTGGTGAGGTTTGCCTCGGGGTCGCCGGGCGCGATGTCCATCTGGACCATGGCGATGGTGAGTTGCATGGATGGAGCGTACCGCGGCGGGCCATCGGGCCGGATGCGCGTGAGCGGCTTTTCAGGCGGGGGGCGGCCGGTGGGCGCGGGCGGGCGTGCTCAGCCGCAGTCGTCCTTGGGGGCGGCCTTCATGAGCTTCTCGCCCTGCTCGGGGGTCATCGAGCCCTCGGCGATGTAGGCGGCGATCTCGCGGCGGGTCCGCTCGCGGGCCACGGCCTTGATGGTGCCGCCGATGATGCCAAAGACGATGGCGACGATGGCGATGGTGCCCCCGACGATCCAGAACACCCCGCCGTTGTCGATGATCTCGTGGAGAATCGATTCCATGGCCATACCCTCCGCCGGTGGGCCCCCGGCCGGCGGCACACCCGCCGGCGACACGCCCGACCATATTGTTGGGGGCCCGCGTGCGGGGGTTTCAGCCCGGCGCCGATCGATCCAACCGGAGGAGGCCCCGATGACCACCACGCTCCGCACGCTCGCGCTCCTCCTGTTGATCCTGATCTGGCTGGCGCTGGCCGGCTGCCAGAGCGGCAAGCTGGCCCCCAGCGACGCCCGCCCGGCCGTGCTGCTGGTGCTGACCAACCACGGCCAGATGGGTGGGGGGCCGGGCGACCAGATGGGCGACACCGGCGAGCCCACGGGGTTCTACCTGTCCGAGGCGGCCCACCCCTGGCACGTGTTCAACGAGGCGGGCTGGATCGTGGTGCTGGCCAGCCCCCGGGGCGGCGATGCCCCGATCGATCCGAGGAGCCTGGAGGGCGCCGACGAGCAGAGCCGGGCGTTCCTGAAGAAGTTCGCCGAGGACGGGCGGGGGGGCATGGTCGTGCCCGGCACGGCCACGCTCGAGAACATGCGGGCCAGCGCCTTCGAGGCGATCTTCTTCGCCGGCGGGCACGGGACGATGTGGGACTTTCCGCAGGGCCCGGGCGTCCGCGAGACCGCCGAGGGCGTGTACAGGAGTGGGGGCGTGGTGGCGGCGGTCTGCCACGGCCCGGCGGCGCTGGTGAACCTGCGGGGCAAGGACGGCCAGCCGCTGGTGGCCGGCCGCCGGGTCACGGGGTTCACCAACGCCGAGGAGGAGGCCGTGGGGCTGACCGGGGCGATGCCCTTCCTGCTCGAGACCCGGCTGGGCGAGTTGGGCGCCCAGTTCGTCGGCGCGGGCAACTTCGAAAAGAACGTGGTGGTCGACGGGCGGCTGGTGACCGGCCAGAACCCCGCGTCGGCGCGCGCGGCGGCCGAGGCGGTGGTGGAGATCGCAGCCGCGGACGACGAGGGCTAGCCGCGGGGTTCGACGCCCGCACGGTCGAGCAACTCGGCGGCCATGCGCTTGGCCCGGTGCGCCGAGGCCGCCGGCTGGGCGCCCTGGTTGGGAACCTGGCCGACCACGCGTGCGGTGACGATCGCGCCCTCGAGCAGGATGTTGAGCCGCTCGGCCAGCTCGTCCGGGTCGCCGGCGCCCGCGGCTACGCAGAGTTCCCGCAGGTATCGCACGATGTCGAGCTTGTGCTCCGAGGCCACGCGCCGGGGTGCCGAGTCTGCGATGGAGAACTCCGCGGCCGCGTTGATGAACATGCAGCCGCAGAACTCATTGCCGGCGAACCAGTCGGTGTGGAAGTCGAATACCGCGATGATGCGTTCACGCGGGGTCCTCGCGTTCGCATCGACGAACTTCATGAGCCGGTTGCGGAAGATCTCGTCGCGGCGGCGCATGGCCGCGACGATGAGCTCGTCCTTCGACTTGAAGTGGTTGTAGAGCGTCATGCGACTGATGCCGCTCTCCTTCTGGATGTCGTCCAGGCTCGTGGCGTGGAAGCCGTGCTTGTAGAAGACGCGCATGGCGGCATCGATGAGTTCGTCTCGGCGGCTGGGGGGCACTGGCGGCTCCTTCGGACATTCATACTGACCGAACAGTATAGCACTCCGCCATGAGTGCCACGAATCGGAAAAATGCCAACTCAATAACCCTTTAAAATGACTGCATTTACGTCATTGCGGCCATTGTTGGGCAAATATTTTGCGGTCTGACTGGTTGATATAGACTGATCGGTCAGTATGCTTATGCCTGCTGCCACAATGCGTGTGCACACGGAAAGGAGCCACCATGCGACCCGCCTCCCAGTCAGTCACCGCCTCGGGTGCGTCACAGCTCGTCCCACCGTTCAACCTTGAGACCGCCATGGCCAAGGTGCGAGCCGCCGAGGACGCCTGGAACAGTCGGAATCCGGACCGTGTCGCCTTGGCGTACTCCCCCGACAGCGAATGGCGCAACCGCGACGCATTCCTTCGTGGGCGTGAGGAAATCCGGGCGTTCCTGCGCGGCAAGTGGTCACGAGAACTCGACTATCGGCTGGCCAAGGCTCTCTGGGGCTTCCGCCAGAATCGCATCGCCGTCCGCTTCCAGTACGAGTGGCGGGACACCGCGGGCCAGTGGTCCCGCAGCTACGGCAACGAACTCTGGGAGTTCGACCAGTCGGGCCTGATGCGCCGCCGCGAGGCGAGCATCAACGACGTTCCCATTGCCGAGCGTCACCGACGTTTCCGCTGGCCCGCGCCCGGGCCACGGCCGCTGGATGACCCAGGCATCCCTGACGTGCGATGACCGACACCTCCCTTGCACGGTGGGGATGGTCCCTGCCGTGTCACGATGTTTTCGAGTCTTGTGTGAACCCACGATTGGGTAGGAGTTTGAAGATGCGTAACCGCCGAACCGCCACCGTGAACCTCGCCGCCGTCGCCTGTCTTGTCGCGGCTCCGTACGACCTGCTGGCTCAGGACGTTTCCCACGCCGATCACGCGGGCCATGTCCATTACATCGACGGGCCGCGGCCGGACGCGGCGATTCCAAGGCCGGGTGTGGACCTGAGCCGCGGCAACTTCGCTCTGCTCGTGATCGACCCGCAGAACGACTTTCTCAGCCCCCAGGGTGTCGCCTGGGGTGTCGTGGGCGAGAGCGTGACCGAGAACGGCACAGTCGACAACATCGAGCGGCTGTTCCGGGCAGCAAAGGACGCCGACGCCCAGGTCGTGATCAGCCCGCACTACTACTACCCGCACGACCACCAGTGGCAGTTCGAGGGCGCCCTGGAGCGGCTCATGCACGACATCGGCATGTTCGACCGCGAAGGCCCACTCGACACCGAGGGCATCGAGGGCTCCGGGGCGGACTGGCTCGAGCAGTACAAGCCCTTTATCGAGGACGGTAAGGCCATCATCGTGGGGCCGCACAAGGTCTATGGACCAGAGTCGAACGACCTGGCGCTGCAGCTTCGCAAGGCAGGGATCAGCCAGGTCGTGATTGCGGGCATGTCGGCCAACCTGTGCGTCGAGTCGCACATGCGTGATCTGATCGAGGAGGGGTTCGAGGTCGCCATCGTTTCGGACGCGACTGCCGCCGCGAAGCTGCCAGGCTACGACGGGTTCGAGGCCGCGTTTGTCAACTACCGCATGATCGCCAGCGACGTGTGGAGCACCGAACAGGCGGTGGGCAAGATCGCCGAAGCCCGGGGCGATCTCGTGAATGTGTCGGGCGCAAGCGGCATTGCGCTGGCCGGCTTCGATCCGGTGAGCTTCTTCGACGGATCGACGCCGCTCAACGGTTCGCCGATGATCCGCGGGGAGCACGCCGGCGCCACCTACCTGTTTGCCTCGGAGGACAACCGGGATCGCTTCCTGGCCAAGCCGGACCGGTTTGCGCCCCAGTATGGGGGATTCTGTGCCTATGGCGCATCGCTGGGCATCCTGCTTCCGGTGGACATCACGACCGCCCAGGTGCGCAATGACAAGCTGTACCTGAACGTGAACGCCGCGATCCTGGAGAGGTTCAATGCCGACTTTGAGGGCAGCGTCCAGCGGGCCGACGCCAACTGGCCGGGTCTGTTTGCAGAACACGCCCGGTGAGCACATCTGCCTGAGTACGAAGATCTCTCCCCAGCCGCCCGGCCGGAGCTCAGTCTCGGTCGGGCGGTTCTCTCAAGGCCTGATTCGGGCGGTCTGGCTGGGGTCCTTGAGGCTTGGCCGGGCCTGATCAGGCCAATCCGCCAGGCGGTCGCGGCTATTGTCACAATGAACACGGTCCGAGCCCGCCGGTGGCGTGACAAGTACTCCACAACATTCAGCCCAGCATGTGCACGCTTCATTGCGGCCGCAAGGGGGTCGGTCGCCGATATTGTGCCGATGGTGCGCTACGCGATAGGCTGTATGACCGGGACGAGCCTCGACGGACTGGACGCCGCCGTCGTGGAGGCGGAGGGAACGGGTTTGGACCTGCGCGTGCGCATGGTCGGGCATGCGGAGTCGGGGCTTGGTGATCTCGCAGAGGGCCTTCGCGCGGCAGCGATCGGTAGGCCGATGAGCGCCATGAAGTTCTCGAGCCTCGCGATGGAACTCGGGGAACTGCACGCCCGGGTCGTGGGGGACATGCTAGACACCATGGGCATCGAGGCTGCGATCTGCGTGCTGCCGGGTCAGACGATCGTTCACGCGCCGCCCGTGTCAATGCAACTCATTAACCCATGGCCCGTCGCGCTACGGCTGGGCTGCCCGGTGCTTCACGACCTGCGCGGCGCAGACCTCGCTGCGGGCGGCCAAGGCGCCCCTATCACTCCGATCGCCGACTGGGTGTTGTTCCGCTCGGAGGACAATGACCGCGCGATCGTGAATCTGGGCGGGTTCTGCAATGTCACGACGTTGCCCGCTGGTTCTGGTCCCGAGGACGTACGGGGGTACGACGTATGTGCCTGCAATCAGATCCTCGACGCCTGCGCCAGACGGGTACTGGATGAAGCCTACGACGCGGGCGGGCGAGCCGCCCTTGCCGGGACTGCCGACGATGACGCGGTGGGCTCGCTGATAGACATCCTTCGCGCGCAATCTTCGGGTGATCGGTCGCTTGGGACGGGCGATGAGTGTTGGGAATGGGTGGATCGATACGCCTCGCTCGATGGACACGATCTGATGGCCAGTGCCGCCCGGGCGGTGGGCACCGTGATCGGCGAGCGAGTGCTGGGCTCGGGCGCCGTTGTGCTCGCCGGCGGCGGTGTTCGAAACGCGGCACTGGTGCGCGCGATCGAGGATGTCGGCCGTCCATGCCGGACAACTGATGCGTTTGGCATCGGTGCGCAGGAACGCGAGGCGGCGTGTATCGCGGTGCTTGGACTGCTTGCGCTCGATGGCGTCATCTACACCCGGGCTCCGATCACCGGGCGGAAGGGGCGGCTGATGACCGAGGGATCGTGGATCGGGGTGCGACCATGAAGGCGCCGCCGGATCGTTCGGGCGTTCCCACCGAGGGTGTTCATTTGCGCAGTGTGGGTCTGGACGCGCTGCCGACCGCAGAGCTGCTTCATCTGATGTCGGAGGAGGACGAGCGAGCCGCCCTGGCGGTGCGTGCCCAGACCGAGCGTATCGCGGCATTGGTGGAGGACGTCGTGCCAAGGTTTCGCGCGGGCGGTCGCCTGATTTATGTCGGAGCCGGAACATCGGGTCGCCTCGGCGTACTGGATGCCTCAGAGTGCCCGCCGACCTTCCTGGTGGACCCGTCTCGCGTCATTGGGATCATCGCGGGCGGCGATGCCGCGCTGCGTCGATCGAGCGAGTCGCTCGAGGACGACCCATTGGGCGCCTCTGGGGAACTGGAGCGACTTGACGTGGGTCGGCTGGATACCGTGGTGGGGCTGACGGCGGGTGGAACCACGCCCTATCCGCTTGGGGCGCTGCACATAGCGCACGCACGGGGGGCGCTGACGGCTCTGGTGACGTGCGGGAGTCTGCCGGAAAAGCATGCCACGACCCATGTGATCCGCATCGACACGGGGCCCGAGGTGCTGGCGGGTTCGACGCGGCTCAAGGCTGGGACCGCGACCAAGCTCGTGCTCAACATGATCTCGACCGCCCTGATGGTGCGTCTGGGCAAGGTGCACGACGGGCTCATGGTGGACGTGAGCGCCACGAACGGAAAGCTGCACGACCGGGCGGCGCGGATCGTGGTGCGCCTGGTCGGTGGATCACGCGAAGAGGCTCTCGTCTTGCTCAACGAGGCCGGTGGTCGTGTGAAGACCGCGGTGGTGATGCGATCGCTGCGTGTCTCGCGAGATGAGGCGGAGGCGCTGCTCGAGGCATCGGACGGAAGCCTGCGGAGCGCGCTGGATCGGGGGACGTCGTGCTGACGGTCCTCGACCTCGTCGTGTTCGCGTCGTATGCCTTGGCGGTGCTGGCGATTGGTTGGATCGCGGCCCGGCGGGTGCAGAGCGCCCAGGCGTTGTACACAGGCGATCGGCGTGTGCCGGCGTGGGCGATCGCGGTTTCGGTCGTCGCCACGTCGGTCTCGGGCGCGACGTTCATCGGCGGGCCGCAGCAGTCGTACGCGTCGGACCTGACGTACCTGTCCGCGTCGATCGCATCGGTGCTCGGGGCGGTGCTCGTCGCGTGGCTGTTTCTACCGAAGTTCTACGCGGTCGGCGCGACGACGGTGTACGAGCCGATCGGGGCACGGCACGGGGTATTCGCGCAGAAGTCCTGTGCCGCGGCGTTCCTGCTAGGGCGCCTGCTCGCAAGCGGTTCGCGGCTCTATATCGCTGCGGTGCCGTGCAGCCTCATCGTGTTCGGCGACCTGGCGATTGGCCACCTGCTGGCGAGCGTCGTGGCCCTGGGGACGCTGGCATTGATCTATACGTCGTGGGGCGGAATCAAGGCCGTCATCTGGACAGATTCGCTTCAGGCTCTGGTGATGGTTGTCGCGGTGGTCGCGAGCATCTGGGTGTTGGTGGGCCAGATCGGTGTTGCACCCAGCGACCTGCCCGCTGCGATCGCCGACGCCGACCCCACGGGCGACAAACTCGTGCTCATCGACCTGTCGCGGGACCTCGGTTCTCCCTTCACGCTGTGGGCGGTGCTACTGGGGCTGACGCTCTTCAACGCCGCGGCATTCGGGACCGACCAAGACCTTGCGCAACGGCTCTTGACGTCCCGGAGTGCGCCACGTGCGGCGTGGTCGCTCATCGCCTCGAGCCTGCTCGGGACGCTCGCCGTCGGGCTGTTCCTGTGCGTGGGGCTGCTGCTATTCGTGCGTGACGCGACCAGTGGCGCCGTGATCAAAGGCGACACACGCGGAGTGTACCTCGCCTTCATTCTCGATGATCTACCGGCGGGCCTGCGCGGGCTGCTGGTCGCCGGCCTGTTCGCGGCCGCGATGAGCAGTACCGACTCGGCGCTCAACGCAATGTCGAGCTCGGTGGTCGTCGATCTGGGGTTTGGCAAGAACGACCCCGGCGCTCGCACCGCCCGAATCGTCAACGCGCTCTGCGGCTCGGCGTTAATCGTCATGGCGTGTGTCTTCGTGCTCGCCGAGGGCGGGAAGAGCGAGGGGCTGATCCCCTTCGCGCTGGGCGTGATGATCTACGCCTACGCGGGGCTGCTGGGCGTTTTCGTGTCGACGCTGCTGCTTGGCCGCGGGAGTGCGCTGACGGTCATATACGCGTTGATTTGTGGGGCGGGTACCGTCGCGGTGCTGCAGTTCGTGGTCGAGCCGGCTCCATCGCTGGGCTGGCGTATGCTCGGCGGGTTCCTCATGAGTTTCGTGGTCTGCGCGCTGGTGAAGGGCCCGAAGCGATGAGCGCGGCATTGCGTGATCTCGGATCGATGATGATGCTCGGTATCCGTGGTGCGACGCCGGGTGACCCGCGGCTGGAGGAGGACCTCGACGCTTGTGCTCATGCGGGTGTGCGAATGGTGATCCTGTTTGATCACGATCTGTACAACGGTGGGGATCGGAACGTGCGGTCGCCCGCACAGGTCCGCGCGTTGACGGATCACGTGCGCTCCCGTCTTGGCGCGGACGCTCTGGTTGCGATCGACCAGGAGGGCGGACGCGTGCAACGCCTCTCCCCTGCACACGGATTCGCGGGCTGGCCCTCGGCGCGGGAGTTCGCGTCACTGGCGGCGGAGGAGCAGTTCTCACAATCTCGTGCGATGGCGGTCGCGCTGCGAAACGTTGGCATTACCCTCAACTTCGCGCCGTGCGTCGATGTGAACATCGATCCTGAATCGCCTGTAATTGGAGCGATGAAGCGATCATTCTCGGGAGATCCTGAGACCGTCTCAGCGTGCGCCAATCGCGTGGTACAGTCGCATCGGGAAGTAGGTGTCGCCTGCGTACTCAAGCACTTTCCCGGACACGGGTCGGCGTCCGTCGATTCACACCATGATCTCGTTGACATCTCCCAGACCTGGGAACGCGAGCGCGAACTCGTACCCTACCGCGCGCTCATTGGCAAGAATCTCGGCGTGATGACGGGGCACTTGATGCTGGCTCAGTTCGATATAGATCGCCCGGCGTCGCTTTCGCCTGCGGTGACGACGAGGCTGCTCCGCGATGAGTATGGGTTTGCTGGCCCTATCTTCACCGATGCCCTGGACATGGAAGGCGTGCGGGCGCGTTGGTCGCTTGAGGAGACGATCTGCCTGGGCTTGGAGGCTGGCGCTGACGTAATAGTACACGCATGTAACTCGGCCCGGGGTGAGTACGCCCCGGAAGTCGTGAAGGCGATGGAGCAGGTCTGTTCGAAGATTGATGGGCTCACGGTCCGGGCAGGACTGGCACGCGAACGTGTCCGATTACTGATCCATGCCAAGAACGCCGAGACAAGCTGATCTGGGGACTCGGTAAGTGGGAAAGCGGGTGACCGGACTCGAACCGTCGATATTCAGCTTGAAAACAGAATGAGACGCAAGCCACTGTCATTCATTTTGCGATCGCAAACCAAACGCTCTCACGCTCAACTTATTGCGATGTCTCACGTGGCCACCTCGTGCATGACTGCCCGAGCAGTCTTCGCCGGGATGTCGAGTTGCTCGGATACCGAGAGCATGAAAGTCGATTCCTCATGGGTGATCACGCCGTCGATCGCTGCACGTGGCAGCCTGAACTAGAAATCTTCATTGGGGGATGTCCACCCTGGCCATGGATTACCGTCCAATATGGCTCGCGTGGCGTGGGCGCGCTTTCGAAGGCCCGAAATAGTGCCGAGGTAGCGGGCTTCATCGCGTAAGGTGAGTGTGTCGCCGATGCGTCGCAGATGCGCCTCGCGATCGAGCTGTAGTTCGAATGTCTCGTCGGCCAGCCGGCACGCTATGTGCAGAAGCAGAGCATCGGGGAGGGGAGGACCAATGGTCGAGGGAAGGCCAATCCCAGTTACGGTGTCCAGAAGGTCGGACGCGGCCCAGTACCGGGTCAGGGCCGCGGCGCGCCTGGCGCGATCGGAGCTCTCGTCGCGAGCGAGCACGAGGTCGGCCGCTTCAATGGCCTCCGCGTAGAGCTGAATGCCATGGAGCGTGTGCCCCCGGCGCATCAGCAGGCCGGCGAGCGTGCTTCGCGTGCCGGCGGCTTGCCCGTCCAGGTACGTGTCGCGATGGCTTGCCAAGGCGTCGTACGCCTCCACGGCCTGCGTCAGAACACCGACCGCTTCCCGCTGATCCGCCGCGTCACCCTTGCGGAGTTGCCCCCCGAGGTGGTTCAGGATGAATGCCCGGATCGCCAGCACCCGCTGGCTGTTCGGCGCCAGCGTACGGGCTTCCTCGGCCAGCCGCAGCGCCCTGCGCAGTTCCGCGACCGCCCGCTCGTGCCCGCCATCGTGCCACGCGTGCCCCAGACCGAGGTGGAGCACCGCCTCGGCGTAGGCGATGATCACCTCCGGGGCATCGGTCGCCTGTTCATACACCGGCTCGAGCGCACCAACCACCTCCTGAAAGTGGGCGACCCGGTCCAGCCGCGGCACGAGTCGGCCGGTCTTGGCGCGCAGCAACGCCCGCGCCCGGACCGATGGCACGCGTGGGTCGCCAATGCCCTCCCGCGCTTCCATCAGCTCGAGAGCACGAACGGCGGCGGTGTGGGCCAGGCCTGCCGACCACAAGCTCCGGCTATGCCTGTTCAGCCCGATCTCGCTGAGCAGCAGCCACAGTTCGGCCTGATGCAAGGCCTGTTCGATGGTAGAGGGACCCTCGGCGTCAACCGCCGCCAAGGCCAGCGCCGCCTGCTCGGTGAGGTCACGCCGGGCGTGGATCAACTCGGGGTACTGGCGCAGCGCCTCATCGTGGCTCTCGAGCACGAAACTTGTAAAGCCCTGCAGCGACTCGAAACGACGATCCGCCGCGGCTCGGACCAGCTCTGCCTCGTCCCGCGCCTCGACGATGCGGCCGGCCTGGATCGCGCCGATGACGTATGCCGCGACGAGTACGATGGTAAGCGCAGCGGCCAGCGTCGCCAACGCCGGATTGCGTCGTACCCACATGCTTGCGCGTCGCCCGAGGCCTGGGGGGCTGCGTTTCAGTGGAAGGTTCGCCGCCGCGCGTCGCAGGTCTTCGGCCATCTCGCGGGCCGTCTGGTATCGATCCCGCCGGGCTTCCGCCAGCGCCACTCGCAGCAGCCTGCGTATCTGTGCGTCGAGCATGCGGGGCATGGCGGGAGGGCCTGCCGCACGCCTCCGAGCCAGTTCCAGCAACCCTGGATCGCCGTTCTTCATGTGGGGGGGTGCCTGGGTGAGCACCTTATAGAGCATGCATCCGGCGGCGTACAGGTCGGCTCGTCGGTCGATCTCGCGATCGCCCGAGAGTTGCTCGGGGGCCATTGTGGGCTTTGAACCCTTGATCTCATGCGTGGTCGTTCGGCTTGACGCGACTGCGGCCAGGGGGCCACCGCTGAGGCGAGCGATACCGAAATCGATCACGTATGGTTTCGGCCGTCCGTGCTCATCGCTGGCAACAAGAAGGTTTTCTGGCTTCAAGTCTCGATGGATGACTCGGACCGTATGGGCCACGTCCAACGCGTCGAGCGCGTCGGCGAGTACGCGTGCTACCTCGCGCCACGATCTGCCGATTGCCCAGTCGTCGAAGTGCTGGCCCTCGATCCATGGCACGACCACATACGGCATGCCGCGCGCTGGACCGTGATCCACCACGCCGTGATCGATGGCGGCGGAAATCTGCGGGTGATCGGTGGCTTCCAGGATCACGCGCTGCCGTTCGAACTGCCGACGGTCCTGTACCGAAGCGCTGGGCCGGAGCAGCTTGAACGCGACGCTCTTGCCGGTCGCCTCGTCCTCGGCCTGGTGCACCACGCTGGCCTGGCCGCCGCGTCCATCGTCGACCATGGTGTATCGCCCGACGCGGTCGCCCTTGCGCAGGGGCGAGGGCGTGCGATCGGCGTCATAGCCATCCGTTCCGTTCATGGTGACCGCCTGCGAAAGCGCCGGCGGGTCCTCGAACTGCACCAGCACGGGCAGGCTATCGCCGTCTTCCTCCATCGCTTGGACGACCTCGGACCGCAGGTCTGGATCATCGATAGCCTCGATGATCGCTTCGCGTTCGTCAGCGGGAGCGTGCTCCAGCAGTTCAAGGAGTTCCAGCCGCCGCTTCATCCGCGCGACGCGCCGGTCCCACTGGTTGCCGTGCTTGCTGGCCATACTGGTGCATGCGTGCGGCGTCGCCTCCGGCGACACGGCCGGCGTGCCGCTGGGTCTATTGCCCGTCCCCCCAAGGGGCGTCCTCGCCGTAAAGCCGCCGCCACTCGATCGCCGCGTTCTTGAGATACCGCTGCACCGTGCGCTGGCTCAGGTCGAGGATCTCTGCGATCCGATCGGTACCCAACCCACCGAACACCCGCAACTCCACCGCCCTGCCTTGGTCTGGCCTGACCGCCTCGCACGCCCGGATGAACCGGTCCATCGCATCGATCCAGTCCATGAGGTCACCAGAGAGTTGGTCCGCGATCTCATCGGCTCCATACCCGAGTTGGCCGGTGTGCCCCAGCTTCGCCTTGCGCGCGGCATCCACAAGCACCTGGCGCGCCGCCCGCGCCGCCGATCCAAAGTAGTGCCGCCGGCTGTGCCACTCGCTCGTGCTCTGAAGCTTCAGCCAGACATCATGACAGACCTTCGTCACGTTCATGTCCGTGCCGCGACCCGTGAGCCCGCCCTTCTCAGACTTGAGCTGGGCCGCCACGATCCGCCGCAGCTCGTCGTACACGTGGTCATCGAGCGCCAGCGCGTCGTCGCCGCGCTGGCCGTTGAGGTGCCTGGTGAGGTCCTGGACGCCCGCTGCCATGTGTGCCCCCTTCCGCGAATAGTGGCGATGTTGCCATATTCGTGGTAAAGAGGATAGGGCTGGCGAGTTAGGTGGGGCCATACAGGCTGTCATCCGAAGCTCTCTTTCCGGATTGAGGAGCACCCAGACGGAAGCGATACCGCCAGAGCTTGAAGATGACCCGCGCAGGCCGCCCTTCGCGACGTGTCTCACTCAGCGTGCCGCCCTTGACTGCCGTTGCGATTCGCTGTCCGGGCGTTGTGCGGCTGGGAACGCAGCGGCGTGGATCTGGACGGTGTGGAACTCCCACTGACCGTCGTGGTCGGCGTAGGGACCAAATCGCAACTGGTGGCGTCCTGCGGGAAACTCGTGCAAGCCGTTGATAGAGAACGGTTGCCAATCCGCACCGGAGGCCCAAGTGCTTACTCTGTAGTATTGGGTCGCGGGAGGCGAACTCCGTTCAGGGACTTTGCTGTCGAACACCAGCCTTTCTCCGGCATTGTCCATGAAGTTAAGGTGCATGCTGTTCTTGCCGCCGTCGTGACGCATTATTCCCCGCGCCCCCAGCAGTACTACATGCGGCTTGTCGAACTCGAAGACGATTTCCCTGTCCATCGGGATGAACGCCTTTCCGCCCGGGCTCGTCCAATAGCCACGGCCCCTCGGTGTCTCGGATTGTGCGTTGTACAACGCGGCGGCCTGCCATTGGACGCCACCCCACGGCGTGGGCATCGTTGGCGGCTCGCCGATCGGCTCGGTGCTCACGGTGTACCGCTCCACCATCGAGAACACTTCGCCGGGTGTGATGATGCGGAACTCGGCGTGCAAACCCGAGGCGACTTGGGCCTGCTGGAGCACATCGATCTCAAGGGACAATGGACGGTTGCCGCCAACGAAATCGCGGCCAGTGAAGTCCCTGTACGACTCACGGACGAGTTCCTCGGAAAAGCTCTCGTCCGTCTCGAGACGCTCCTTGAACTCCTCGAGTTGGTCTCGCTGCCATCGCGTCATGTTCTCGAAGTCCGTACTCATGTTGACGTTTGCGCTAAGCAAGCCCAACAGGTCGCCGCCGCCGCCGCCACTGGCATGAGCCTTGAGTTTCAAATGAAAGTCCTTGCTCGTTTCAGAGGACTCAGCCATATCGCGCAGCGTCCGGACTTGCGACTCCACCGTGCTGCTGAACTTCTCATCCGTAGTCAGCGCTGTTCGGAGGAGATCGACGTCCGCCGGTGCGAGTTCCCGATTCATGTTGCCCGCCGACCAGATCACGCCCTCGGCAAGCTGGCTACGAACCTCCTCGGCCGGCCGGCTGCCTTCCAGTTCTTCAAAGAACTGATCCATCACACGCCGGGCCTCCTCGCGGAACTGCTCTTCGCACTCGACGTTCCGCTCAACAAGAAGCCTGCCGAGCACCAGTTCCCTGAATCGCAAGAGCCCCTCGCGATCCACCGCGACCGCGATCCGCTCGTCATCGGCTGCGGCGTCACCGGCGATCTCGGTCAGGGCATCGCGGACGGCGCTGCGGAGAATCGCGATCCTGACCTCGCACACCGACACCCGCTTGAGCGGGTGCGACACTTCGAGATGGAGCACTAGCGGAGCCCCGTCGGTCAGCGTTTGATGCAGCCCACCAGCTTCCGCCGGCACCCGGATTGAGAAGGCGATCGGACCACCCTGCACCGGCGCTTCGAACAGCGTCACTTCCGGATCTTGGCCGACGTTCGTGAGTACTCGGAGCCTAGTGGCCTGAACCTGCCGAAGCGGGATGCGATCGGGCGCGACCGCGGCGCCATCCGGACCGAAGCGCCGGGCGATAGCGGTCCGCGTCTCTTCGTCGTTGCCCACCTCCTCCATCCGGAGGCTCAGTTGTCGCGTCGCAGGTTCGTATTGCAGCGACGTCACGCGATAGTTCGGCACATAGTGGAACGGGCCGGCCTCCCAGAGCATGTCGCTGGCGGAACCGGGGTAGACCGACGACTTGTAGTTCGCTCCGTCCCGAGCCGGCCGATCCGCGATCGGGTCGTAGATCGGCGCCGGGTCGAACGAATCGTCGTTCTGCCCCAGTGCTGCCCCAGCCACAGCGAGGACTCCCGCCGTGATCGCAGCCCTTGTGCTCATTCGCTCCCACATCCTGAACCTCCTCGCACCGTGTCGCTGGCTTCGCGCTTGGTGCCGCGGTGCCTGCCTTGGGATCCCGGCCGCCCCCGTGGCGGCGGAATCTCCCATACGTGCGATCGAGATTTCGTTTGGCGACAGCCTTTCAAAAAAAACTGCACCCAACCCCACCCCGTCCCGAGCTACCGTGTCCAAGGGCACCTTTCCCCCCCGAACGCAGCACCCCCCATGCCCTACCACCTCCCCGACCCCGACCAGGACGACCCCTCGGCCCCCGGCTACGACGCCTGGTGCTCCCTGATCGGCCACCTCGTGGGGAGCCACGAGTCCGTCACCGCCTTCCGGCGCCGGCTCGTGCTCTACGAGGTCGCCGAGGCGCGGATCACGGCCGAGGCCATCTACTTCTGCCTTCGCCGATGGCCGGGCGACGCCAGCACGTGGGTGGGCGGCCAGCGCATGGGCATGTACTCGATGATGCGTCGGCGGTGCGGCGGCTTCCAGGTCGCCGGCGAGCGGTTCGTGCTGGTGGGCTCGCCAACCCTCCCGAAGAACGCGGTCCGCGAGGAACTGTCGCCCGAGCTCGATGGCCGGGGCCGTGCGTCGCTCGATGCGTTGCTCGACCGGCCGCGTCATCGCGTGCTGCCCGATCCTTCGTGGTCACGCCTGCCCCGGGGTTTCGGTTTGAGCGAGCCTGCGGGTTGAACTCCTGGCGAGGTGCGCTCGTCCTTAGGTCGCGGCCAGCCGCCGCAGGCTGCCATCCCTGGCCAGCGCCGCCACCCCGCGCCGCACCAGCGCCCGCACCGCCTGAGCACTCACGCTCTCACCCGGCCCCAGCACACGCCCGATCGCCGCGTACGTCGGCGGGTCGCCATAACACGTACAGCAGCGACCGCCCGAAGCGCACGCCTCGCAGGGCATCGATTCCAGCCCCGACCGCAGCGCCACGGCCCGTCGCTGCCGCGGCGGCAGGTTCTGCAACGCGGCGTGCACCGTCGAGGCCAGGTCGCGCTCGCTGGCTGCTTGCACCGGGTCGGTATCCGCGGGCGGAAGCACGAGGGGCACGCCCAGCACAGCCGGCCGGTGGGCGACGCCGTACTGGTAGGGATGGCACAGGTGGCCCCGGTAGCCGTTATCGAACACCAGGGCGCGGAACCACGCCGGCTCGCGCTCCTCAAAAGCCTCGAGCGTCTCGAAGGCCTCCCGTCGCGACGGGGCACGCATCACATCGTACAACAGCCTGAGCCACGTGCCGCGGAGGCGCCGGTCACAAAACCAACTGCAACCGAGCTTGCGGCGCACTTCTCTACTGCTGGTGGGCCAGTCGACCTCCGGGCGCTCGATGGGGCGGCGCAGCGGGAGGGCCCGCAGCGGCCGGGGCCACGGGTTGCGATGCCGCCGGCAGTCTTCGCTCAAAGCCAGGTCGTGCATGTCCGCCTCCGTGCGGTGGGTGGGGTTCACTGCCACGGGCTGTCCTGGCCCGCACTGGGAACCTTAGCCTGCTCCACCGGAAGCGGAACTCACGCCGCGCCCGGCCGGCTTGGCCTCACGCCCCCCACGTGAGGGACGCGGCACGTCGTTGCGATTGATCGAATACATCTTCGACGCCAGATGGCCGAAGAAGGCCGAGACGAGCAGCGAGCCCAGCAGCAGCCCGCCCTGGACCAGGAACCCCTGGAACATCAGCTCGCTGGCCTCGTTCAGGCTCGACGCGTCGTTGGCGGCCATGCCGTAGAACCACGCCGCGGTGAGCACCCCCCACGAGCCCAGCATCAGGAGCATGCTGCTCACCTGGGCCCAGCCGCGCCAGAGGCGGAAGTCTTCCTCGTCCAACGGGTGATCTCGGGGCCGCTGGAACATCAGCCACATGAGCCGCACGAACGCCAGCAGGCCGAGGCAGGCCAAGGCAGCGTAGATCGCCGCGAGCCACCCCGCCGCAAGCCAGCCCAGCAGGGCGGCGGTTCCCGCGAGCGGGGCGAAGAGCCACCACTGCGCACCTTTCATGGCTGGTCTCCCATGCCCGCCTTACGGGCAGCCCGCCGCGAAGGCGTTCTGGAAGGCGAGGAAGTCGAAGAGCGTCAACTCGCCGTCGCCGTCGAAGTCGGCGGCGCACACCGTGCGGACGGCCAGCACGGCGGGATCGCTGGTCACCTCGCCCTGTGCGTTGCTGACCACCACGTCGTAGCGGTCGGCGTCGGTGATGCGGGCGGCGTCGAAGCTGAGCGTGTCGGTCGTGGCGCCGCTGATGTGGCCGCCGCCGGCAATGGGCTGACCGTCCTTGCGCCACTGGTAGCTCAGCGGCGGCGTGCCGAGGGTGACCTCTACCGCCAACGACACGGGCTCGGCGCGATCGACCAGGGTGATCGCCGGCGGCTGCACGGCGATAGCGGGGGCGACGGTGCAGCGGTTGAAGAGGATGCTGACATCGTCGCTGCGGTTGTTGCAGATCGCGAGGTCGAGATCGCCATCGTTATCGAAGTCGCCAAGTGCGGCGTCGAACGGGTTATGCCCGGTGGGAAGCAACACTTGCTCGGCAAAGGTGCCGTCGCCGCTGCCCAGCAGTAGGCTGGCGTTGTTGCTGCTCGAGTTGGCAGTGATGATGTCAGCATTTCCATCACCGTTCACATCGACGACAGCGCCACTTCGGGGACTGTTCCCGGCCGCGTACCGTCGCTCCGGCTCAAAGGTCGCATCGCCGCGATTGAGCAGAACGCTGACTTCAGCAATGCCTTCATTAAAGACCACCACATCCTGATCGCCGTCCGAGTCTAAATCTTGTGACAGAAGTCGGCCTGGACGAGAGCCCGCCGAGACGGCCCTACGCGGCTCGAATGAAGCGTCACCATTGTTCACGAAGATACCGAGTTCGTAGATACTGAAGTAGGTCCGCGTGACCAGCATATCCGCGTCGCCATCGCCATCCACGTCAGACAATGCGAGTCCCCTGGAACCCTCCGGTGCGCTTTCGTACTGCGGCGTACCAAACGTGCCGTCCCCGTTGTTGAGCAGGATAGCAACCCTCTCTTCGCTGCTGTCGGTCACGGCAAGATCCAGAGAACCATCGCCATCCAGATCCCCCAATGCGACACCGGTCTGGATAAAGAACAAGGAAAACGTCTGATCCAACTCAAACGTGCCATCGCCATTATTCAAGTAGACGAAGACCGTGTCGCCAGAGCTGCCGGTCACGCCATCGATATCACCATCGCCATCAATGTCGCCCAAGGCAACCGCACGACTCACCCGGGAAACAGGATGCCCGGCGGAGCGTCCGAAGGATCCGTCTCACGATCCAAAGAGGATGGTGCCGGTGCTGGTATCACCGGCGGTGAGGATGTCGAGATTCCCGTCTAAGTCCAGATCTTCCACGAACACCCGGAACGGCTCACGAGCGACGCCAATATGCTCCTCCAACGCGTAGATCTCCCCCGGCTCACACCCCCCCTGCCCCATCGCCGTCCCCGCCGCCGCCAGCAGCCCCGCGACCCCCACGAGACCCGCGGCCACACCCACGCCCGATCCGTTCACCCGCTTCGCCATTCTCGACCTCCGTTCATCTCTGCCCGCCCGGCCCCTCCCTCGAAGCCGAACGGCGCGCCTTGCCTGCGAACCGGCTGCCCCCACGGCGGTCGGCCTCGGCCGTGCATGCGAGCGAGGACCGCCGTGGCGACAGGGGCTTGAAGAAAAATCTTCGGAACCGGGTCGGCCGGCGAGGATGGTCGACCGCCCTCGGTTGCCCTGGCCAAAGCCTCCCGCGAGGGCGAAATCGCCGCTCACGGCCCCTCAGGCGGGTTCGGCCGCATCGATCCCCCCGAACCCGGCCCTGCACCCGCCACCCCCGGCCAGCCGGGCGCCACCTGCCGAACGCCGGCCGCCGAGGGGGCGGCGCTGGTCGACCCCTGGCGATCGCACGGCGGGGCTGGGCGCGTGCCCGGCGTCACTGGACTCGTGTCAATCGCCGATTGACACGGTCTCTGCACAGCCGGGCGCTCGTCGGACGGGGTTTGGCTGGGGTATCCCTGCAGTTGGCGGCCCGAGTGTGGCTCGCGCGAACGCATGGGCAAAGCGCCATGCCCGGTCGCGGGCTGGCCGCGGACCACATGGTCTTGCATGCGACTCCGTTCGGCGCTCGCAACTGGACAAAGCTGGAAGGGGGCCGGACCGCTTGCTGCTTCGGCCTCGCCGAGCGTTTGAGTACGTCCTGGCTTCGCCGGAGCCTTTGTGCTGCCCGTTGCACGGCAGTGGGACTTATCGACGCGCTGCTTCAGCAAGAAGCGTTGGACGATAAAGGGCAGCCGATCTGCATGCGATGTAGCGGCCGACTTTAGAAGATCGTAAAAGTGCTTGTTCTACAAAGACTTCTGAAAGCGGGTGATCGGGATCGAACCGACGACATTCAGCTTGGGAAGCTGACGTTCTACCACTGAACTACACCCGCGTGGGACGCAAGGGCCGGGGCAAGCGTATCGCCCAACCGGCCTCGGCTCAAGGCAAGGGCGGGCCACGGCGTGCCCAAGCCCCGTGGGCGGCCAGGTGCTCGATGCAGGCCAGCCGCTCGACCCGCCATTGTTCCTCGAACTGGGAAGCCGGGGGGATGGGGATGTCCGCGGCGAACCGGGCAGCGTACTCCCGCAGTATTGGCCGAACCATCTCGAGGAAGGCGCCCCGGCCCGGAGGTACATCCCAGCCGGGCATGCGCAGCCCGTGCAGACCCTTGTAGAAGCGGTCGAACGCGGCCTCGTAATCCTCCGCGTCCTGGCACACGCGGGCGACGACCTGCTGGAGCGCGGTAAAGCCGTCGCCGTCTCGCACCAGGGGGTCGGCCCCGGCCGCCAGCATCGCGATGACCTTCTCGTCGCTGTCCACGGCGGCCGTTGCCGCGGCGATGAGGAGGGGCCCTTCCACCCACTCGCACGCCTCTTCTGCGCACACACGGATGGGGCAGCGTGCGTTCGGATCGGCCCCGAGTTCGCACAGCACGTGGACCTCGATGCCATAGCCGTGCTCGATGGCGAGCGCAAGAGGGGTCTGGCCATCCTTGTTGCGATGTTCGATGTCAACGCCGAATTCCCTGAGATAGCCCAGCGTGTCCCGGACCGAGTGCTCCTCGTTCGCTTCGCCATTGGGATCGAGCGCCGCGTGGAAGGCGTTGTAGCCGAACTCGGTCACCGCGTGCGGGTCGGCACCGGCGGCGATGAGCAGTCGCAGCGTCTCGGGACAACGGTTCGAGCCCACGGCCGACATGAACACGGTGTAGCCGTGGTCGTGCGTGGCGTTGGCGTCGGCGCCGCAGTCGAGGAGCGCCCTGATCGCCGGGAGGCCCTCCTCGCCGTCGGAGAGGGCGTTGACCAGTGGCGACCAGCCGAGTTCGTCGCTGTCCTCGATGGGCACCCCGGCGTCCAGCAAGGTTCGGACAGACTGGGTGCTGGTGGCCGAGTACATCGCCGTCCGCCTGGAGCTGTCCCGCCGCATCGGGTCGGCGCCGTGCTCGAGCAGGAGGCGGATGCACGCGTCGCTGCCCGAACGCGCGGCACAAAAGAGCGGTATCTCCAAGTCCGAAGGGCTTTCCGCCATCGAATCGAACAGCTCGGCCATGGATTCCATGGGGTCGCCGATCAGCTCTCGCACGCCCTCGGGCATCTTTGCGAGGAACTCTTCGCTCTCGGCCGTCCGCCGCATGCTCTCCTTCATCGCTTCGTTCCGGGCTCTGCCTTCTTCAGGGTCCCAGTGCCCCTTCGCCGAAAAACCGGCTTGCAACAGAACATCCAGGCGTGCAGCGTCGCCGGTCTCGGCCGTGTGGCACAAGAGCCTGTTGCGTCGACTTGGATCCTGGGGCAGCGGCGCCTGGCGATCCAGGAGCAATCTCAGACGCGCCGCGTCCCCGCCTGGCCGGTAGTTCCACCCCAGCCCCTCGGCGGCCATTGATGCGGCCGAGTTGGACTCGACGACACGCGTCGGATCGGCTCCAAGTTCGAGCAGCAGCTCCACCGTCTCCTTCGTCGCGCCATCGCCCGAGCCCGCGGCCACCATCAGCGGCGTGGCCGGGGTGTCCCGGCCACCCGGGTCGAGCTCGATGTTGAATACCTGCTCCAAGTCGGCGCCCCCGGCCACCAGCCGGCGGATGGTGTCGTGGTCGCCGGTGCGTGCGGCGGCGAACATCGGCGGCTCACCCGGCTTGGGCGGGGGATACTCGGCGTTGGGCGGCGTCCACGTCATGGCGGAAAGTCTATCGCGAACGTGTACGACCTGCTATTGACTATTTGGAACCTGCCCCGCGTGCCACCGACTCCCACTCGAGCTCGAAGCGAGCCAGGTACTTCCGCAGCCGGTCGGCGTCATTTACGCTCCTGCGCCGGGCTCTCGAGGCGGCGAACAGCGTGCGTCCCGCCTCGCTGATGGTCGAGCACCGGCGGCACACGGCCACCACGGCGGCAAGCTGCATGCGGTCGAACAGGTCGATATCTGCCAGAGCTCCGGCATCCAGCAATCCGTCCAGGGCATCACCGCCGCTTGTGTCAGAAAAGCGCCATGCCCGATGAAGCCGAAGGGCTTCCTCGTCCACGATGTCCTCGGTGATGCGCCCGCCGGGGGCCAGCGTCGCCATGCGCGTGAGGGCGGCCGACAGGTCCCGGAAGTTCCCCGGCCACGTCGCTTCGGGAGAGGTCGCGAAGGCCTCGAAGCGACGCCGGGCCTCGGTGCTGAAGCGCACGCGCTGGCCGCGTTCGCGTGCGAAGCGTTCGAGCTCGTAGTCGATGTTGGGCTCGATGTCCTCTGGGCGATCACGAAGCGCGGGTAGCTCGAAGGTCCACAGGTTGATGCGTGCCAGAAGGTCCTCACGGAAGCATCCCTCGCGCACGCGGGCGGCCAGATCGCGGTTGGTGCCCGCCAGGAGCTGGAAGTCGCTGGCCACCTCGGCATCGGCGCCCATCGGCAGGAAGTGCTTGTGCTCGATGGCCCGCAGCAGCATCGCCTGCTCGTCAAGGCCCAGCTCGCAGATCTCGTCGAGAAACAACACCCCGCCGCGGGCCGCCCGCAGCAGGCCGGGACGGTCGCTCACGGCCCCGGTGAAGGCGCCCTTCTTGTGGCCGAACAGCGTCGACATGGCCCCATCGCCGCGCAATGTCGCGCAGTTGACCTCGACGAGTTCACCTTCGACCAGTCGCCTGTGCTTGCGGAGTTGGTAGATGCGTTCGGCCAGACGGCTCTTGCCAGCACCGGTCGGCCCAGTGAGCAGGATGGGGTCGGTCGACCGGGCCGCCACATGCTCGATGCGCTCGATCAGGCTGTTGAAGTGTGTGTTGCGCGTCTCGATGCCACCCTTGAGCGAGGCGATGGCGTCCGTGTGCTCGCGCTCAAACCTCGTAGCCAGCTTGTCGTACCGCGACAGATCCAAATCGATGATGCTGAACGTGCCCGGCTTGTCCCTCGCGCGACGGGGCGGGCTGGTCTGGATGATCCGGGCCGGGAAGTACCGCGCCTCGGTCAGCAGGAAGTTGCAGATCTGGGCTACGTGCGTGCCGGTGGTGATGTGAACCAGGTAGTCCTCGGCGTCGGTGTCGAATGGATATCCCGTGGCGAACTCGTGCAGGGCGGCGTAGACCTCCTCGAAGTCCCACGGGTTGCCCATCTCGACCACGTGCCGGCGGATCCGGGTCTCCGGCGACACCGTCGCGATGTCGGCCTCGACCAGCTCGGCCAAGCCTCCCGCCCGCTCGGCGTGGATGAGTTCGAGCCTATCGACCACCAGATCCTCATGCTGGCAGAGCGACACCGTGGGCCGCCAGCGTTCCCAGCGCTTGGGGCCCTTGCCCACATCCAGCGTGGTGCCCAGAAGTCCGAGGACGACGAGGGGCTTATGAATAGGCATGCGGCGACTCCATGATCTCTATGGATAAATGACGATATCATGGTATCGTCATTTCCGCCATTTGATCTCAATCAACCCATCTAGCAGCGTCCCAGGGGCGTCGGCCGAGTCTGGCACGCCTCATGCATGGTGCCCTTCGACTCGCGGGATGGGGGCCCCCGGCAATCGGGCCGGGGGCCCCGGGGCCAATAAGTACGCCCTTCCCACCTCCTTTGCCATGCAACCACGAAAGGCGGTCCAACGATGACCTCCGTGACTGAGAACCAACGCCAGACCGACGCCTCGCCCTTCATCGAGACCGGGGAGGCCACCGCCATCCTCCCCCTGCCCAATGACGCCAAGCCGGTCGCTGTAATTGGCACACAGGCGATCCGCCGGACTTTCGATGCGGGCTGTGTTCGCCAGGCCATCAACTCGGCCATGGCACCGGGTGTCTCAACGCTGGTGCTCAACCCCGACGCCCACGTGGGCTACGGAACGCCTGTGGGCTGCGTGCTGGCCAGCCCCACGCACATCTATCCCGGGCCGGTGGGCGTGGACATCAAGTGCTCGATGAGCCTGCTCGCGATTGACATCGACGAGGACGCAGTGGCCGACAAGGCGACGCGTCGGGCGCTCATCAACGCCATCTGCGAGCGGACGCCCACGGGCGCGGGCCGCGGCCAGCGCAGTGTGCGCAAGTCTCGCAACGTGCAGTACGACCTGGGCCACCGCGTGGTGACCGAGGGCGCCTCTCCAGATGTCTGCGAAGCTCTGGGCATCCCGCCCGAGTGGGCCGACCGATGTGAGGACAGCGCGCACGTGGGCCACGACGGCAGCGCCGACGCCCTGCGCGCCCGCCTCGAGTGGCATCTGAGCAACGGACCGTTCTACAGCCGGTTCCCCGGCAAGATTCGCCAACTCGGATCGTACGGCGGGGGCAACCACTTTGGTGAGTGCGAGGTCGTGCGCGTGGGTGAGAGTGACCGTGCGAAGCAAGCCGCGGAGGTCTTCGGCCTGCGCGACGGGGGCGTGGCGTTCCTCTCGCACTGTGGCTCGCGCGGGCTCGGGCACGACCTGGCAAGCCACCAGTTCAAGGCGATGCAGGGCAAGTTTGAGCAGTGGGGCATCCCGCTGCCCGGCGGCGACCGCCAGCTCGTGCACGCCCCGCTGGGCACGCCCGAGGCCGACGCCTACTTGGACGACATGGCTCTGGGCGCCAACTTCGCGACCATCAACCACCTGCTCATCAACGCCCTCGTGCTCGAGGCGTTCCAGGAGGTTCTGCCCGGCATTGATGGGCGGCTGGTGTACTTTATCAGCCACAACATCGCCCGCAAGGAGGTCGTCGACAACCAGCCCCAGTGGGTGCACCGCAAGGGGGCCACGCGCGCCTTCCCCGGCGGCCACCACGCCCTCAAGGGCACGCCCTTTGAGGCAACGGGCCACCCCATCCTCCTGCCGGGCAACCCGCAGGCCGGCTCGGCGGTCATGGTTGCTGACGCCGGCGCCGAGAAGTCGTGCTACAGCGTGAACCACGGCGCGGGCCGCGTGATGGGCCGCAAGGCCGCCAGCCGCGCGCTCGACCAGGTCGAGATCGATCAGTCGTTCGCCGACCGCGACATTCTGACCAACTGCCGCCGCTACCCCATCGACGAGGCCCCCGCCGCGTACAAGGACTTCGACGAGGTGCTGCGCTCGGTGAAACTGGCCGGCCTGGCCAGCGAGGTGGCGCGACTGCAAGCAAGGTTCGTGATCAAGGATGGAGATTCGGCGGATGATTAACCTCGACGGATCCCTCGGCGAAGGCGGTGGTCAGATCCTCCGCAGCGCGCTCGCCCTGTCGATGGTCACGGGTCAGCCGTTCCGCATCGAGAACATCCGGGCGAATCGCGATAAACCCGGGCTCATGCGTCAGCACCTGACCGCCGTGCGTGCGGCGGTGGAGGTTGGGCGTGCACGGGTAGAAGGTGATGCCATCGGCTCGACGGCGATCACGTTCACGCCCGGCACGGCCAGGGGCGGCGACTATACCTTCGCCATCGGCACCGCCGGCAGCACGACGCTCGTGCTCCAGACCGTGCTGCCCGCCCTGTTGACAGCGCCCGAGCCGGCGACGCTGGAAATCTCGGGTGGCACGCACAACGGCCATGCGCCGACGGTGCACTTCCTGCAGAAGGCCTTCGTACCCGTCATCGAGCGGATGGGCGCGAAGGTCGAGGTCGATCTCGTACGCCACGGCTTCTACCCCGCCGGCGGCGGTAAGATCAGTGTGCGCATCGAGCCGGCAAGGTCGCTTACGCCTATCGAGATTCTCGAACGCGGCAAGACCACGCGCCGCCTGGCGATCGCGTCGGTGGCCGGCCTCTCGGGTTCCATTGCGAAGCGAGAGCTCGCGGTGATCGCGAAGCGGTTGACATGGCTAGAACATGAGCTGCGCATCGATCAACTGCCCGAGGGGGTCGGCCCGGGTAACGTGATTGGTATCGAACTCGAGAGCGAGCACACCGCCGAGGTCTTTACGGGCTTCGGTGAGCGGGGTGTCTCGGCCGAAAAGGTCGCCGAGGCCGTGGCGGGTCAGGTTCGCCGATATATGGCACTTGACGCGCCCGTGGGGGAGCACTTGGCCGACCAGTTGCTGCTGCCCATGGCGCTCGCGGGCGGTGGCGCGTTCCGCACAGGCCCACTGTCGCGCCATTGCACGACCAACGCGCATGTCATAGAGCGGTTCCTACCCGTGAAGATCCACACCGAGGGGGTCAGTCAGGATCCGGTAACGGTCCGCGTGCTGGGCTGATCACTCGTTGAAGAGCGGCGATGCTTCATCGCTTGTCTTGACCGGCGGGCGGACGCCCACGTGCGAGGCTCCCGCCCCGGTCAGCTCTCGACCCCGCCGATGCCGCGCCACGAAACCCAGCTTCAGCAGGAAGGGCTCGACCATGTCCTCGAGCGTACCGGGATCCTCGTTCATGGTGGCTGCCAGGGCTTCCAAGCCAACGGGCCCGCCCTTGTAGGTCGTGCCGATGGTGTGCAGATACGCTCGGTCGAGCCCGTCTAGGCCCAGCGCATCAACGCCTTCAAGAGCAAGTGCCTCGTCAACGGTCGCAGCCGTCGCGCTCCCGTCGGATCTCACCGAGGCGAAGTCGCGCACTCGGCGCAGCAGGCGATTGGCGATGCGCGGCGTCCCCCGGCTGCGCCGCGCGATGGCGTCGATGGCCGAGGTCTCGATTGCCAGCCCCAGCAACCCGGCGCTGCGATCAACTATGGCGGCAAGCTCGGCGACCTCATAGAACCGCAGATGATGGATGAGCCCGAAGCGGCTGCGCAGCGGCGCACTCAGCAGTCCGGCGCGCGTTGTCGCGCCGATGAGCGTGAAGGGCTTGCACTTGATCTGCACCGTCCGCGCATTCAGCCCGGCGTCGAGCGTGACATCGACGCGGAAGTCTTCCATTGCTGGGTACACGAACTCTTCGACCGCCGCCGGGGTGCGGTGGATCTCGTCGATGAACAGCACGTCGCCCGCCTCCAGCCGAGTGAGAGCCGCGACCAGGTCGGTACCGCGCGAGATCGCCGGCCCGCTGGTGACGTGCACCTTCGTGCCCATCTCGGCGGCGATGACGTGGGCCAGCGTGGTCTTACCAAGGCCCGGCGGGCCGTGCAGCAGCACGTGGTCGAGCGATTCGCCGCGTCCGCGGGCGGCCTGGATGGCGATGGCCAGCCGCTCGAGCGTGTCGCGCTGTCCCACGTACTCGGCCAGGCGCTCGGGGCGCAGGGCCCAGCCGGCGTGCTCGTCGGCGGTGTCGGTGGCGGTGGGGGCGATCACCCGATCCAGGGCCATGCGGAGGCTCCTTCCGCTTCAGTTATAGGTTCGTTCGGGCGCAGGCGTGCTAGCGGGCCGCAGTGGGGAGGCCCTTGCGGCTCCAGAGTTCGAGCAGATCCTCCCGGCTCGAGGGTGACCATCGCGAGTCATCGCCTCGTTCGCTGCCCAGGAACTCGCCCTGATCGGTATACAGCGAGATCGACCGGGCCTGGTCGCCTAACTCGGTGCTCAGTTGCCACGCCGCCTGCCCCGAACCGGGCTCCAGGTCGAACTGCCGGTAGCGGACGTTCGTGTCGCCGCTGGCGTAGGCGTACACGCCATAGCTGGTTTCGGCCTTCTGGCTGACAAGCAACTGGGGCAAGAGATAAAACTCAACCTGATTGACGTATCCACGCGGGGGCACCACCGGCTGGAGTGTGTTCGAGGTGGTGCCGCGGCGAGCCACCGTCATCTTGTCTCCCGCTCGCACGCCGAACTCGGTGTTGACCACAGGGTCCTGCTCGCCTTGGCGGAACGTGGTCGTCGCAGTCCAGGCCTCCTGCTCGCGGTCGGGCGTCATGAAGCAGATGATTCTTGTGTCGATCAGCGTCCACGTGCCCGCAGGGGAACGCTCAACCATCCGGCCGTCCAGGCGTACCAGATAGCCCTCGGCCTGGTCGTCCTGGCTCCAGGATTTCTGGCTATGCTCGGGGTTGATCTCGCCGCGCTTTCCCTCCCAGGCTCGGATCCGGCGGTAGCCCAACTCGGTATCGTCCATTTCAAGGCCGGTGCCCGATGGCACGCTCAGGCGATCCCAGCGGTTGTTTACCTGCTCGAGCGCCCGTGTGTAGTCGGCTTGGGTGAGCGAGGCGATCAGGGCCTCGGTGGTCTCGAGCGCAAGCGCACGGGCCACGGCGACCTCCGTGTTACCCGAGAACTGCGCGCTGGCCAGCATTGCCAGATAGGCAATCCGGGCCTCACGCTCGTCGGCGGGATCGCACATCAGGTCGAAGCTGACCATCTGGCCCGCGCCGGCGTCCACCAGTGTGTACATGCGGATCCGCTCGCGCTCGCCCTCGGGAAAGGCCACGAAAAAGCGTGAGGCGGGGCGACCGGCCACCCTGAGGCCCGTTTCCCGCAACAGCACCCTCGCCCGGCTCTCAATGGCCTCGGTTCTGGCCTGATCGACGCGATAGCTACCCCGCAGATTCTCGAGAATGCGGTCGGTCAGGTCGTCAACGGGCAGTCTGCCGCCAACTTCACCCTGCGCGGCCGACGATCGGACCGTCCGGCGTTGGGGCGCCTGGACAACCATGAACCAATGGCCGAGCATCGGACTGACCTCGATCGTAGGTGTATCCCCGCGGTCCGCTCGGAAGGCGTTGGCGCCTTGGGGGATATCAAACTCCAGCCCGACGGGATCCAGGGCGACGGGATCGTCGGCCATAATCACGCTGGACGGGCCCGCATTCTGGGGAAGAACTGCCGCTACACGGGCAGGAAGCGCCACGAGCGACAGCGCAAGCAGGGCTAAAACGGGCATTGTGGGCGAGATCTGGCGACTCATTGGCCCCTCCTTGGGTCATCTGACAACTCGGCGGGCGGTCCCCATCGAGCATTCCCTATAAGGATAGGGCGGCCGTCACTGTGCACCCGATCTTCACATTCCTGATGCTTGGCAGTTGACGGGGATCCGAAACGATCTATCCTTCTCTCCGCGCCGGTGGCGGGGGCTGCGGCCCCTTCTGGTGCGGGTCAGTGCCGTTCGGAGTTGCCGGGCGGTTGACGCGAAACCCAGCAGGCAGGAGGTTGGCCGGCTCATGCATGGCGGTCGCATTCGAATTCGGATGGAAGCGTACGACCACATCGCCCTCGATGCTTCGGCTCGGGAGATTGTGGATCATGCCAAGCGAACCAACGCCCGGGTGGCTGGTCCAGTCCCCCTGCCTACGCGGATCGAGCGGTACACGGTGCTCCGTGGCCCGTTTATCGATAAGAAGAGCCGCGAGCAGTTCGAGATCCGGACCCACAAGCGGATCATCGACATCCACGAGCCCAACGCCCGCACCGTCGAGGCGCTGAACAGGCTGGTGGTGCCCGCGGGCGTATTTGTGAAGATCAAGGCCTGACGCACCCAATGGGGCGTCGGGGACAGAAAGAATAGGAATCATCGCTTCCTCTGGCCCGGCACTGCCGAGAGCCACGAAGCAAGGTGGAACAGACCATGGCAGGCGGAAATGACAAACTGGGACTCATCGGTCGCAAGATCGGCATGACACGCGTGTATCAGGATGGCGTGTCGATCCCCGTGACGGCGATCGAGGTGCAGCCCGCGGTCGTCACGCAGGTCCGCACCCCCGAGCGTGATGGCTACTCGGCCATTCAGATCGGCGGCCAGGATGCGCGCCCCCGCCGGGCCACGTTCCAGATCATGGGCCACGACAATAAAGCAGGCACTGGCCCCAAGGCCGTCCATGTCGAGTATCGCATGGATGAGTCAGAGGCCGGTGCGTTCGAGCTGGGCCAGACCATCTCCGTGGAGCACTTCCAGAACTTCGCGTTCGTGGACGTATCGGGCACCAGCAAGGGCAAAGGCTTTGCCGGCACCATGAAGCGGCATAACTTTAAGGGGTTGCGGGCCACGCACGGCGTGGAGCGCAAGCACCGCTCGCCCGGATCGATCGGCGGACATGCCAACAATGCTGGTATGAGCGGCCGGATCAAGAAGGGCAAGAAGATGAACGGCCAGATGGGCAACGAGCGCGTGACGGTTCGGAATCTCGACGTGGTCCGGGTCGAGGCGGATCGCAACCTGCTGCTGGTCAAGGGCCCCGTACCCGGTGCCAACGGTGGCACTCTGCACATCCGCCCTTCGGTCCGACTCCGGCCGACCAAGGCCGCCGCCCAGGAAGCCGCCGGCTGACGGGGCAGACAGCTTGATGGACGCCTCCTCGCCGAGAAAGTATCGGTGATGGGGCGGCCCGGTAGGTCGCATCGGCGAAACCACCGGGTCAGGACAAACAGTTCGGAGCGTCGCTCAACAGGCGAGACTCCGAGGAACAGACGGCCGAGTCTGATCCGAGCCCACTCCCGCCAGGCTGCGTACGCCAGGTGGGGACGAAACTCCCAACCGGGGTGGGCCGGTGCGGCAGGCGACCCAGTAGGGCGCATAGGCGTCAGGAGCGAGCACGATGGATGTGCCGGTCTACAACATGCAAGGCGATTCGGTCGGCTCAATGTCGATTGATGAAGCCATCCTGGGCGGTTCGCTCAACCCCCAGCTCATCAAGCAGGCTTACGTCTGCTATCACGCCAACCTGCGTCAGGGATCTGCGCGGACCAAGGGCCGCGGCGAGGTCGCTGGCTCGACCCGCAAGATCTACAAGCAGAAGGGCACGGGCCGGGCACGCCACGGCAACAAGAAGGCCCCGCAGTTCCGCAAGGGTGGCCATGCGCACGAGAAGCGCCGCACACGCGAGGACTACCACCTGTCGATGCCCAAAAAGATGCGTCGCAAGGCCAACCTCAACGCCCTGCTGGCCAAGCTGGTGGACAACGAGGTACGCGTGGTCGACAGCCTGAGCTTTGACAAGCCCTCCACCAAGGCGATGGCAGGGCTGCTCTCAGCCCTTAAGATCGATCGTACTGTGCTGCTGGCGCTGCCCGAGGGTGCCGTTGACGCCAGGCTGAGTGCCCGCAACATCGACGACATCACCATGTGCCGCAGCGATCAGCTCACAGCATGGAACCTGCTCAACAGCCGCTATGTGATCATTGAGAAGGCCGAGCTGGAGTCCTTCCTTGCCGGCCCGCACACGCAGACCGGTAAGGATGCCAAGCTCGAACCCCGTGGCCGCGACGCCGCCCGGACCGGGACGAGTGAAGGGGAGGCCGCCTGATGCACCCGAGCACCGTGATCAAGAAGCCCATCGTCACCGAGCGCAGCACTGCGGCCATGGCCGACGAGAATCGCTACACGTTCCTAGTCGACCGCCGGGCTGACAAGACAAGTATCAAGCGCGCCGTTGAATCGCTCTACGGCGTGAGCGTCTTGGGCATTACCACGCAGGTGCGCAAGAACCGCGAGCGTCGCCTCAAGTACGGCTACGTGCAGGCGCCGCCGACCAAGAAAGCAACCGTTCGGCTGGCCGAAGGCCAGACCATCGACCTCTTCTGAATCGGGCGTAGGCAACGACTGAGTATCGGAGATTTTTAATGGCCATCCGAGTCTACAAACCAACCTCGCCCGGCCGGCGCAACGCCTCGGTCAACCTCCACGTGGAGGTTGACAAGAAGCGGCCCGAGAAAGCGCTGCTCAGCCCGCTCAAGAAGACGGGCGGTCGCAACCACACCGGTGTCATCACCGTCCGCGGTCGTGGCGGCGGCGCCAAGCGGATGTACCGCAAGATCGATTTCAAGCGCAAAGACCGCGACGGCATCGCCGGCAAGGTGGTGGGCATTGAGTACGATCCCAACCGCACCAGCCACATCGCACTCATCGAGTACGCCGACGGGGTGAAGCGGTACATCATCGCCCCCAAGGGACTGAAGACGGGCATGACCGTCCATACCTCCACGGATTCGGCCGTCGAGCCCACCATTGGCAGTTGCATGCCGCTGCGATTCATTCCTTCGGGTATGGAGGTGCATTGCATCGAGCTGGCCCCGGGCAAGGGTGCCCAGATGTGCCGCTCAGCCGGCTCGTCGGCCCGCCTGACCAACCGCGAAGGGAAGTACGCTACGTTGGTGATGCCCTCGGGCGAAACGCGCCGTGTTAGCCTGGACTGCCGGGCGGTCGTGGGGGCCGTAGGCAACAGCGACCATCAGAACCGCCGCCTGGGCAAGGCCGGCCTGACCCGGCACCTCGGCCGCCGGCCGATCACCCGCGGCGTGGCCAAGAGCCACCATGCACACCCGCTGGGTGGTGGTGAGGGCCGCAGTAAGGGTAACCGGACGCCGGTGAGCCCGACGGGTGTGGACGCCAAGGGCGGCGGCACCCGTAACAAGAAGCAATACAGCACGCAGTTGATCATCCGTCGCCGCCGCAGCAAGCGGTACGGGCAGCTGGCCAAGTGAGCGTGGCAGGGGCGTCAGTGAATCTGGGTGCCAAGGGCACCGGCAGGAGCGTGAAGCATGGGTCGTAGCCTGAAGAAGGGTCCGTTCGTCGACGAGAAGCTGTATTCCAAGGTGATGAAGCAGCAGGAGTCGGGCGAGAACGACCCGATCAAGACCTGGGCCCGTCGGAGCACGATCGTGCCCGAGTTTGTCGGTCACACCTTTCAAGTGCACAACGGCCGCACGTTCCTGGATGTATTCGTGACCGAGGACATGGTGGGACACAAACTCGGCGAGTTTTCGCTGACGCGGACCTTCCGGGGTCACACGAACAAGAAGGAAGGCATCAAGTCGGGCAAGTGAGCCCGTCGAGTGCCGCAGAGCGGATATCGGATTCATTGACTCGATGCGTGACAGGGAACGGACGACTTCGGAGATCCATCGGTGAGACTGCGTAGCGATCAACTCAAGAAGTTTGCCGACGAGGCTGGTGCCAGTGTCGAGAGCATGGCCGAGGCCGTCCGTCCGCTTGGTTTGCCGGGCTCGAAGGCCGAGAGCGCTGTGCGCAACTGGCTGGCCGGGCGTCCCAAGCCAACGTGCAAGGCGGTGCACATTCGTGCTCTAGCCCGCGTGGTGAACGCCGAGCCACGGGATATCGCCCGCTTTGTCAGCGAGGTGCGATTCCACCGCGGCAGCACACAGAAGGCCCGGTTGGTTGCCGACCTCATCCGCGGCAAATCGGTGGATGACGCGCTGAACCTGCTGAACTTCAGCCAGAAGCGGGCCACCGAAAACATGTCCAAGGCCCTCAATGCGGCGATCGCCGATGCCGAGCAGGCCGACGCGGATGTCACCGAGCTCTTCGTTGCAGAGAGCCGTGTGGATGAGGGGCCGCAGATCAAGCGGTTCCGCCCCAAGGATCGCGGCCGGGCCCACCCGATCATCAAGCAGACCAGCCACATCACTGTGGGCGTCCAGGAGCGAGCGTAATGGGACAAAAGATTCACCCCTTCGGCTTCCGACTGGGAGTCACCGAGGCCCACCGCAGCCGCTGGTACGCGCCCAAGGCGATTTACGGCGAGCTGCTGGTTGAGGACCAGCGCATCCGCGAGTATCTCGACAAGCGGCTGAACCGCAATCCGGGTCGTCCCCACGCTGCCGTGGCGAGCGTCGAGATCGAGCGCACCCGAGAGGAGTTGGTGGTGCTCGTCCGTACGGCCCGCCCCGGTGTGGTCATCGGCCCCAAGGGCGCCGAGGTCGAGCGGATGACAGAAGAGCTGCAGCTCATGACCGGCCGCAAGGTCTCGATCAAGATCCTCGAGATCAAGAACCCCGACATGAGCGCCCAGCTCGTGGCGGCCAACGTGGCCGAGCAGCTCAGCCGCCGCAGCAGCTTCCGCCGCGTGGTGAAGATGCGTGCCGAGAGCGTGATGCAAAACGGCGCCAAGGGCGTGAAGATCCAGATCTCCGGCCGCCTGGGCGGGGCCGAGATGAGCCGCCGCCTGGACGTTCGTCTGGGCGCGTTGCCGCTCTCGACGCTGCAGGCGAACATCGACTACGGCTTCGAGGAGGCCCGCACCACCGCCGGCCGCATCGGCGTGAAGGTGTGGATCTACAAGGGCGCGTACGAGGCCCAGGACGAGGAGACGACCTCGAGGGCCGCGGGCGCACGCGTCGGCAGCCGGGGTCGCAGGTAAGAAGGACGCAGGAACATCCGGCCGTCCGAAGCGTCGGGCGGTCGTCAGGAAGGGTTTGACCGATGCCACCGTATAAGATCCCAAAGCGAGTGAAGTTCCGCAAGGAGTTCCGCCGCGTCCGCGATCGCAAGGCGACCAAGGGCAACTACGTCGCGTTCGGCGACTACGGGCTGCAGGCGCTCGAGGGCTGCTGGCTCAAGAGCAACCAGATCGAGGCCGGTCGTATTGCTTCGACGCACTTCCTCAAGCGTCAGGGCAAGTTGTTCATCCGGGTGTTTCCCGACAAGCCGGTGAGCAAGAAGCCCCTCGAGCAGCGCATGGGTAAGGGTAAAGCGGATGTAGACTACTGGGCAGCACGGGTTCGCCCGGGCACCATGATCTACGAGTTGGCCGGCGTGCCCGAAGAGATGGCCCGCGAGGCGATGAAGCGTATGGCCATGAAGATGCCGGTTCGCTGCCGGTTCGTCAAGCGTCGCACGACCGTCGGTTAACAGGGTGGTTCACGAGGTCCTTGGATTGGTTTGTGCCGGGCCCACAGAGGCTCCGGAGTTGGAGAAGCGTCATGACCGGCGAAGAAGTTCGCAAACTCGACAACAACGAGGTCCAAGCCGAGCTCGTCCGGCTGCGCAAGCGGTTGTTCCAGCTTCGCATCCAGGCGGCCACCGAGAAGGTCGAGGATAACAGCGAGTTCTCCAAGACCCGCAAGGATATCGCCCGCCTGATGACCGAGCGTTCGGCCAGGCAGAACGCTAAGAAGGCCAGCTAAGCAAGTACGGGGACCGCAGTTGGGCCGCCACCGACTAGAAGAGAACGTGAACGTATGAGCGAAAACACCGCCAGCACGACCCAGACCACCAGCGAGAAGGCCAAGGGCGCCCGCGTGGGCGAGGTGACCACAGCCAGTCGCGACAAGACCATCAAGGTCGTCGTGAGCTATGTGGCCAAGCACCCCAAGTACGGCAAGTACGTCCGCCGGCGAACCGTCCTCCACGCCCACGACGAGGGCAACCAGGCCCAAGTGGGGGACCGTGTCGAAGTCGTGCCGTGCCGGCCCATGAGTAAGACCAAGTCCTGGAAGCTCGCCCGCGTTCTCGAGCACACCCCGGGCTGATGCCCTGACGTTGAGGGTCTGACCCAAGTCTCGCACGCCCGTGATGGGCACGTAGGAAGTAGCAAGCCATGCTTCAGCAAGAATCACGATGCGAAGTCGCGGATAACTCGGGGGCCAAAGTGGCCTACGTCATCCGCGTCTACGGCCGGACCAGCGCCAGCGGGAATAACACCCGCCCAGCGGCCGGTGTGGGCGATCGCGTGCTCATCTCGGTCAAGAAGGCCCTGCCGGGCGCCGACATCAAGCCCGGCGACATGTCCAAGGCCGTGGTTGTGCGGACCGCCCGCAACACGCGTCGCGCCGATGGCTCGTACGTGAAGTTCGACAGCAATGCCGTGGTGCTCATCAATCCCGATGGCAATCCCCGCGGCACGCGCATCTTCGGGCCGGTGGCCCGTGAGCTTCGTGAGAAGAGCTACATGAAGATCGTCTCGCTCGCTCCGGAGGTGGTGTGATGGCCCGGCATATCCGCAAGGGTGACAACGTGATCGTGACCAGCGGCGACCATAAGGGCCGCACTGGCGAGGTGATGCGTGTCGATGTAACAAAGGATCGGGTCTACATCAAGGGCCTGAACCTGCGAACTCGGAACGTCAAGCCTACACGCGTGAACCCCGAGGGTGGGCGCGTGACCAAGGAGGCTGCCTTCCACATCTCCAACGTGAGCCCGGTGGTCGATGGGAAGCCCACACGCGTGCGATTCACCGTGGACGAAGATGGCAAGAAGCAGCGCGTCGCGGTTCGCGGCGACAAGGTGCTCTCGGTTCAGGCTCGTCGCAAGGGCGGCGAGTCGGCAAGCAAGGACACCCTGTAACCCACGCGGTTCTCCGGAAGGACTGACAGAAGATGGCTAAGAACAAGCCCAACCAGGACGACCCCACCATCAAGGAGGCGGCCGCCCCGCGCGAAGGGGTGCAGCGTTTACACAAGCGATACCTCGAAGATGCGCGCGCCGAGGTCACCAAGCAGTTCGGTGTCTCAAACCCGATGGCCATGCCGGTGCTCGATCGCATCGTCATCAACGTGAACATGGGCCGGTTCCTCGATGGACCGAAGATTCCCCCCAACATCCGCGCGACCGTAGTCGATACGCTCACCCAGATCTCTGGTCAGAAGCCCATCGTGGTGAAGGCCAAGAAGAGCGTCTCGAACTTCAAGGTCCGCGAGGGCATGGAAACCTCGGCCATGGTCACCTTGCGGGGCGACCGCATGTGGGACTTCCTGGACCGGTTCATCAACCTGGCAACCCCCCGTATCAAGGACTTCCGGGGTGTCTCGGACACGTCCTTTGACAAGGCGGGGAACTACTCACTGGGCCTGAACGAGCAGGGCGTCTTCCCAGAGATCAACATGGCCAACGTGACGTTCACGCACGGCATGAACATTAACTTTGTCTTCCGCAACTCGGATAAGGCCAAAAGCCGGGCCGTGCTTGAGAGCCTGGGCATGCCCTTCCGTAAGCCTCCGGCGCCGAAGAAGAAGGCCGGCTGAGAGTAGAACAAACCACGAAGGCGACCTTCAAGGGCCGCCGGGAGTGAAGCAGAAGTATGGCGACTAAGGCACAGATCGCAAAGAGCAACAAGACGCCCAAGTTCTCGACGCGGAAAGTGCGTCGATGCGAACTCACCGGGCGGTCTCGCGGGGTGTACCGCAAGTTCCGTATTAGCCGCATCATGCTGCGGAAGCTGGCCCACGAGGGCAAGATTCCGGGTATGCGGAAGGCCAGTTGGTGAGTTCGAAGCCGTAGCGTTTATTGGTCAGGCAGACGCGCCGGCCCTTTGCAAGGGCACACGCCGGCGGGCAGGTAAGGCTCGGGTCCCATGGGGCCTGGCAGGAGGTCATCGGAAACGATGTCGGTCAACGATCCGATCTCGGACATGCTCACGCGGATCCGCAACGGCTTGCGCAATCGCAGCCGTCGGGTGGACTGTCTGAACAGTAAGGTGTGCCGCGGTGTCGCCCAGGTCCTCCAGGACGAGGGCTATGTCGAGGGCTTCGAAGTGGTTGATGATGGCCGCCAGGGCATCCTGCGGGTCTCGCTGCGATATGGCGCGGCGGGTGAGCCGCTGATCGCCTCGCTCTCACGCGTCAGCAAGCCGGGCCGCCGTGTGTACAGCAGCGTCGAGAAGCTGCCGCGACCGCTGCAGGGCATGGGCATCGCCGTGGTGTCCACCAGTCGCGGCGTGATGAGCGACCGCAAGTGCCGCAACGAGCGGGTCGGTGGCGAACTGCTGGCGGTGATCCAGTAATCAAAGGGCGACAGTCGGCGGCCGATCAAGCGGCCAGCCGAGGAGGTTGATTCGCAATGTCACGTATCGGCAAGAAGCCCATCTCCGTGCCCAAGGGGGTCAAGGTCAACGTGGATGGTCAGACCGTTCGCGTGGAAGGCTCCAAGGGCACACTCACCCACGAGGTGCATCCGCTGGTCAGCGTCGCCTGGGACGAGGGCGAGCAGACGCTGTCCTTCGCAGTGCCCGAGGGCAAGGAGGGCGACCGCAAGGCCAAGAGTCTCTGGGGCACCTCGCGTTCGATCGTCGAGAACAACATTCTGGGCGTCACCAATGGGTACACCAAGGTGCTCGAGGTGCAGGGCGTTGGCTACACCGCCGCGGTCGATGGCAACCGCCTGAAGCTGGTCGTGGGCTTTGCCAACCCGATCTTTAAGAACATCCCCCAGGGGTTGGATGTCAAGGTCGAGAAGCAGAACGTGACGATCACCGGCCATGACAAGCAGGTTGTTGGACAGTTTGCCGCCGAGGTGCGTGCCGTCCGCAAGCCCGAGCCGTACAATGGCAAGGGTATTAAGTACAGTGATGAGACGATCATCCGCAAGGAAGGCAAGACCGCCGGTGCGTGATGCCGGGGTTTGTGTCGCTCCCGGGCTCGTTCGTGATGTTCCACAGCCGTTCCGGTTCTTTTTGAGGTTCTGACGCAAATGGACAGGCAGCAAGCCAAGCAAACCCGCCGGACCCGCCGACGCATCGGCATCCGCAAGCGCGTCTCGGGCACAGGGGAAGTTCCCCGCCTGAGCATCTATCGCTCGCTGCGGCACGTCTACGCCCAGGTCATCAACGACCTGGATGGTACGACCATCTGCGCCGCCTCGACGATGGACAAGGGATTCAAAGGCGAAGGTACGGGCAATGCCGAGGCGGCCAAGGCCGTGGGCAAGCTCATTGCCGAGCGTGCCAAGGCCAAGGGTGTCGAGAAAGTCGTGTTCGACCGTGGCGGGTTCCGCTACCACGGACGCGTGCAGGCGCTGGCCGACGCGGCCCGCGAGGGCGGTTTGAAGTTCTGAAGCATTCCGGGCCCCTTCGCAGCGAGGCGGCCGGTGGTTAATGGAAACGAGGGCGCTCAATGCCTGAGATGATCGACGAAGCCGGACAGATCGAATCGACCACGGTCAATATCTACCGCACCGCCGCGACGGTGAAGGGTGGCCGCCGCTTCAGCTTTGGAGCGCTCGTGGTCGTGGGCGATCGTCAGGGCAAGGTGGGCTACGGCTATGCCAAGAGCACGGAAGTGCCAGTGGCCATCGAAAAGGCCCAACGCAAGGCCCGCCGCGGCATGGTGAGCGTCAAGCGCCTGGGCACGACCGTGCCCCACGAGGTCGAGACCAGCTTCTCGGCCTCGAAGATCCGGCTCATCCCGGCGACGCCCGGTACCGGCATTGTCGCCGGCGCCACCGTTCGCGCCGTGCTCGAGATGGCTGGCTACAGCGACTGCATCACCAAGAGCCTGGGCTCGGGCAACAAGCTGAACGTGGTCAAGGCCGTTATCGACGGGCTCGCCCAAATGAAGCTCCTGAGCGAGGTGGCCGAGCGCCGCGGTATCGAGCTGGAAGATTCGGTGATCGAGCAACGCATCGAGCGTGCCCGGGCTCTGACGGGTACCGGCATCGGCGCCAGTACCGAGCCCAAAGGCGACGATGATTCCTCCGACGATGCCGACAAGGCCAGCGATAACTGATTGATCTCGACAGGCCAACGCCGGAGAAGGCGGGCCAGGAGTTTTGAAGCCATGATGATCCACGAGATCACGTCCCAAGCGGGTCGCTACAAGCAGCGCAAGCGCGTCGGTCGCGGCCAGGGCAGCGGGGGCAAGCGGTCGGGCCGCGGTCAAAAGGGCGCCGGCAGCCGCCGCGGCCACTCGACCCTCCACCAGTTCGAGGGCGGGCAGATGCCGATGTTCCGCACGATGCCCAAGTTCGGCTTCACGAACGTCAAGTTCAAGACGCTGTTCTGGATCGTGAACATCAAGGACATCGTCGAGCATGCCGACTTCAAGGATGGCGGCACCGTCGATGCCGACGCCCTGATTAAGGCCGGCCTGATCCGTGATACTAGCCGCGACGTCAAAATCCTGGGCAACGTGCCCGAGGGCGGTCTGAAGACCAAGCTCACGGTCAACGTGAGCCGTGTTAGCGGTCAGGCCCGCAAGATTATCGAAGATGCTGGCGGAACGGTGACCGAGACCGGCACGCGCCGAGATCGCGTCCGCGGCATCGATCGCAACAGCGACGATAAGACCCCCAAGAACCTTACCAAGAAGCTGCGTCGCCCGAATCTCGAGCGTCGCCAGGCGGCCAAGGCCAAGAAGTAACGCCTCGGGCCGTCCCCTCTGGCCGGCCGCGCGGCCGGCTTCTGACGGGACCGGTTGCCGAGTGTCGGCGGAGGATCGATGATCCAGGCCCTGCTCAACGTGTTCCGCATTGCCGAGCTGCGCACCAAGGTGCTCTTCACCCTGGGTATGCTTGCGGTGTATCGCATCGGGATGTGGATCCCGCTGCCCGGTGTCAACCAGGAAGCGCTCGCACTGTCCGCCGAACTCCAGCAGGAGGGTGGTGGCGCGGTCAGCCGCGCCATGAGCTTTATGTCGGTCTTCAGCGGTGGGTCGATGTCGCAGTCGACCATCTTCGGTCTGGGCATCATGCCCTACATCTCGGCGGCAATTATCTTCCAGCTCCTCGGCTCGGTCTTACCCAGCCTCAAGGCGCTGAAGGAGGAGGGCCCCACCGGCCAGCAGAAGATCCAGGAATGGACGCGTTACGCGACGGTCGGGCTGTGCATCGTCCAGGGCATCGGCTGGCTCTACTACATTTCCCAGCAGTCGGCTCCCGGGGGCGAGATGATCGTCTATGGGCAGTGGCGTCAGAGCCCGCTGTGGTGGGTCATGGGTGTCACCGTGCTGACGGCAGGCACCGTGTTCCTGATGTGGCTGGGTGAGCAGATTGATCGCCATGGCATCGGGAACGGCATGTCCATGATCATTATGGCCAGCATCCTGGCGGGCATGCCCACCGCGGTTGGGTGGGTCTACCAGAACTTCAACCCGCAGGCGCCAGATGGGCTGAACTGGATGGGCATCATCCTGCTCGTCGGCGGTTTCGTGGGGGTCGTGGCCGGCTCGGTGCTCATGACCGTCGCTCAGCGGCGCATTCCCATTCAGCAGGCTAAGCACACCCGCGGCCGCCGCACCTACGGCGGGCAGCGTAGCTATCTGCCGCTTCGTGTGAACCACGGCGGCGTTATGCCCATCATCTTTGCAAGCTCGCTGATGATCTTCCCCTCGGTCATCTTCAGCGGCATCTCCGAGGCCACCCAGCAGAGTGGCGGCATGCTGTTTACGCTGTCCAACTGGTTCGGCGACGCCCTGAACTACGGCCAGTTCCCCTACATCATGCTTCATGTCATCATGGTGTACTTCTTCAGCTACTTCTGGATCACCATCCAGTTCAACCCCGAAGAAATAAGCAAGCAGATGCGCGACCACGGCTCGTTCATCCCCGGTCTGCGCCCGGGACCGCGGACGGCCGAGTACCTCGAAGCCGTCATGGAACGACTGACCTACGTAGGTGGAGCATTCCTCGCGGTCATCGCTGTGCTGCCGATGCTGGTGAGCGTCGCCATGGGCGTGCCCTTCCACGTCACGCAGTTCCTCGGCGGCACTGGCCTGCTGATCGTGGTGTCGGTCATCCTGGACTTCGTTCAACGCATCGAAGCCAACCTCCTCATGCGCAACTACGCAGGCTTCCTCGGTGGGCAAGACGGCACGGGCAAGGGGCCCAAGCTCCGCGGCCCGCGCTGATGCTTCCGTCCGCGCGAAAGCTCCGCGGGCCCCAGCTTTACTCAGACTCAGATTTTGCCGCGCTCTCGGGCGCGGCTTTTCTTGCGCGGTCGATCCTCGACGATATGGTTCAGCAGACCCGGCCGGGTGTATCACCGCTTGAGCTCGAGACCGTGTGCCAATCGCGGATCGAGGCTGCGCAGGCGTGTGCCGCCATGGTGGACATTGACGGTTTCGGCCACGCCTGCTCGATCAGCATCGATAGTGTGGTCGCCCACGCCCGCCCGCAGGCCGAGCCACTTCGCGAAGGCCAGCTCGTCACGCTCGATCTCATGCTGGCCCTCAACGGCTGGCATGCCGACGTGGCCGACACGGTGGTCGTCGGCGGTGGGGGGCATCCGATCATCGATGCCCTGGATGCCGTCTGGCGCGCGGGGTTGTCTGCCGTCTATCCAGGCGTTGCATGGGCCGACGTTGCCGCCGCGATGGGCGCTGCCGCCGACGCTCGCGGTGTTCGCTTGGTGCGCGGCCTGGCCGGCCATGGCATCGGCCTTGCCCCCCACGAACTGCCGTCGCTTCCGCTGGTGCCTGGACCGTCAGACCCGCCCGTCACGCTGTGCCCGGGCATGGCCTTCACTCTCGAGCCTGCTATCTCCCCGGGCTCAGGGGAACTGATTGATTCGGAAGATGATTGGGTCATCCAGACCGCCGACGGCACCCCCTCGGCGGCCCGGGAAGCGATGATCGCCGTGGAAAACGAACAAATCCGGGTGCTTGGGTGCCCGGGATCTGATGACTCAGCGGCCGGAGCGGGGTACAATCCCTTTCGCACCGGGCCGTGTCCGGGTGCGTGATGATATCATTGTCAGCCGGCCGGCTGGCTATTGGTCCTGCGAGGTGTTCGATGAAGGTGAAAGCAAGTGTGAAGCGGCGGTCGAAGGACTGCCAGATCGTGCGCCGTCGCGGCCGGGTCTACATCATCAACAAGAAGAACCCCCGCTTCAAGCAGCGCCAGGGCTAATGCCTCTTTGAAGGGTTTGGGTGATTTGGCCAATGGCCAGGGAGTACACGCGTGCCGCGTATCGCAGGTATTGACATTCCGGACCGCAAGAAGATCTACTACGCCCTGCAGTACGTGCACGGCATCGGCCCGAAGTACGCCGCCGATATCCTGACCGAGGCCCAGATCGACCCGAACCGCCGGGCCAACGACCTGACCGAGCAGGAGGTCGCCCAGATCGGTTCCATCATCGATGGAAACTACATCGTCGAGGGCGCCCTTCGTCGGCAGGTAGGTCAGAACATCCAGCGGCTGAAGGACACGCGAGCGTACCGCGGCGAGCGTCACCGCAGAGGCCTGCCCGTGCACGGCCAGCGTACTCGCTGCAACGCCCGCACCCGCAAGGGGCGCAAGAAGACCGTGGCCGGCAAGAAGGGCGTCAAGGGCTAAAGATCTGCGGCTGGGCACCTGTATCAGGTAAGAAACTCATTCGCGAGCTCCCAGCCCGGCACGCGCCGGGAACCACAAGTGGGGGCGCAGGAGCGAAGACTCGATGGCGAAGAAGACCAAGAAGGTTCGTAAGAACGTCGTCCGCGGCATCATCCACGTGAAGGCCACAGGCAACAACACGATGATCACCATCACCGACACCAACGGCGAGACCCTCGCCTGGGACTCGGCGGGCACCATCGGCTTCAAGGGCGCCCGCAAGGCCACGC
>JBITAF010000135.1:0-35990 GCA_044440025.1 Phycisphaerales bacterium JB060 | reverse complement strand
ACCGGCCACCAGGCCTACGACGACGATCATGCCGGCGGGCACAAGGATGTAGATCTTTGGGAAGGCCATCTGTGTGGGAACACGCGGCGACTGGATTACCTCAACGCGCGAGGCGGTCGTCATCTGGCTCGTCGCTTCCAGCATCCGAAGATCGGTCTCGAACTCCTGTTGCAACGTCAGGATCTGCTCCATGCGACGCTCGATGTCGCTCAGCTCGGTCTCGGCGAACACCAGTTCCTGCAGGCGGATCCCAAGCTCGGCGCGACGGTCGGCCAGGCTGGCCATCTGCGCCCGAAGCTGCTGCTCACCCAGCCGCAACTGGTCGAGCTGCGTCTGGAACAGCTCCTCCATCAACTGCTGGCGCTGCTGGTCCAGGCTGCGCTCCAGAGCGGCGATCTGGTCGTCGATCCGTCGGATCACGGGGTTGTCCTCGCCCAACCGCTCACGCTCGGTGGCCCGCTGGGCTTGCAGGAACACCACCTGCGAGCGGAGGTTCTGGATCAGCGGCTGGAGCTCCACCTGCGCACGAAGCGAGTCGTTGAACTGGAGGCCACCGGGATTACGAAGCTGGGCCTCCATCTCGGCCTTCTGGGACATCAGGGCCTCGAGCTGAAGACCGATCTCCTGCATCGATCCGAGCACGATCATCATCTCGGCCCGTTCCTGGCTTTGGTTGATGTCCAGCACGTCCATCCTGCGCGTGCTGACGATCTCGTTGCGGCGGCGGTCGGACTGATCGAAGTCGGACTCCAGCCCCTCGATCGCCTCCTCGATCGCGTCCCGACGCTCGTTGGTCGATCGTGAGCCGCGGCGGCGAAGGTCCTGCATGTACGCCGCGTTGACCACCTCGGCGATGGTCGCCACCTCCTGCCGATCGCTCCAGCTCACGGTCATGCGGATCAGATCGGTGCCAGCCATCACGCGGGCGCCAACCTGCTCTTCCAGATCCAGCGCCGCCTGGCCCACGTTGACCACCCCGCCAGTCGTGTGACGCTGGATCCACTTTGGCGCTTCGTTCTGGAGTCGCGGGTTTTCCACAGCCTGCCGAAGCACGTTCTCGGACACCATCATGGCCGCCTCGGTGGCCATGAAGCGCTCGAACTCATTGTCATCGATGGCCATTTGCTCGGGATTGGGACGGGTCTGGGGCGGGTAGCACTTGTAGATCACCGGCGTGCTCCACGTGGGACGGACCTCGGCCAGCGCAAAGTGCGCCCCCGCCCCAAGCACGCCACCCACGATCGCCGCGAGCACGAACGCGAACTTGTACTTGCGCAGCACCCGCAGTGGGTCGACGCTCGAGGCCGCCTTGGTCCCGATCTGAGAACCGCCACCCCCTGTAGGGACCTGGGAGCCATTGAGCGAGCCATTCGTGGATGTGGATGCGATCGTCATGCTGTTCTCTCGTCATTTGGGCCCGAAATCGTCGGCCCCATGCTGTACGTCGGCCTTCTCGGCTCTCGGGTTCGGCTCGGGATCGGCCTGCGAAGCATTTCATGATCCCAGTGGCCCCGAGCGGCCTCGCCCAGGTCCAAAAACCATCTTCGATCAGCGATCCTGCAGTGCCGTCTTGAACTCCTCGAGGATCGACCGGTAAGCCTCGGCTCGACCGCCCCACGACTCAAGTAGTTCTTCGGCCTCCACCGCCCGCACGCGGGCCTGCTCGGTTCGACCGCGGGCCAGATCGACCTGACCCTGGCGAATGGCCGCCAGAGTCTCCTCGGCTGTACCCCGGGCGACCTCGGAGAGTTCGTCCACGGCCTGCTGTGCCTGGTCCAGGCGGTCGCACTCGAGGTAGGCCACCGCCAGCGTGCTCTGCACGATGGCCGGCGCCACCCCGCCAATGGCCTTGGCCCGCTGGGCGAGTTCGATCGCCTGCTCGCACTGGCCCAGTTCGGAGGCCAGCACGTACGCCAAGTTGTTGAGCGACTGTGACGCGTTGGGTTCGAGCTCGACCACGCCGCGCCACGCCTGGGCGGCCTTCTCAAAGTCCTCGCGCTCGTAGTAGGCGTCGCCCAGGAGTTGCCCCGACCGCGTCGCAATCACCGGGTCCCGATCATCGGCCAGGCGTGTGAGCTCGCTGAGCCCCTGCTGCTCGGTGGAGGGATCCTGGAGCATGAGCGAGGCCATCATGATCTCGCCCACCTGCTCGGGGGTGCGCTCGGGGGTCAGTTGCAAGGCGATTTCCATCCGCGTCGCGTGGTCCTTGATCAGCGGCGGGAGGGCGTTGAACCAGCGGACAACCCCCGACAGGTCCTGACGCACCATCTCGAACGACTGGATGGCCTCGCTGATAGCCCGCGGGCGATTGCGCTCCTGCATCGACAGGCTTGCCGACATGAGCCGGAGCTGCCAGACGTCCCTGGGCAGGTTCGGATCGCTGAGCACCTGCCGGGCCTTGGTTCGCGCCTGGGCCGTGTCCTGGTTGAGCAGAAACTCGACGAACTGGGCCGCGATCTCCGGATTTCGGCGCTGCGCCAGCGCCTGCTCGAACAGGCGGATTGATTCGGTCGCTCGACCGAGGTCGGCCATCAGCCGGGCCATGTTCACACGGAGTTCCACATCGGCCGGGCTGGCCTGGATCGCGGCATCGATGACCGACATGGCGCGGGGCGTTTCGCCCGCCTGCACCAGCCGGCGGACGAGTTGGTTTCGCAAACGGTCCAGGCCCGGATTCAGCTCCAGCGCCTTGGTCACGGCCTGCGTAGCCACATCGTAGCGTTCGTTCTCCATGGCGATCAACGCCCGGAGCTGGTGCGCCTCCCAGTTTGAGGCGTCCTGACGGATGGCCTCGTCCAGGTCCGCGCCCGCATCTCGCAGCAACTGTGTGCGTTCGCCCGACCCAAGAGAATCGTCGGTGCGCACCTCGTCGAAGATGATCTGAGCCCGGCGCACGTACGCCCGCGCTGAGGTGGGATGCGAGGCCAGCGTGTTGCTGATGGCCTGCCGGGCGGCACGCCGGTCGCCTTGCGCCACGGCCAAGTCGGCCCGGAGGATGCCCGCGGCCTCGGAGTTTGCCAGTGAATCTTCCAGGCCGTTGAGGGCCTGCTCGGCCTTGTCGAGCTGGTTGCCACGCAGGTAGGCCTCCACGCGCGCCAGCTTCAGCATGCCGTCGGTATCGTGGCCCGAGGCGATCAGCTCATCGATCACGGCCACAGCCTCATCCGCACGGCCGGCCGAGAGCAGCAGCAACGCCAGACGCCGGCGCATGGGCTGGGCCTGGTCGGTATCCTGATCGAGGGCGGCACGCAGCTTCTCGATGGCCAGGCTCGATTCCCCCTGGCCCTGCAGGAAGTTGGCATAGCTCAGCGCGTCGCGGGCGTCCAACTCGCCAGCCTTGTCCCGGGCCGCCATGTACTCGTCGAACATTGCGACGGCACGGCGCAACTGGCCCTGCTCGGCGTGCCAGCGTGCGTCGAGCATCACCAGGGCGACGTCATCCTCTTCAGCCCGGAGCTGGTCGATAATCTCCCGGGCCTTGGGCCACTCGCCCAGACGCACGTACACGCTGGCCAACGCCAGGTTGTTCTGACGGTTGTCCGGCTCGGCGTCGCGAATGTCCTCGCGGCGGTACATGGCCGCGGTCGTGTCGCCCACCTGGGCCTCGAGCGTCAGCCACTGGTTCAGGAAGGTCGGATCGGAGCCGGCGATGCGTTGCGAGCGGCGGGCAATGTCCAGTGCCTGGCGCGTGCGGCCCATCTCGGCCAGCGCCACGATCACGTCGCGTACGTTGGTCACGCTGTCGGGCTGGCGCCGCAAAATCTCGAGGTAGTCCGACACCGCGTCCTGGTTGCGCCCAAGGCTGCGGAGGATTTGCGCCCGGCGGTACAGCACGGGCACGCTGGTGAGCCCGTCGGAGATCACCGCGTTGACCAGCGCCAGCGCCTCGGCGCTACGGCCCCGGGCCTGGAGCAGGTTGGCCCGCAACAGACGCCCGCCGGCCTGGTCGGCGTTCACCTCGGTGGCACGGGCGATAAGGCGCTCGGCCTCGGTCCAGTCCTCGGCCTCGATCGCACGAAGGATCCGCGTCTGGAGAACCTCCGAATCGTCGGGAGCAATGCGGATAGCCTCGTCCAGGTGACGATTGGCGTCCTCGCGTCGGCCATCGCGCATGGCCATGCGGAAGAGGAACATCTCCCGGCGGACCGGCGAGAGATCAAGCTCGTCGATGTCTCCACCCATGACCTTGATCCGGGTATCGAGCTGCTGCAGCAGCGTGTTGTCGGGGTGCCTGGCCAGGCCGGCCTCGACGGTCGCGGCCGCCTCGTCGAGCTTTCGCTGCATGGCCTGAAGCGTCGCCATCGCGTTGTAGAGCCGGGCGTCGTCCGAGCCGGCCATCAACTGACGCAACTTCTGCTCGGCCTCCCTGTAGTTGGGCGACACGCCGCCGGTGGTGTCCAGCATACCATCGATCTGGATCAAGGCCTGCTGGATTGGATCGTCGGACTGAGCCCGCCCCGTGCGGACGAGATAGTTCTGGTACCGTCGCTGGATGCGTTCATCATCGGGCGCCAGTTGCAGGGCGCGCTCGATCGACTTGATCGCCTCTGCGGTATCGCCGATTCGATCCTGAAGGTCGCTGAGCATGGCCCACGCCTGGGGCACGTTGGGGCTCAGCTCCACGAACTTCTCGAGCTCCTCGACAGCCTGGCCCACCTGGTTGCGTTCCATGTAGATCCGGCTCAGCAGGAAGTGCGTCTGCGGATCGTTGCCGCCGGCCTCACGCTGATACGAGACCGCCAGCCCCTGAGCCTTGGCCAGCTCGCCCTGCAAGTACGCGATGCGAGCGTCCAGCAGCAGCACCGAGGGCGTGCCCTGCGGCCAGTAGTCGTTCACCTCTTCACGGAACTCTGCAACGCGCTCGCGGGCCGGCGCCACGGCATCCCCCTCGGCCGAGGTGGCAAGATCGATGGCGCTCTGGGCTCGACGGAGCACGGACTGGCCTTCCAGCAGATTCAAGATGATGCCATCCAGGCTGATGGGCACATCCGGCGAGTCCATCACGCGCTCGAACGCCGCGATCGCGCGCTCGTGCTCGTTGCTCTCGGACGCGAACACACCCTCGAAGAAGTTGATCTGCGCCAGCTTGCCGGGGTCGCCATCGGCCGCCTGCCGTGCCGCTTCGAGCGTGCGATCGGTCAGCGGGATCTCGTTGGTCGTCGGCGATGTCAGCCGTTCGAGACGGTGAACAAGCTGGGCAACTTCAACATCGAGCAGCTCTGGCGGGCTCTGTGTAAGGACGCGATCGACGATGGCCCCGACCTGGGGCTTGTATTCCCTGGCCAGGGCAATGTTGGCGCGCACCCGTTTTTCTTGCGTGCGAAGCTCGCGCAGCGGCCGGGCGGCCACCTGAAGGTCGTAGTACAACCGGGCGATCATCACGCGCGGGTGGTTTGGATTCTGTGACAGGAAGCTGTCCAACGCCTCGCGGGCCTGTTCGAGGTAGACCTGCGGATCGTCCCGGCTGCCACGGGCCTCGTCGGCCTCGGCCATGAGCCACTCGTACAACCCGACGGCCGCCTCGGCGTCGTCCGGATCGACGCGGAGCACCGCCTCGAAGTCCAGGATGGTCTTGTCCTTGGACTCCTCGTCGGGGTCCCCGTGTGCGAGCCGCATATTCAAGTTGCTCAGGGCACGGTAGCGGCGCAGGCGGTGCCAGTCGGCCTGGTCATCGTCGCCCTCGGGTGACGCCAGGAACTGATCGAGCGCGTAGTTGGTCTCGTTCAGCAGCGATTGCCAGCTCGACCGCCCACCGGCGCCGAACACGTTGCGTTGCTCGTACTGGGTGCCCAGGAATCGGTCCCATGCATCGACGCTCGTGCGGTGGGCCATGGCCAGCGAACGCAGACCCGGCACGTAGCTCTTCCAGTACACGTCGGCGTAGCTGGTCTGCGTCTCGGGGGTCAGCCGCTCGAGCGAATCGATCCACGATTCCAGGTAGACGACGTTGGTCGGCTCCTTGTTGACCGCCTTGCTGTAGGCCTGCCGGGCCTCATCGAAGTTGCCCGCCTGCTCCAGTTCCTGCGCTGCCTGGTAATGATCGGCGGCCGACTTCTTCACGATGAAGTATGCCGCGCCGGCCATGCCGACGAACACCACCGCAACGATGGTGCACAGGATCGCGACGAATCTGACATTTACACGAGCCGCCATGTCCGCCTCCGTATCGACCACGACCGCCCCCGATCGGGCGCGATCGCGCTTACCCCCGCCCAGCGGGCTTCTTGGTATCGTTCTCGTCGGGCCAGGCGCCCGTGGTTACATCGGCCCAATCGGGCACGCACAGCATCAGCTCGCCCAGCAGATCGTCGAGCAGGTCGGCGCCGATCTCGGCCAGTTCCTCGGCCGACTCGACACGCTGGCTGTTGAACTGCACCTTCAGGTAGTACGCGTAATCGGTCTTCAGATCGAAGGCGAGCAGCCGCACGCCCTCGGCGCTCGATCGGTGCTCGCCGTTGACGATGAAGAAATATCCCGCGTACAGGCTTGGCGCGCCGGGCACCGAGAACTCGGTGACCCGCAGTTGCAGATCGCGGGGGTCCAGCGGCAGCAGCACGCGCTGCCCGGGCCGGTTCGAGTAGCGCCCGCGCGCCAGGGTCGTCGTATAGGCCCGGCCTTCCATCGATTCTGGAGCGTCACGAAGCGGCAGCCAGCGGCTGTCGTCCAGCGGTACGCTCACCACCTTGGTGCCCCCGCCGATCTGCATGCCCCCGCCAACGAAGCATCGCTCGGGGATATGCGGCACCGTATCGATCGACCCGGTGTAGTACGCCAGGTGCACGTCGATCCGGCGGGGCACGTCGCCCTCGGGGTTCTTTTCCTCGTAGGTGCGCGTTACATAGTTGGTGGTGCCCAGTGTCTCTTCGATCTCGGGCGACTCGAACCGGTCGGGCCCAACCCGCCGCCAGTTCTCGCTCTCGGCGGGAACGTCGCGCATCTCCAGGCCCGTGCTGGGATAGATCGGGCTCTTCTGCAGATACAGGTCCAACGCCCGGATCGACAACCCCAGCACCGCACCCGAGGCGATGAGCAGCACGATCGCCACGGCAGCGGCCGTCACCATCCCGCGGGGCAGACCCAGAAGCCGATCGGTCCGCCCACTCATGGCCCCACCGCCTTGGCCTGCGGGTCGGGCTCGTCGCTGACCACGCGGTTGAGGATCCAAACGAGCAACAGGAACACCGCCAGGCCGGGAATGAGCAGCAGCGTGCCGATGAGCATGTGCGCCTCGCCCGAGGCCAGGTCGGGGTCCACCAGCACGGTCAGGAAGCCAAGCACCGCGACGCGAACGACGTTGAGGCCAATGGCCACCGGCAGCGACAGGAGCACCACGGCGACACGCTGCCACCAGTGCCTGCACTGTGTCAGAGCCACCGCCGCGCCAAGGGCGATGAACGCCACAACCATGCGCATGCCGCTGCACGCCTCGGCCACGTTCAGCTTGTGGGTGTTGCCCGCGTCGTCCATCACACTGATGACGTTGCCCTCCACCACCGACTCGATGCCGAAGGGAAAGCCGAAGATCGTCAGCAGGAGGTATCCGCCCTGGCTGGCGATGAGCTGGAGCTGGAACGTGATGGCAATCATGATCCGCTCTGAGATCGTCACCGCGAACAGCAGGAAGGCGATGGGCATGATCGCCACCCGCATGACGTGCGGGCCGAACACCAGCAGCACGAATCCGAAGATCGCCAGCACCAGCGCGAAGCCCTGGAACATGTGCGTCGGCACGCCCACGATGAAGAACACGTAGCACGCGATGCCCAGCAGCAGCGGCAGCAGCCCGGGCCAGAAGGGCTTCACCGGCGCCCCCAGCAGCCGATCGCGACGCTGATACAGCAGATAGGCCGCGATGGCGGGAACGGCGAAGGCGTGACCCCAGTCGTCGATGTTCCTGTAGCTGATGGTGCCCTGCACAAGCAGCCACTCACGGAAGAGCCACGCGAACCCCACCAGGGCGATCACGCCCAGCACCGCGATGCCCTGCCAGCGCAGCGAGCCGAGTGCCGCCGAGGCGGGCTCCTGGCTCATGCTCTGCGGTGCCGAGGCCACGCTCACGCGACACTACTCCCCTCTGGGCTCTGCGAGCCCACCGATTTGCTACGCCCAGAGTCGGGGCGAGTTCCCACCCGCGGCTCAGAAGAAGCGATCATCGCGCGGGGGCGGGCCGAACACGTCGTTGCCAAAGTTCCGATCAAGCAGGAACCCGAAGCCGTAGGTGGCCCGGAAACCATTGCGGATGACCGTCAGCGGGTAGGCCCACACGGCCGACCCAACGTTGATCCGATCGTTGGCCTTCAGGTAGATGTCCGGCTCAAGGCCACGGTTGATGGCCCGCAGGTCGAGCTGGATAATGGCCTGACGATCACCTTCGAGCATCCGGACCAGTTCGATTCGTTCTGGCACGCCCAGCTGGTTGACCCCGCCCGCCTGATCAATCGCCCGCATGAGCGTGAGCTTCTGGGCCAGAGCGAAGCCGCCCGGCCGGTTCACGAAGCCCGCGACGAAGTACAACCCGTCCAGACGCTGGGGCACACGGATGATGTCGCCAGGCTCGATGACCACGTTGTACCGCATGTCGCCCTGGATGAGTTTCTGCGCCGGGATGCGGATGATGCGCTGGGTCACCAGACGGCTGGTCGAGGACTGGCCCGACAGAACTCCCGTCCCCGTGCTGCCCTGACGCTGACGCGAGGGCGCATCGCCCCGGTTGACTCGCACCCACTGTCCATCGAGGTACATCCAGGTCGTCTCGTCGCCCAGCCCCTGGCTGTCGTCGGCCGGCTGAGCCCGTCGCCCGGGCTCGTCGATCAGATCGACCGCCGGCTCTTGCGGTTGGCTCTGGCCCTGCGACCCTTCCTGCTGATTCACGCCGAACGCGCCGGGACGGGCTCCGCCATCGAGCAGGCGATCCACATCTTCCAGCAGCCCCTCGCCGCTGGGCTGGGAGCTGTCCTGACCAGGACGGTCGCCCGGTTCCTGGCTGCCCAGGTCGACCTCGCGGCTCTGCGAGAGCGGGATCTGCCGGATCACGAAGATCTCATCGGTGCCCTCGCGCATCCAGCCCGCTTCGGCCAGCGCGTCCATGAGGAACCAGTCGGCCTTGGGAATCGGGAACTTGCCCGTGCCGGCCACAGCCCCCACCATCGTATAGGTCGCCTGGCGACGCTCGAGCACCCGCACCAGCACCTGTGGTCGGGTCACCAGATCACGCACGGCCTGCGAAACGGCCTCGCGGATGCCGTCGGCGGTCAGTCCCGCCACACGGACCTCGCCAACCTCCTCCAGGTACACCATGCCGCGGGTGTCCACGGCGGTCTGGAACTCGGCGGGCTGGCCGGCGGGCCGCAGGTCGAACACGATGATCTGGAGGAAGTCCCCCGGGCCCACGCGGTACTCCCACGGGCGGGGCACCAGGTCGTCGCTGGTGACCTCGCTGTACTGCACGTACTCGTCATCGGGGCCCTCGATCGCGGTGATGCGGTCCAGGATGGGCGCCGTGGTCGGGGTAACCTCCCAACGGCCCACCACGCTCTGGTCGAACCAGCTGTGCATCTTGCACCCGCCCAGGCAGGTTGCGGCCGCGACCAGGAGGGCCGGAGTCAGAAGGCGGCGGCCCGTGCCGGCTCCACCGGAGATTGTCGATCGTGTCGTGTCGGTCATCGGGAACGCACCCCTTGCCCTTTGCGAGAACGCTTTCTCGATTTTCCGGCCCGAGCCTACCGTGGCCCGGCCGCAGGTCTCGATTGTTATCAGGCCAGCGCTCGAAAGCGGCCCGGGGGCCCAAAAGCCCGGCCTGATGCCATACTCCAACGCCTGCCTGGGGTTCGCCCCGGGCCGGCATCATTCCTGCATCGTCACGCTGGGGCCACGGGCTGAGTCGGAACACCCGAGAACCGCACAAATATCCCGCGCCGCTTCCCTATCCTCTGCCATGGCCCTCGCTCCCCATGCCGATTCCCAGCCCGCCAAGTCCCCATCCCAGCCCCGCCATGCGAGGCCGGCCGGGGGAAATCCCCTGCGACGGGTCGACAAGCCAATCCTCAGCCTGACGGCGCAGGTCCTCAACAACGAGGGCCCACAACAGCTCGCCAACAAGCGCAAGCCCAGCTGGCTGAAGGCCAAGCTCCCCGGCGGCAAGGGCTACGAGAAGGTCAAGGCCATCATGGACGAGCACGGGCTCTTCACCGTGTGCCAGGAGGCCGGCTGCCCCAACATGGGCGAGTGCTGGGCCCGCGGCGTGGCCACCATCATGATCCTGGGCGATACCTGCACCAGGGCCTGCGGCTTCTGCAACGTCAAGACCGGTCGCCCCCCCGTCCTGGACAAGGACGAGCCCCGCCGCGTGGCCGAGAGTTTGCGTCTCATGCATGAGCAGGCCAAGCTCAAGCATGTCGTGATCACCAGCGTCAATCGCGACGAGCTGGCCGATGGGGGCGCCGGCATCTGGGCCGAGACCATCATCCGCGGCCGGGAGGCCTGCCCGGGGATGTCCCTGGAAGTGCTGATCCCCGACTTCGAGGGAAACTGGGGGGCGCTCCAGATGGTCATCGACGCCAAGCCCCACATCATCAACCACAACCTCGAGTGCGTCCGCAGGATGTACCCGGCCGTCCGCCCCAGTGCCAAGTTCGACCGCTCGCTGGAGCTGCTCCGCCGCGTCAAGGAACAGGGCGGGGTGGCCAAGACCGGCATCATGGTGGGCATCGGCGAGAAGGACGAGGAGGTCCTGGCCCTGTTCGACGATGTCCTCGAGGGCACGAGGGCCACCGGACCCGACGGCACCGAGGACGCCTGCGACATCCTGACCATCGGCCAGTACCTCCAGCCGACGCGAAACCACCTCCCAATCGACCGCTGGGTGCACCCCGACACGTTCGCGATGTACAAGGACGAGGCCCTCAAACGCGGCTTCAAGGTCGTCGAGAGCGGCCCGCTTGTGAGGTCCAGCTACCACGCGGACCATCAGGCGGACGTGCTGAGCACCATCGAGGCCGAGCGTGCCAGGAGGGCGACTCAGGGTTGACGGTCGTATAGCATCGGGTATACTTGCCTTGTGGCGTGGCAACCCATGTTCAGTACCAGTTGAGAGCGATCAAGTTAAGTACTCATAGAACCAAGCACGAAGTCAAACATCGATCATCAAGTTCTCAAGTGCAACGATTTTAGTAGCAAAGCTCCTGTAAGTTATAAGCGAAGTAGCCACGTTCTTCACGCCACGCCTTACTTCTCTTCATCCACGTGCGGGCCGCTGTCGGCCCGCAGCGAGGAGGCTTTGCTATGCCAAGCGAAAGACGCTTTGCGGATATCCGCAAATCCCTTGAACACCATGGCTGGACGCTCAACCGAATCAACGGATCGCACCACGTCTTCGTCAAAGAAGGCCAAGGGCACGTCACGATCCCGGTCCACAAAGGCCGCGTCAAGCCGCACTACGTCCGCAAGGTCGAAAAGCTCACCGGCGAGAAGCTCTGACGACGGCCTGACCGCCGAGGAGCGCAAGCACCTCTCCCGCCCGTTCGACCCGAAGATCTGGCAGAAGGCCGAAGAGATCGCCAGGACCTACCGCATCGTGATCGAGGCGGAAGATGACGGCGAATACTTCGGCTGCACGATCGAGATGCCGCTGGTCATGGGCGATGGCAAGACGGTGGCCAAGTGTTTCGCCAACGTGCTGGAAGCCACCACCGCCACCATCGCCACCCTGCTGGAAAAGGGAGAGAAGCCCCCCACCCCCGCACGCGAGGGCAAGCGGGACCAGCAGGTCAACATCCGCCTGACCGCCGAGGAGAAGCTTCGTCTCGAGGAGGCCGCCCGCAAGGAGGGCTTCCGCAGCCTGTCGGACTTCCTGCGGGCCAGCGGTCTGACCCGGGCGGGCTAACCCCCAACAACGGCGTTGCGGGCGGGCCTTCCCCCCTACCCTCCTGCCATGTTCAAAGCCGCCGCCATCCTCGTGCTCTACGCCGTTCTTGTCGTTGCTCTGGGCATCCTGGCCTACAGCGACGCCCCCGAGGGGGCCAACGCCGCCACGGCACTCATCGTGCCCGTCGCCGTCGCGGTCGTCAGCCTGGCGTGCGCGGTCATGGCCTTGCTGATCCATAAGCACCGCACGGTGGGCATGATCGGCATCCACCTGGGCATCATCATCCCGCTTCTGGTCGCTGTCGCGGTGGGCTTCCGGGCCTTCTCGGCCCACCAGGCCAGCGAGAGCTACAAGGAGGGCGTGAGCCTTTGGGAGCAGCGGGTGCAGGGCGGGGGCATCAACACGCCCGCGGCCCGCGAGCGGTTCTTCGAGGAGAACGAGTATCCCGACTACGACAAGGGGTACCTGCGAGGGGCCCTGGTGGCCATCGCCGCCGTGAGCATCCAGACGTTCGTGACCATGCTCGTGGCCCGGCCCAAGCCCCCGGCGCGCAAGCCCAAGCCCGCGCCAACGCCCGCCGACTGAGCCCATGCCGTGACCGCCCCATCGCAAGCGTCCCCGGCCGCCCCCAGCCAGATGGGCGGCGTCGTGCTCGTGGTCATGACCCTCCTGGGCTGGTCCAGCATCCCGCTGTTCCTGCGGTACTTCGCGGCCGACATCGACGGGTGGACGGCCAACGGCTGGCGCTACGGCTTCGCGGCCCTCATCTGGCTGCCGGTGCTCGTCATCGTCGGCGCGCGGAAGAAGCTCCCCGTCGGCCTCTTTAAGCTCGCCCTCGTGCCGGCGGCCTTCAACATCGTGGGCCAGGTCTGCTTCACCTGGGCCCACTACATGCTCGACCCGGGGATGCTGACCTTTGCGCTGCGGGCCCACATCGTGTTCGTCACGGTCGGGGCCGCGCTGCTCTTTGCCAGCGAGCGCGAGGTGATCCGTCGCCCGCTGTTTTTGATCGGGATCGCGCTGGTCGTCGGGGGCACCAGCGCGACGATTCTTCTTGCGCCCGACAAGCCCTCGACGGCCAGCGCGGCCAGCGGGGTGCTCGCCGATGACCCGACCATGGCCCGCATCGTGGGCGTCACGCTCTCCATCGCCGCGGGGGCGCTCTTTGCCTGCTATGCCCTGTCCGTGCGCAGGTTCATGGTGGGCATCAACTCCATCCTCGCCTTCGCGGCCATCAGCCAGTACACGGCCCTCGCCATGGTGGGGTTGATGGTCGGGCTGGGCACCGCGTACGGCCTCTCGGCCCTGCCCATGGCCTGGGTCGGCGACGGGGCCCTGAGTGTGACTGGCTTCTGGTTGCTCCTGGCGTCCAGCGTCATCGGCATCGCCCTGGGGCACGTGGCGTACTACATGTCCATCAACCGCCTGGGGGTTGCCGTGGCCAGCGGCGTGATCCAGTTGCAGCCCTTCGTGGTGAGCATCGCCAGTTTGCTGATCTTCAAGGAACTGCTGACCGGCGGGCAATGGGTGGCCGGGGCGATCGCCGTGGCCGGGGCGGGCTCGATGCTGCTCAGCCAGCACCGGGCCATGAAGGGCAAGCCGCCGTTGCTGGCCCGCTGGCGTCGCGCCGGGGGGGCGAAAACCGAGGCCGACGCTCCGTTGGAGGGGCCCATGGCCCTGCCGGCGGACCACGTGGCCGCGGCGGCCCTCGCCGATACGAGGGACGAGCCCACCGGGCCCGCCGACGGCGAGAACCGCTAGGCCCCTGATCGGGTTTTCGCCGCTGGCGCGGCCACAGGGGCGGTTTTGACGGGCGCCGGCATCACCATGATGGACATCATGGGAACCATGATGGACATCATGGGAACCATGATGGACATCACGGGAACCATGATGGAAACAAACATGGCCATGATGGACATCACGGGAACCATGATGGACATCACGGGAACCATGATGGAAACAAACATGGCCATGATGGACATCACGGGAGCCATGATGGAAACAAACATGGCCATGATGGACACCACGGGAGCCATGATGGAAACAAACATGGCCATGATGGACATCATGGGAACCATGATGGGAACATCAGGCGCCGTGATGGGACCATCGGCGGCCGTGGTGGGACCGGCTCAGGGGCCCATGGCGCCCAGCAGGCCGAAGGAGAGGCCGATGAGCAGGGCCACGACCAGGAAGCCCACCGACAGGTAGCTGGCGATGAGCCCGATGATCGCCAGGACCTTGCTGGCCCCATCGGTGTTGCCCGTGGCCTTGATCCTGCTCAGGGCCATGTGCCCCAGGATCACCCCGGGGATGGCCGCGAAGACGCCCGCGCACACCCAGCTTGCCATGCCCAGCCCGAAGGCCCAGCCGGCCAGGGGCTCGAAGCGGTTCTCCGTGGCCCGGATGGGGCCGGTGGGCGCCATGGGCGGGGTTGTTCCAACCCCACCGGGGGCCCAGGCCCCATCGCCGCCGGGGGCGGGCTGGCCGAAGAGCTCGGCGATGGGCGTCCACGCGTCGGCCCCGACCTCGGCCACCAGGGCGTCCGGGGCCAGCTCGCCGCGCTCGTGCATGGCCCGGAGTTCTTCCAGCGGCACGGGGCCGGCGGGCTGGCGGCTGGCGTCGGTGTAGTAGTAGTCGGCCATGGTTCGCTTCTTCCCCCTGGAACGGGCCGCATGCCCGGCGTGGGTGTTCTTGGGATTCGGCCCGGGGCGATGTCGGCCGCCGGCGGCGTGGGCCGGGGGCTAGAGGATGCCAAGCAGCACGATGGCGGCGGCGTGGTAGCCAAGGCTGGCCACGCCCAGCACGATGCCGACCCACGCGTGGACCTGCCCACCGGACACCTTCCGGCGGGCGCGCTGGCGCAGCCCGACGAACCCCAGGACGATGGCCGCCACGGCCATGGGCAGGCCAAGCATCGGGACCAGGCCGAAGACGCCCAGGTAATAGGCGATCAGCGCGGCGGGATTCTTGTAGGGAATGACGCCCCCGGTCGCGTCGGGGGTCGGGCCCGCGCCCGCGCCGATGTCCCCGGCCGTGGTGGGCGGGGCGGCCGGGGCCTTGGGCATGGGATCGGGGATGGGCGGTGGCCCCTTGGTGTCGGCCGCGCTGGAGGGTTCGGGGCTTGGGGTTTCCATGGAGAAGTGTTGGCGCGACCCGGCGGCCGGGCGAGCGGGCACGCCGGCGGGGGGAATCATGGGGTGGCGCCCGGATGGTCGGGGGATGGCGCCGGCGCGCCCGCCGCCGGCGGCCGGTTGCTTCTGGTCCGTGCGCAGCGGGGACGCTGCGGTGGCCGGCGCGGGCGCGTGGGTTCTGGCGGGTGCAATCTGCGGCCCGGGCTTGACCACGGGGCTCAGCCGGCCCACACTTGGCGTCCAGGTTCGGGCAACAGTTCGGCCCGAACAGGCGTATAAGACCCTCAACGGGTCCTTCCGGCGGGGCTATCCTGCCCGCAGTCGGTTTCGGTTTGGACCTGCACGAGTAACCCTTGGATTCAGCAAAGGGGGCCCCCTGATGGCCGGACGTGGTGGAGGAATGGCGATCTTCGCCGCGATTTCGAGCATCCTTGTGGTGGTGCTGTTCGTGCTCACCGTGGTGTTCTACTTCCAGGCCGAGGCGGCCAAGCGTGACGTGAACAACATGGAAGCGACCACGGCCGAGTTCATCCAGCCCCAGGAGCGGACGCAGGACCACGTGCGGCAGCTGGTGGCCCAGGCCGCCGCCGAGCGGAAGAGCCTGGTGGGGTACCTGGTCGACTCGAGGCGCGATGTCATGCAGCGGGTGACCGGCGTGGGCGGCGACTCGCTGGCCCAGCTCAACGCGAAGCTGGACAGCGTTCCCGGGGCCGAGGACAGCGCCCTGCTGATGGTCGCCCGCGACGCGGTTCGTCAGAACGAGGACCTGTCGGCTCGGCTGAACCAGGCCCAGGCCGCCGTGACCCGTGCCCAGGAGAACGCCGCCAACGAGACCGCCCGGGTGGCCTCGATCGAGCAGGGCTTCCAGGAGACCATCGACCAGCTCAGCGCCGAGGTGGCCGGGTACCGCGAGGAGGTCGAGAGCCTCCGCGGCGACTATGGCCAGGCCCGCCTGAGCATGGACAGCCGCGTGTCGGACATCCGCAGCCGCGCCGACGACCGGGTTTCGATCCTGGGCAACCAGCTCGACCAGGCCCGGGCCGCCCTGCGAACCGCCGAGGACCAGGTCCGCGAGCTCCGCGGGGCCGGCCGCAGCACGGGCGTGCGTCCGCGGGCCGAGGAATCGCTGGTGGACGGCGTGATCGTCGCCATCAACGAGCGTGATCGCCAGGTGACGCTCAACCGCGGGGAGCGCGACAAGGTGACCCTGGGCATGACCTTCGCCGTATACGACGACGCCCAGGACATCCGGCCGGACGCCCAGGGCAACTACCCGGCGGGCAAGGCCAACATCGAGGTGATCCGGACGTTCAGCGATCGCTCGATCGCCCGGATCAACGGCGCCGTTGCCGGCCGGCCGATCCTCCAGGGCGATGTCGTCGCCAACGCGGTCTACGACCCCCACAAGACCTACAAGTTCGTGGTGTACGGCTTCTTCGACGCCGACGGCGATGGCGTGGAGAGCTTCGGCGAGACGCGCGCCATCGAGGCGGCCATCCGCGACTGGAACGGCCGCGTGGTCGACGAGCTCTCGGGCGACGTGGACTTCGTCGTGCTGGGCACCCGCCCGACGCTGCCCCCCGAGCCGGACATCACCGCGACGCCGGAGTACATCGAGCAGTACCAGGAAGCGCTCAACCGTGTCGAGCGGTACGACAACCTCTTCGACAGCGCCGTGTCGGCGGGCGTGCCCGTGCTGAACCAGAACCGGTTCTACACGCTGGTGGGCAAGCCCTACGGGGACATCCGCTAAGCGACGACCATTGGGCCCGCCCGGGCGCGCTATAACCACGCCGTGCGCCGCAAGAAGAACCTGCCCAATCAAGGACTGCCCGCCCCCGTCGTGATCTCGGCGATGGCGGGCGTTCGTATTTTCGTGGGCTCGCTGGCGGCGCCACCCTGGCCGGCGGTCCGCGCCGCGGCCCGCTCGTCGGGGTGCTATTACGCCACGCGTCCCATGAATCGCAAGCGGCTCGATCGGGCGCGGTCGCACCTGCGGGTGGCCTTTCCCGATGCCAGCCCCCAGCGTGTCGAGCAACTGGCCGTGGAGGCCTACCAGCACCTGTTCCTGCTTGGCGCCGAGATGGCCCGTGGCCCACGCACGATGAGCACCGACAGCGTGCTCGGGCACGTCGAGTTCCAGAACGTCCAGCGGGGGCTGGACGCCATCGTGTCGGGGCGGCCCTGCATTCTCATGACCGGGCACTGCGGAAACTGGGAGGTGCTGGCGACCACCGCGGCCCTGCTGGGCATCCCCATGCACGCGATCTACCGCCCCATGGACTTCGAGCCGCTGGATCGGTGGATCCGCCGCGAACGCAGCCGGCCGGGCGTGATCATGGTGGACAAGTTCGGCGCGATGCACCAGCTCCCCCGGTTGATGGAGCAGGGGGCGTGCCCGGCCTTCGTGGCCGACCAGAACGCCGGCGACCGCGGTGTGTTCGTGCCCTACTTCGGCCGGCTGGCCAGCAGCTACAAGTCCATCGGCCTGCTGGCCATGAAGTTCGGCGCGACGATCATCTGCGGGGCGGCCCATCGCATCCCCAGCAGCGACGGGGACACGCGGTACCGGTTCACCATCCACGACACCTTCGGGCCCCAGGACTGGTCCGAGCATCCCGACCCGGTGTTCTATCTCACCGCACGCTACCGCCGGGCGCTCGAGATGGCTGTCCGGCAGGCGCCCGAGCAATACCTCTGGATGTACCGGATCTGGAAGAGTCGCCCGCGGCACGAGCGGCTGGACAGGCCCTTCCCCGACAAGCTGCGCGAGCACCTCCGGCTGCTGCCGTGGATGACCGGCGACGAGGTCGAACGCATCGAGGATCGCAGCGAGCGCGACCGGGCGGTGGTGAAGGACGGCGGGATCATTTAACGGCGGGTTTCTTTCGCGGGAGCAAGGATCGATCATGAGCAGCACCGATGGGCCCACGCCGTTCGATGTCCGCAAGCTCGCCCGCCTCGCCCGGCTGGACATCGCCCACATGGACGTGCCCACGCTGACCGACGAGCTGGCGTCGATCCTCGAGCACGCGCGCGGCCTGGATGCGCTGGACCTCGGTGGCGTCCAGCCGCTGTCGCACCCCGCCGATCTGGACGCCACGCTCGCCGCCGATGAGGCTCAGGGCGAGCTGCCACACGACGCGCTGGAGCGCATCTGCCCGGCGATGGACGGCCCCTTCATCCGCGTGCCCAAGGTGCTCGGCGGGCAGGGCGGGGCCTGACGCGGCGGCGCGAAAAGCTACACTGCCCCATGGCCGAATCCAAGCACCGCCTGCCGACCGATACCGACGACGGACTCCTGGTGGTCATGAGCGGGCCCAGCGGCGTGGGCAAGACGACCATCGCCCGCGCGGTCGATCGCGCGATCTCGGATTCGGTGTTCAGCGTCTCGGCCACCACGCGCGCCAAGACCGACGCCGACGCCGAGGGCGTGGACTACCACTTCGTGACCGAGCCCGAGTTCCGCGCGATGATCGAGCGCGACGAGTTCCTCGAGTGGGCCGAGGTGTTCGGCCGGCTCTACGGCACGCCACGGGCCTGGGTCGACGAGCAGCTCCGGCGTGGCCGCGTGGTCATCTGCGATATCGACGTGGAGGGGGCCCGGCAGATCAAGGCCCGGATGCCCGAGGCGACGACGCTGTTCGTGCTGCCGCCCAGCGAGGAGGAACTGCTGCACCGCCTGCGCGCGCGGAAGCGCGAGAGCGAGGCGGCGATCCAGAAGCGCTTCGCCGAGGCCAAGCGCGAGATCGCCGCGGCCCGCGCGAGCGGTGTGTACGAGCACTTCCTGGTGAACGAGGACCTGGAGGCGTCCATCGCCCAGGCGATCGCGCTGGTGACCAACGCAAGGGCGGCGACGAGGCGGTAGCGCCAGCCCGCCCCCACCGCAAAACACGCCGGCGTTCGCGTGTCAGCAGCCGGCGTCGAAGGCGTTCTGGAAGGCCAGGAAGTCGAACACCGTGAAGTCGCCGTCGCCGTCGAAGTCGGCGCGGGGGTCCATGAGGTCGAAGAGGTTGCCGAAGGTGAGGAAATCGAAGATCGTCAACTCCCCGTCGGCGTCGAGGTCGGCGGGGCAGTTGTCCGGGTGACGACCAAAGATAACGAACACAGCGCCGCGGCCGCCAGCGTAACCCGGTGCCCCCACCGCGATGTCATTGACGCCATCGCCGTTGACGTCACCCGGTCCGGCAACCTCCCAACCGACATCCCCTCCGACCGACCGGCCGTCGAGCCTGAAGCCATCGGTCCCGTCGAGCGTGGAGAGATCCATCATGAAGGGGAACTGGCCATCGGCCCGGCCGAAGACCACGAAGGCCTGATTGTCGTCGGCCATGCTCCCATCGGGGTCGTACCCCTTGCCGCCGATGGCGATGTCGTCGATGCCGTCGCTGTTCACATCGCCCAGGCCGGCGACCGCCGCGGCAAACCCGCCAACACTCGCGCGCATCTGGAATCCATCCGTACCATCGAGCGATGAGAGGTTCATTTCGACAGGAAACGCGCCATCGGCACGGCCGAACACGACGAAGGCGCGGCTGCTTGCGTCCTCCTGATCCGGCGAGGCGATCACCATGTCGGCGATCCCGTCCCCATTGACGTCGCCAGCGGCGTCGAGATCCCGACCCGCCGAGGCGATCCCCTGCCCATGCAAGACCATGCCCAGGACGCTGGTGGTATCGCCGAACTGGAGGCTCGCCGGGAACGGATCGATCGCGCCGTCTCGGCCGAACACCACGTAGACCGCTCCGCGGCGAGCCGGATCGAAATAGGTCGCACCCCTTGGAGCGCCCGTCGCAAAGTCATCAAACCCATCGCCGTTGATGTCGCCCACACCGGCCACCCCCGCCCCGCAGTTGTCGTACGCGTTGCAGGAGATGGCAAAGCCGTTGGTCCCGTCGAGGTTTCGTCCATCGAGCGCAGGCGGCCCCGAGCCCGCGCGTCCATACACGACATAACCCACGCCCTCGTACTGCCCCATGGCTCCACCGAAGATGGCGTCGTCGACCCCGTCGCCGTTCACGTCGCCCGCCGCCGCGACGCTGTAGGTGGCCTCTTCGGGGTAGAACCGCGTGCCACGCCCTTCGGCCAGGGGGAGCCGGTCGTACCCGACCGGGCGGGTGGGGTCGCCATAGAGCACCTCGAACAGGCCGTTGTACCGGTCGATGCACACGTCCTCGACGCCGTCGGCGTTCAGGTCGCCCACGCCCGCCACGTTGCGGCCTGTCCAGCCCTGTTGCGAGATGGCCCTGTTCACCTGCCACGTGTCCAGGCCGAGGTACGTGCTCACGACGGGCCAATCGGCCCCGGTCCGGCCGTAGAGGACCAGCCCGATGCCGACGCGATAGAGCACCTCGGCCTCCCAGTTGGGCTCGCTGAGCAGCAGCTCGTCGGCGCCATCGCCGTCCCAGTCGTGGGCGCCACCGATCGATCGCCCGGCCGAAGCTCTCGGCTTGGACCCGCGATAGATGAACCCGAGCGTGCCACCGCCGGTAGAGGCGCCCCGCAGGCTGCTGAGATCGAACTCCGCGGGGAACGGCTCGCCGAGCGGATCGCTCTGGCCCAACGCGGCGGGCGCGGCCAGGCCCAGGCCAACCGCGGCGACGAGGGCCGGTCCGGCACCAGCGAGGTCGGGCATGGAGCACGGTGGGCGAACGGTACTAGCCATGGAAACGCTCCTTCCCGGGACAGAATACCCGAAATGCCCGGCTGGTGCAAGCCCGTATCCATCGGGCCGGGAAGATCGAGGCATCGCCCCGAGGACTTTCCCGACCGGGCGGAGACGTTCACCGACCGCCTGGAGACCTTCGCCGAACAGGCAGAGACCCTTACCGACCAGGCAGAGACTGCTATCGATCAGGTGGAGACCTTTACTGACGAGGCGGAGATTTTTACCGGCGAGGCAGAGATGTTGACTGACCAGACGGAGATGTTGACTGACCAGGCGGAGATATAGTTTCTCCGCCTCGTCGGTTGATCCCTCCAGCGCACTTTCTGCGCTCTCGCCCCCACTCACGGGCTTGCAAGGCCGATTTCCCTTCGAAAGACCGAACACGGCGGGATGATACCCCCTGCGAGCGCTCATCCCCGTTTGGGGTGCGTCCTGGCGGCCGGATCACCATTTTTGCTGTTTTGTGCGATTCGGACGAAAGTCGGCTTCCCGGACGCTCGATGCAAGGGGTGGCCCCGGCCGATGGTCGGGCGGGGCCGGGATTCATGGGAGTGCGGCCCTCGCGTGCTCCGGATCATCCGGCCCTCGTGGGGCCGGCTTGGAGAACATGACAATGTTCGCAGCTTTCTTTGAGTCGTTGGCCGTCCCCGGTGTTCTGGGCGCTGGCCTTTCCCCGTCCATTCTTACTTTTACCCAGGGAGGTGCATCATGAGTACGGTGCCAAAGGAGTACCCCGAGACCATCGACTGGCTCGCCGCACGCATCACCGACTGGTCGGCCGACCCTGCGCTGATCGGGTTATCCGAGCTTGAGCTCAACGCCCTGGCGACCGAACTTTCAGAGGCCCAGGCGGCGCTGGCCGCCGCCGTCCAGGCCCGCAAGGACAGCAAGGACGCGACCACGCTCTACCACGATCGCGGCCGCACTTTGTTAGTTTCCACGCGGGCCAGCGTGGGCAAGATCCGCGCGTTCGCCAAGGCCAGCGACGACCCCGAGAAGGTCTACAGCGACGCGAGCATCCCGCCGCCGGCCAGCCCCTCGCCCGCCCCGGCGCCCGGCCAGCCGTTCGCCTTCCGGACCGAGCTTCTTTATAACGGCGACCTGAAGGTCAGCTTCGAGTGCGAGCACCCCACCGGGGTCAACGGGGTGATCTACAAGGTCGAGCGGCAGAACGCGCCGCAGACGCCCTTCCTGTTCATCGAGAACGCGAAGGAACGCGCCTTCACCGACTCGACGATTCCCCATGGTTCCTCCGAGATCGCCTACCGCGTGACGGCCCAGACCAGCACGCGCGACGGCGCCATCGGCGGCACGACCATCCGCTTCGGCTCGGGCAACCAGCAGCCGGTGGTCGTCAGCGAGGTGACCTCGACCAGCGGCCAGGAGGCCGGCTGAGTCGCCGGTTGAGTTTCTGATTCTGAGATTCTGTTCGAGACCCGCGCGGGCCTCGGCGCTTGGAGAGAGCGCCGCGGCCCGTGCGTTCTTATAACGCCCGCAATCTCAGGGCCCGCCGGTATTGGCCAGCGCCGCCTCGATCTCGTTGCGTTCGGCGTCGTTGCGGGCGTTGCCAAGGGCGGTGCGCAGCAGCGTGCGGGCCTCGCCGGTGTTGCCGGTGCTGGCCAGCGCGTCGGCCAGCTCGCGGGCGTCCTCGGCCAGCTTCTGCGTGCGCACGTGGGGGCTGAGCAGGCGGGCCATGGTGGCGGCGGCCTCGGGGTCACCGAGCAATGGCCGCAGGGCGTGCCAGGCCAGGTCCTCGATGGCCACGTCGCCCTGGCGCTGGGCGGGCAGGCGTGCGAACATGGCCGCCACCGCGCGGCGCTGGCCGGCCTCGAACAGGGCGTGGATGGAGGCCTCGGCCATCGCGGCGTCGACCTTGCCCGGCTCGTCACGGAGCGTGGCCAACGCCAGGTCGACCAGCGTGCCGTTGCGGCCGGCCATGCGCAGGAGCCAGGCGGCATCGCCCAGCTCGCCTGCCTCGATGGCCTCTTGCGCCAGGCTCTCGAGCGTGCGCGCGCCGTCGAAGTCGGGCATGGCCTGGGCTTGCTTGCGCGGCTGGGGGTCGAGCATCCAGAGCGGATCGCCGAAGGTTGCCAGCTTGCGATTCTCGAGCATCCCGTCCTCTCGGCCGGCGGCGCCGAAGGGGAACAGCGAGCCCAGCCGGGCGGCGTACGTCGCCTGGGGCACGAAGCTCTGGAGCCCGGGCTCGTCGACCGAGCCCATGTAGGCGAAGGCGCCGCGCGTCAGCCAGGCGCCCGCCACGCTGGTGTTCACCCCCGGGCGCTGGGCGCTGAACGAGTGGATGATGTAGGCGGCGGCGGGCGAGGCGAGGATCGGCACGTCCCGCGCGGCCGCCCTGCCGGGCGCGAGATGGAACTCGGCCATCCGGCCCTTTGTGTTCATGGCGACCAGCCCGGTGTCGATGGGCTCGCTGGCAAGCTGGAGGAAGCTGGCAAGGCCCCGCGTCCTGGCATCGTTGATGTCCACGTCCAGGCCGACCTGGGTGTAGATGTCCGCGGCGGGCGCCAGCGCGTAGCCGGACCAGGGCGGGTCGCTGGGGTAGCTGTCGAACAGCCACGCGCCGCGGGTGGGCAGGAAGATCGACGACATCGCACTGGCCGCCGAGATCGGCGAGGAGCCGAAGATGTGCCCGCACCAGGCCCAGCGGTCGGCCGACCGCGAGGCCGATCCCGATCGCCCGACGCGCGCGGTGAACGCGGTCGTGCCCGCCTGGCCTTCGAGCCTTGCGGGGGCGTTCATGCACAGCGTGACGGCGTCGATCTCGTCACCGAGGGCGTTCCATTCAAGGTCCAGTGCGGTCAGGGCGTCTTCCAGGGCGCCGCAGAATGCGTCGGCGTCGGCCTGGGAGATTGTCTGGTTGATCCCGCCGGGCGCGCTGAGCCAGATGATGGGCTGCATTCTGGCGGCCGACAGTGCCAGCGCCGCAGGCCAGGTGCTCTCGCCCTCGCCCACAACCACCACGCCCGGGGGCGGGGCGTCGAGCTCACGCCAGCGTGCGATGAGCGCGGGCATCGCGGGGCGGCCTTGCTCGGTCGATCCGCCCCAGGCCCGAACCACGCTGGCCTCGATCGCCTCTCGGAGCTCCGCCGAGGCCCAGGGCTCCTGCTCGCCCTGGGCCTGCCACCGCATGACACGGGTGGGCTTGAACGCGTTGACGAAGCGGGCGATGGCCTGGCGTGCCTCGGGGCTGCCGTCGTCCAGGAGCACCGGGTACCGGCTCGCGGGGCTCCACCGGGCAATGGCCTCCACGAACGACCGGTCATCCCGCACGATCACGACAACCGGCGACACCCCCACGGCCCGGTCGATCGCGCGCACGCGGGCGCCGAGCTTCTGGGCGGGCAGGAGGTCGTCGAAGCGCTGCTCCTGCGTCTGGGGGCTGTCCTGGGCCAGCAGCCCGGCGGCCAGAGCCAGCCAGAGCATGACGGTTGTGGTCCATCTGGGCATCGAACAACACTACGCGTCGGGCCCGTATCATCGGGCCAGGCCAATGAGACGCGGGCGTGGCGGAACTGGCAGACGCGCGGGATTTAGGTTCCCGTGGCCGAAAGGCCGTGCAGGTTCGACCCCTGTCGCCCGCATTGGAACGCCGATAGTGTGGGTGGGAAGGCCGCGGGCCTCCCGCCGGTTCGCTTGAGCATGATCGCGAGGATCGCACCGTGACCCCCGAGACTTCCCCGACACGAATCGACGCGGCCAGGGAGGCCGCCCAGGCCCTGGATCGGGGCGAACTGGCCGTGCTGCGCACCGAGACGGTGTACGGCATCTTTGCCCGGGGCGATCTTCAGGACGCGGTCGATCGGGTGCGGGCCCTCCCGCGGCGTTCGGGGTCATGGGGCACGCTCACCTGGCACGCCCCCACCGTCGAGGCCGTGCTCGAGGCTCATGAGAAGGCCTCCATCGAGATTGCCCCAGCGTTGCGTCGAGCCATGCGGAGGGTGTGGCCCGGGCCCATCACCCTGAGGTTGCACGGCGAGGGTATCGGCGAGTTGATCTCGGCCATCGGGCTGCTGCCGGGCGTGGCCGACGCCAAGGACGAGGGCGGCCACGCGCTCTCGGTGCGGGTCCCCGACGATACGTGGACCTCGATGGCACTCCAGCGCGCCAGCGGCCCAGTGGTCGGCGCGTCGGCCGAGCCGGTCGATACCGGCGAGAGCGCCCGGGGCCCCGGCGCATGCCCCAAGGGGCTCGATAAAGTGGGCATCGGGTGCGTCCAGGATGAAGGGTCCACACGCTACGAACAGCACAGCACGGTGCTGGACATGCATCCCGACGGCGATTGGTCGATCCGGGCCGAGGGGGCGCTCTCTGCCGAGCAGGTCACCGAGCGGCTTGCAACGCTGATCGTATTTGTCTGTACGGGGAACACCTGCCGCAGCCCGATGGCCCAGGCTATCGCGACCAGCCTGATCGAACGACGCGGGCACGGGCACCGGGCCGTGGTGGTCTCGGCGGGCGTTGCGGCTGCGAACGGGGCGCGTGCCACCCCCGAGGCGATCCTGGCCAGTGAGGCGGTGGGTGCTCATCTGGCCGAACACCGCAGCCAGGCGGCCACGCCCGAGTTGCTTGAGAAGGCAGATGTGGTCTACGCAATGACTGCCAGCCACGCCGAGGCAGCCCGTGCGATGCTGCCCGGCGGGCAGAAATCCAAGGTTCATACGCTCTTACCAGACCAAGACGTGGACGATCCCATCGGTGGCCCGCAGACGCTCTATGATAGCTTGGCGCGTGACTTTATCGGAGCGATAGAGCGTCGCTTAGAGGAACTGGGACTATGAAGATCGCCATCGGAGCCGACCACCGCGGCCATGAAGCCGCCCGCAGCCTCGCCCGAGCCCTGGAGAACATGGGCCACGAGGTGATTGTGCACAATGGTGGCGAGCCCACCGACAGCCCCCAGTCCTGTGATTATCCCGAGCGGGCACACCAAGTGGGCGGGGAGGTCGCCCGCGGCCAGGTCGACAAGGGCGTCCTGCTGTGCGGCTCGGGTATCGGCATGTGCATCGCGGCAAATAAGGTGCCCGGCGTGCGGGCGGCCCTGGTACACGACGAGTTCACCGCCCAGATGGCCAAGAGTCACAACGATGCCAACGTGCTGTGCCTCTCGGCCGACATGCTGGGCCAGCGGCTGATCGAGCGCATGGTGGAGGCCTGGATGACCGCCGAGTTCGAGGGTGGCCGCCACGCGAGGCGTGTGGCCAAGATCCACGCGATCGAGCGGGGCGAGGACCCGGCGAAGGTCACCGGCGAGTCGATTATCGCCTGAGAACTCGCATACTGGCTCGCCTCAGCCCCCCGGGGTACTCGCCCACCGCAGCTTGCGGATCAGCGTCTGCCAGTAACTGCGATCGGGATTGACGATCAGCCGCAGCGGCCGTTCGTTCACGGTGATGCGGACCACGTCGCCCTTCTCCAGTGGGATAGAGTGCTGGCCGTCGATGACGGCGCTTGTGCCAGCGGTCGGGTCATGGCCCTCAGCACGGTTAATGCGGTGCGCGACGACCTCGATGTGGCTCTCGCCCGGCACGACGATCGGCCTGAAGCTGAGCGAATGGGCGGCGATGGGCGTGACGACCATAGCGCCAAGGGTGGGCTCGAGGATGGGCCCCCCCGCCGCTGCGTTATACGCCGTACTTCCGGTGGGCGTGGCGACGATCAGCCCGTCGCCGGCCACCCGAGGCGCACTCTCCATGGGGGCTTCATCGATGCGAAGGCCGAGCTCGATCATGCGGAATGGCGCACCATTGCATATCGCGACGTCGTTGATAGCCACTCGCCGGGCGATCTCCTGACCGGAACGGATCACCCGTGCGTCAAGGGCGGCCACTTCGCGCAGATGTCCCCGGTCTGAGAGCAACTGCGCCGCGTGTCGGTGGAAGGCGTCGGCATCGAACTCCGCCAGGAAGCCCAGCTTGCCGAAGTTGATGCCCAGCACGGCAACCCCTGCTTCAACGGCGTGGCGGGCCAGGCCAAGGATGGTTCCATCGCCGCCCAGCACGATTGCCAGGTTGGCTCTGCCGTTAAGAGCCCGTTGCTCGTCGGCCGAATCGAACTGCCCCACGAGCGTAGCGTGTGCCTCGATCGCCCCGCGAATAGCCTGAGCCGCTTGGACGGCCTCTGGCTTGCCGGAGTTGACCACGAGAGCGACGCGGGTGGGCTGTGCAGCTTGTGGTTGGGCATCTGGCGCCGCGTGAGAACGGTCGGGCATGGGCGATGGTATGGCCCGGTTCGTATGATGGCTGATGCATCGCACAGACGCAAACCCGATGGACATGCAGCCGTCCGACTTCATCTGCGACTTTACCGGCCGTCAGTGGGACGGCTCGTTCCCACTGGTGGAGGGGCATCAGGGCAGCCTGATCTGCGGAGACGCCCTTCGGATCGCGTTCACCGAGGTCGTGCTGCTGGGCAACGACACCAAGCCGGCCGGGGCGACCTGCACAATGTGCCTGGAAGTCCGGGACGATCCGGGCTGGCAGAGCCCGGTGCCAACGGGCGATCGAGAAGTTGGCGCCGTAATCTGCCGTCGGTGCATCCGGCAGAGCTCGACACGTCTTGCCAAGGATCCGGATTGGGAGTGGACCAAGCCCACGCTCGAACACGGCTCCGACGAGACGCGGTCTGCCTAACTGTCGCGTTCTCTCACCCGCAGGATCGCGGCCCAGAGCACAGGGTTCACCAGCAGCAGGAAGAGCGCGAGTACGCCCACCCCAAGGCCCAGCCAGCGGTTACCGAAAACAGCGATGCCCAGTGCCACCGCAAGGATGAGGACCACGGCCGCGAAGAGCAGGCGGCCAATGGTCTGTTGGTTCGTCTGGGGGTCGGCCGGGATGCCCTCGGGTGATCGCTCGGCGATTCTTCGGGACTTCTCGTCGGCGACCGGGGGAGGCTGGTCGGGTGGGGACTGTGTGGCGTACTCCCGCTCGTCCCGCTGAGGATCGGAAGGCGCGTTCGTCGGGGCTGGGCTGCCCTCTGCTGGGCGGTTGGTTTCGTTCACGTGGAGAGTCCCCTTCCGAGCGACGTCAGGCGGATGGCGCGTTCTTGGCCACGATCAGCCAGATGGCATGAATCTGACCGGGCAGCACGCCCAGAATGGTCAGGAGGATGTTGAGCCAGAAGTGCAGGCCAAGGCCAACCTGGAGCAGGGCCGCCACGGGGGGCAGGAAAATAGCCAGAATAATCTTGAGGATAAGCACAATCATGGCATGGCACCTCCGGGCAGGTCGACTGGGAGCACCTTATGCTCGCTTCGGCTACAGGTCGAATACGGTCGTCGCTACGCCGGAGAGTTCTGGCGAGATCGTGATTCAGGTTGCTCGGGCATCATTCTGCCTGAGGCCTCCCGAGGATGCCGATCGCCGATGCTCTTGTGCAGCCTCGCCGCCATCTCCCCGACAAGGAAGAACAGAAACAGCAGCACAAGGCCGACGAATACCACATCCAGAAACAGGGAGTGTTCGGTCGCGTTGGGGGCCAGAGTCACGTAGCCCAACCACATACAAGCCGGGGCCAAGAGGAGTATTGCGATCCGACGGAACATGTATCGATATTCGGCTCGCAAGCTAACCGCATGCTGAACATTAGGTGAAATCTGTTTCATCTTGCGAGTTGTTCGCCGCGGCAATCTCGGGCGCCATCCGGAGGTGCAGGCTGAACTCACAGCCCTGCTTGAGGTTGCGCACGCGAACCTCCCCGTTGTGGAGTTCGGCGATGCCGTGGGCAATCTGAAGCCCCAGCCCGGTGCCCCGCCCTCGGCGACGTTCCTCGACGCTTTGCGTGAATGGCTCGAAGAGGTGCTCCATCACCTCGGGCGGCACGCCGGGCCCGTAGTCCCGGACTCGAATGATCACCCTCTGGTTTCGGACCGAGGCGGAAATGCGGACCGCGGTGTCTCGCGGTGAGAATCGGATGGCATTGCGGATCAGGTTCCCCAAGGCGGTGCCGAGCAGGTCGGCGTTGCCCTCGATCTTCGGTGGCTGCTCCCCATCGTACAACTGCGGGTCGAGCCGCACGCCATACTGCTTTGCCATGGCGCTGCATCCTGCCACGGCATCCATGAGGATGTCGTTGGCGTCTTGACCCTTTGCCTGGACTGATCCCTTGCCCTGACGGATGCGCGTGAGCAGCAGGAAGCTCTCGACCATGCGACCCAGGCGGTCCATCTCTTCAACGGTTGTGTGGGCGAAGTCGCGGAGTTCCTCGATGGTGGGCCTTCCTGCCATGAGGACCTCGCCCTCGGTGCGGACCACGCTGATGGGCGTCTTGATCTCGTGCGAGACATTGGCCAGGAACCGCGCCTGGGCGTCGTATCCGGCCGAGATCCGTCGCATCGCCAGCCCGAGCTCGTCGCGCAGCGCATCAAGCTCGGGAGCGCTGTCTTCCAGGTTCAGCGAGTCCTGGACATTGTCGGCCGAGAGTTCCTCGGCGAAGTGCTGCATCTGGCGGATGGGGCGCACGGCCAGGCCCGCGATGTACCACGCCGAGACGCCCGAGGCCACGATGCCGGCGGGCAGCAGCAGAACCAACGCCATGGCGATGGTCCTCACGGGGAGATTGGCTTCGTCGACAGGCGTGGCCAGGATGAGGCGTCCCGAATCGCGGTATGGTTCGGCGGCGAAATAGAATCCGTTGGCCCGACCTGCTTCCCGCTGCCCCGGCGCGCCGAAGTCGCCCTCGAAGGTCGCTGAACGGAGCCGGTCGAACGCCTCGGTCCCGAACGGGCCGATGATGCGAGCGGCCTCGACGCCCTGGCTATCGATCGCCGCCACGCGCCCGAACCACCGCAACTGGATCTGCTTTGCCAGCAGATCGGACATGCCGGCTTGGGAGTCTGGCTGTACCTGGGCGGCGATGCTCCTGGCCGCGTCGGCGAGTCGTCGCTGGTTCGTCGCCTCGATGTTCTCGCGGTGGTAAAGGATGATCAGCAGTGAGAGGGTGATCTGCACGGCGCCCGAGATGGCGACAACCCACAGCGTGATGCGAAGGCGCAGCGGCACGCGTGCCATGAGCCCGCGTGGTGACGACCACGCGAAGGACGGGGACTCAGACGCCCGAACGGGCATCGATCACTCCGAAGCGGTAGCCTGCGCCTTTGATGGTGTGGATGAGCTGGGTATCAAAGCCGCGGTCGAGCTTCCGCCGCAACGCCGAGACGTACACATCGATGACATTGCTGGAGGGCTCGAAGTTCATATCCCAGACCTTTTCGCCGATCTGGATCCGGCTGAGCACCCGGTTCTGATTGCGCATGAGGAACTCGAGCAACGCGAACTCTTTGTTGGACAGCTCCACGCTGACGTCGCCGCGGGTGGCCTCACGCGTGTACAGATCGAGTTCCAGATCCTCGCACTTGAGCACGCGACTCTCGCTGGCCTCGCCCCGCCGCAGGATGGCGCGGATGCGGGCGAGCAGCTCTTCAAACTGGAACGGCTTGGTAATGTAGTCGTCGGCGCCCGCGTCCAGCCCGTCGATCTTCTCTTCGATGGCCGAGAGCGCCGTGAGCATGATCACGGGCGTGGCGATCTTGCGGCGTCGCAGGTTCCGGCATACCTCGATGCCGTCGCGGTCGGGCAGCATCAGGTCTAGCAGCACAAGGTCATAGTTGCCGCCCGAGGCGAGTTCTTCGCCCTCGTAACCGGTGTTCGAGACATCGGCGGCGAAGCCATGCTCGGTCAGACCCTTCTGAACGGCCAGGGCCATCTTCGGGTTGTCTTCAACAACGAGAATCCGCATTCGGAGGCCTCCCGGGGCAAAGGGGAGTGTATTCCCGCAACTGGCGGCGTGAATATCACCAGCCCAGCACCCAGCCGAAGATCAGTGGCGCCACGATCGTGGCGTCACTCTCGATCATGAATTTTGGCTCACCCGCCCCCAGCTTGCCCCTGGTAATCTTCTCGTTGGGCACGGCTCCGCTGTACCCGCCATAACTCGTGGTCGCGTCCGATACTTGGCAGAAGTAGCTCCAGCGCGGCACACGCTTGCTCGCGTCGGCGTCGTCGCGGTACAGGTCGTGGTTGATGGTCGGCACGACGCAGATGGGGAAGTCGCCGGCGATGCCCCCGCCGATCTGGAAGAAGCCCGGGCCCTTGTCCTTGCCGCTGGCGATGCCCAGGTACCACTCGAGCAGCGACGCCATATAACTCGTCCCGCCCAGCACGCTGTCAAGGCTGTAGCCCCGCTTGCCTGCGTTGGCGACAAACATGTTCCCCAGCGTGCTGTCCTCCCAGCCGGGCACGAACAGCGGCAGGTCCTTCTCGGCGGCGGCGAGCATCCAACTGTCCTTTGGGTCGATCTGGTACTCGCCCTTGAGTTCTCCGCTGCGGAGCAGGTCGTAGAGGTACCGGTGCGGGAGCGCACGATCGCCCTTGTCGCTGGCGGCCGTCCACCGCTCGATGAGGTGGCCCTCGATCTTCTGCATCGCCTGCTCTTCGGGGATGCAGATGTCCGTAACACGCGGGAAGCCGCCCTCGTCGAGCGCAACCTCGTCGGCCTCTGACAGGGCCCGCCAGTCGGCGATGGGCTTGTAATGGTCGTGCGCAACCAGGTTGAACACGTCCTCCTCCAGGTTCGCGCCCGTGCAACTGATGGCGTGGACCTTGCCTTGCCGGATCATCTCGGCCAGCGAACGCCCAAGCTGGGCCGTGCTCATGGCACCTGCCAGGGTCATGAACATCGGCGTACCAGCGTCCAAGGCCTGCTCGTAGGCCCTGGCGGCCTTGAGCACCACGCCGGCGTTGTAATGGCGGTAGTGCCGCTCCATGAAGTCGCGTAGGGGCGTGGGGCTGGTCATCGGGCTGGGATCCTCTGGTGGGGAAGGCTGGGCGTACGTCCGGGAAAGTCTGCATCGCAGTTGGCCGGCTCGGTCAACCGATCACTGTAACGCCCCCTGACCGGGTGGGCGTAATAGGAGAGGATGCCGCGAGGCGGGCCCGCGGGGAGGTGGGCTCGCTCGCGGCGTCTTCTTTGTGACGACAATGACAGGCTCGCGGCGACGGGCCGTCCAAACGGAGGGGACCGAACATGCGTGACTCAAAGCGAAACGGTGCGGCTTTCGTCGTGGCGGCGATCTTGGCGTTGACCCCGGCTCTGGCCAGCGATGGCATGCAGGCGCCCGAGGACTTCCAACCCTTCACCGGTCGCGTTGGCGCGCCAGACAAGATGGGTGGATACCGCAGCGATGCCGTGCTGCTGCGCCTGGCCGCCGGACGGGCCGTGGATGCCGCGGGCCTGCCGGGCGTAGCGGCGCTCTCGCTCGCATTGGACCACCGCCCGCAGAACCTCGCCCTGGCCGAACGCCACGGGCTGACACGGCTGTACACCGCCACGCTGCACCCCGGGGTCGACGCTCGCCAGGCCGTGACCGACCTTTCGGCGACACCCGGCGTTGAGCGGGCGGAGCTCATCGGCATCGGCGGCGTGCTGGCGACGATACCCGACGACACCGACTTTGCGCTCCAGTACGGCCTGCTGAACACGGGACAGACCATCGCCGGCGTGGCTGGCACGCCCGGGGCCGACATCAACGCCAGCCAGGCGTGGGACCTGACCACCGGCGACCCGGACGTGAAGATCGCCATCGTCGATACCGGGGTCAGCCAGAGCCACCCCGACCTTCAGACCAACGTGCTGCCAGGCTACAGCCCGCTGGGAGCCAGCTGGGACGACGACATCTTCATCAGCCACGGCACGCACTGCGCGGGCATCGCCAGCGGCGACAGCGACAACGCCATGGGCATCGCCGGCGTGGGCTGGGACTGCTCGATCCTGCCCGTCAAGGTGCTGGGCTTCCTGGGCAGCGGCACCGAGCCGGACATCGCCGCGGGCGTGGTGTGGGCGGCCGACAACGGCGCGGACGTGATCTCGATGAGCCTGGGCTCGCCGGACTTCGGCGCCGTGCTGGAGAACGCGTGCAACTACGCGGCGGACCTGAACGTGATCGTCGTGGCGGCCACGGGCAACACGCCGGGCGTGCCGATCTTCGCGCCCGCCCGGTACGACTCGACCATCGCCGTGGGCGCCACCAACAACCGAGACCAGATCGCCGACTTCACGACCACCGGCCCGGAGATGACCGTGACGGCGCCGGGCGTGGACGTCTGGAGCACCTGGGACACGCTCGACCTGTTCGGCCCCACCGATGGCTACACGTTCCAGAGCGGGACGTCGATGGCCACCCCCCACGTGGCCGGCCTGGCCGGGCTCATGCGCAGCGTGGACCGGGACATCGATCCGCTCGAGGTGCGGGCGATCCTGGAGGCCACCTCGGTCGACCTGGGCGCGCCCGGCTTCGACCCGGTCTTCGGGCACGGCCGGATCGATGCGCACGCCGCGGTGCTCGGGGCCATCGGCGCCGGCTGCCCGGCGGACTTCGACGGCGACGGCGAGCTGACCCTGTTCGACTTCCTGGCCTTCCAGAACGCCTTCGATGCGGGCGACCCGGCCGCGGACTTCGACGGCGACGGCAGCCTGACGCTGTTCGACTTCCTGTCGTTCCAGAACGCCTTCGACGCGGGCTGCTGAGGGAGCTGCGGGGCCGGGGGGTCAGTCGACCTCGTTGACGATGTAGGCGATCCAGGAGGCGTCGGCGTCTCCCACGGTGGCGGGCTTGAAGTTCCCGTCTCCACCGCCCTTGCCGTCGTCACCCTCCCAGTACACGGTCGTCTTCGCGAAGCCGGCCTCGGCCAGCAGGTCGCGCAGCTCGGGCAGCGACCACAGCCGCCAGTGGTACGTGAACGCGTTGCGCATCTCCGTGCCATCCTTGAACTCGAAGTGGATGGCCGTGTCGAGCGTCGCGTCGATGGGGTTGTACTTGACCTGCTCCCACACGTAGGTGAAGCCCTTGCAGGCGCGGCTCTCTTCCTGCTCCATGAGGCTCTCGTAGCCGCCGTAGCAGTCCATGATGAACAGGCCGCCGGGCGCCAGGCTCTTGCGGGCCGCCTTGAGGTAGGCCAGCAGGTCGGCCCGCTGCATCAGGGCGTTGTAGCTGAAGTTCATCGCCAGGACGATGTCCATGTCCCGGGCCTTCTTGCCCGGGTCGCGGACGTCGCGGTTCTTGAGTGTCAGGCGTTCCCGCTGCGCTTCGGTCAGCTTGGAGAGCACGTTGTCGCGCCCCCATTGCAGCGTGGGCTCGTCCAGGTCCAGGCCCACGGCCACGTTGGTCGGCCGGCGGCGGACCCACTCGGCGCTGGTCTGGGCCGTGCCGCAAAAGTCCTCACGCAGCCGGACGGCCTTGCGCTTGCGGAGCGACTGATAGGTCTCGTCGACAAAGTCGATCTCGCTCTCGACGTTCTGCACAGCGGCGGTATAGAGCTGGTGGCGGTCGGCGGTCGCGGCGGTCAGCCTGGGCGTGCGCTGGGGGCGCCGACGGGCCGTCCGCTTGGGCGTGCGGGCGGGCTTCGAACCGGGCTTGGTGGTGGTTTTATCGGCCATCGGCCACTGTAGCGGCCCGAGTCCGCACGGGCGGGTTTCGATGAAATGCCCGAGGCCTAGAGTCGACCTTCTCGGGAGTCGGTCCGGCCGCGGGCCGCCACAAGAGGGACGCTGGCCGGCCGATTGGCCCGGCCGTTCAGGGAGGATCGGCATGAAGCTGACGATGGTGGGCACGGGGTATGTCGGGCTGGTGACCGGGGTGTGCTTTTCCAACACCGGCAACGACGTCGTCTGCCTGGACGTGCTGCCCGAGAAGGTCGACCAGATCAACCGCGGCGAGTGCCCGATCTACGAGCCGGGACTGACCGAGCTCATGCAGCGCAACCTCAAGGCCGGCCGCCTGGTGGCCACCCTCGACAAGGACCTGGCCTACGAGGACGCCGAGATGATCTTCATCTGCGTGGGCACCCCCAGCGGGGCCGACGGCAAGGCCGACCTCAAGTACGTCATGCAGGCCGCCGACGACATCGCCGCCGTCATCAAGCGCCTCGGCCCCTCTTTAGGGAAGAGCCAGACACCCAAGACCATCGTCGTCAAGAGCACCGTGCCCGTGGGCACCACGCTGGCCGTGCGGGATCGGATCCGCAAGACCGTGGGCGACCTGCCCTTCACCGTGGGCGACAACCCCGAGTTCCTGAAGGAAGGCGACGCGATCATCGACTTCAACAAGCCCGACCGCGTGGTCTGCGGCGTCGAGAACCCCGATGATCCCGACGACCTGACCGCCAAACGCTTCCACGAGGTCTACGAGCCCTTCACCCGCAACGGGCACCCGATCTTCATCATGGACATCCCCTCGGCCGAGATGGTCAAGTACGCCAGCAACAACTTCCTGGCCACCAAGATCAGCTTCATCAACGAGATGGCGATGCTCTGCGAGCAGTTCGGCGCGAACATCAATCGCGTGCGCGAGGGCATGTGCAGCGACAGCCGCATCGGCCACAAGTTCCTCTACCCCGGCCTGGGCTACGGCGGGAGCTGCTTCCCCAAGGACACCCTCGCCGTGATTGGCATGGGCGACCAGGCGGGCTTTAACACCCAGCTCTCCAGGGCCGTGCATGACGTGAATCAGCGCCAACGGCGCCTGTTCTTCGACAAGATCCTGGCGCATTACGGCGGGAGCCTGGCAGGAAAAACGCTCGCGTTCTGGGGCATCGCCTTCAAGCCCAACACCGACGACGTGCGCGAGGCCCCGGCCCTCACCCTCATGCAACTGGCCCACGAGCACGGGGCCACCATCCGGGCCTACGACTCGGTGGCCGACAAGACCGGCAAGCAGTCCCTGGACGAGATGGGCGTGCCCTGCCAGATCGTGGGCGACATGTACGAGTGCCTCGAGGGCTGCGACGGCGTCGTGGTCTCAACCGATTGGGACGAGTTCAAGGCCCCCGACTTCACCCGCATGGGCCAGCGGCTGGCCGAGAAGACCATCTTCGACGGCCGCAACTTGTACAAGCGCGACCAGATGGCCGAGCTGGGCTTCAGCCACCACAGCGTGGGCCGGCCCAGCGTGGTTGCGCTGGGATCCGACGCCGGCGAGCCCCAGCGGGCCTGACCGGCCACCGGGAGCCGGTCTGGCCCGGCACGCCCCGCTCTTCCGATCGGCCAGAGGGGCCGAACACGCCAAGGAAACCCGCTCCGGGCGTGGAAGTTGGCCCGCGAACCGTGGTCCACGGCCCCCGTGCCAGGGTCCGAGCGGCTTGGACCCTGGTTCTCTCGGCGTGGACCCCGGTCTTGGCGGCCCGAGCCGTGGTTCGGTGGGGCCGAACCAGGGCCATTGGCGGCTGGGCCGTGGCTTGGGTGGCATGGACCGCGGGAGATCGGGCGTCGGCCGAGCGGTCCGGGGGTCCGGGGGTCCGGGGCCGGGGCCGGGGCC